>CAJMXB010000093.1 GCA_905219705.1 Oscillospiraceae bacterium | reverse complement strand
GCGGTGGCCGGAGCCATCCTGTGCAAAAATGCCGCCGTCCACCGCCGGGCCATGGTGAATCCCGGCGCAGTGCTGGGAGAGGAGGCCGTAATAGGCCCGGAGGCCATCGTGGCCTCCGGGGTGAAGCTGTGGCCCCGCCGCCGGATCCCCGAGGGGGGCAAGGCCACTGCCTCCCAGGTTACCGCCGGGGAGACTGTCCCTTTGAAATTCTCCGGCGGCGGCGTTCTCCGGGGAGATATTGGGGAGGAAGTGACTGTGGAGACCATGCTGGCGCTGGGCATGCTCCTGGGAGAAAGCGGCCAGGTGGGCGTGGGCTGGTCGGCGGGAGAGGCTGCCGCCATGCTGGGCCGGGCCGCCGGGTGCGGTGTGGCCGCCGCCGGGGGGACGCCTCTGGTCAACGACGCCCCCTGTCCCTCCGCCGGGGCCTGGTTGGCGAAGACCTACCAGATCCCCGTGAGTATTTTTGTCAGCCAGGACGGCGACGCCGCCGAGGTGCGCATCTTCGGCCCTGACGGCCTGCCCCTGCGCCGCCCGGAGCAGCGCAAGCTGGAGGGCGGGCTCCTGCGCGGAGAGGGGAGCCGCGCCCCGGCGGCCAGGGTGGGGGCCTTTGAGACCATCACCGGCGTCCGCTCCAGCTATGCCGCCGAGGCCGCCGCCCGGGCCCGGCTNACCACGATCCCCTTGCGCCCTGTGTCGGTGTGGGTACCCAAGACCGGCGGGGAGAATCAAGTCCTGGCCGCCGCGCTTACCGCCATGGGCTGCCAGGTCAGCCGGGGGGAGGGGCGGGGAATGCCCACCTTCTCCGCCGATTGGGGCGGCTTCCGCCTCACCGCCTGGGATGAGACGGGGCGGCCCATCTCCTCCGACCACCTGCTGGTGCTGCTGACCCGCATTGAGCTGGAAAGCGGCGGCGGGCAGGCCGTCCTGCCTGCCTGGGCTCCCGCGGCGGCGGAACGGGTGGCAGAGAGCTTCCGGGGCCGTCTTCTCCGTCTGGGCCGGGACGGAGAGGAGGCCCAGCGGCTGTGGCAGGAGCTGCCCTGGATGTGGGACGCTGTCTTTGCCGCCTGCCGGGTCTGCGCCCGGATGGGCCTTACCGGAGAGACCCTCTCCGCCCTGAACCATGATCTGCCCGCCTTTGCCACTGTCCGGGGAGCGGTGGGCCTCCGAGC
>CAJMXB010000092.1 GCA_905219705.1 Oscillospiraceae bacterium | reverse complement strand
CCGCCAGAGCGCCCCGCACCCCCGGGTCAGAAGCGCCAGGAGGACGATGTCCGCCAAGAGGAGCACCGCCGCCAGGGCGGCCTCTCCCCGCCAAAAGACGCCGGGGGCCGCCGCCCCCTCTAACAGCAGCAGGAAGGGCTCCTCCATCCGCCCGGCCAGGGCGGGGCCAAAGGTTCCCAGGGTCGCCGCCAGCAGAAGGGTAAAGCCGCCGCAGCCCAGGATGGCCCAAGACCACCGGCTCCCCCTTTCTCCGTCCGGCAGGCACAGGCCGTAGACCCCATACCCCGCCAGGGCCAGCACCGTCAGCGCCGCCCGGGGAAGGCCCGTCCAGTCTGACCCAGCGGGAGGAAACAGGTTCCTCCAGTCCAGGGCCGGCAGCGTCAAGACCACCGCCAGGAGAAGGGCTGCCGCCACCGCGCCAAAAAACAGCCGTCCCGTCCGAAGGAATACCCGTCCGTCCTCCCGGCCCAGCCACAGGGCAAAGCCCAGCGCCGCCGCCAGGTAAAGCCACCGGGCGTTCTCTCCGGAGGCCGCGGTCAAAAGCCGCCCCGCATACCGCCGGGCGCTCACCGACAGCAGGAACAGCCCCCACAGCAAGTAGACCAGCTCTCCCAGCTTTCCGCCCCATTTGCCGAAGCTCCCCTCCAGCATCTGGGGCAGATTTTTTCCGCCGAACCTTTTCCACACCCAGCACAGCCCAAGCCCCGCCGGCAGCGCCGCCGCCGGGGCCAGCCAGGCCAGCCGCCCCGCCNGCCGGCACAGCGGCCCCAGCAGGCTCAGCATTACGGGGATCAGGGCGGCGACCACCGACCTGCCTCCTCCTGTCTCACGGCCCATGACCTTCCACCAGCCTTCCCGTCACTTCCACGTCCAGTTTTCCCACGTCCGTTCCCTTTGCCCGCTCCCACATCCAAAACTGCGGGCAGGCCAGCTGCCGATCCAGTCCCCAGCAGTCCCAGCCGGGCGCCAAAGCGGCGCAGATCATCCGCTCTCCCCACGCCTCCAGCGTCTTCATATCCGGCTCCCCCTGGGCCCGCCGGGCCTCGATGCCGCACTTCACCCGCCCGTTTTGGGCCCAAGTCCGCACCGCCGTCAGCTCTACCGCCCCGCCGGGAAGGGTCACCACCTCCCCCTCGCCGTCGCCGTCCAGCAGGATGGCGCCCAAGGCGGCGTCCTCCTCCAGATAGCCGGCAAGCCCCAGGGGGCCCACTACCGCCCAGCCCGCCGGCGCGAGAGCGCCCTCCTCCCCCAC
>CAJMXB010000091.1 GCA_905219705.1 Oscillospiraceae bacterium | reverse complement strand
TGAAAAAAGATGTTCAAGCGGCAGTTTCACAGGTGCAAGTTTCGCCGAAAATTTATACAGGCGCATTGCAAAAACAAATTGGGAAAGTCAACATTAATCCCAATGTCGAAGGTAACAGCGAACTTCAGCAAATGGGGAATAATCTGGATTCGATCAATAAGAAATCAGCGGCGACAGTTGCAAGTGTTGGCCTATTAAATCAGGCATTCCGTACTTTGCAGAACACAGCAAAGCAGATGATTCACACAGCCGCCGAACTGGATCAGCAGTTGACCGATTTGCGGATGGTAACAGGGCAGAATTATGAAGATGCGTCCCGTTTAGTGGATAGCTACAATGCCTTGGCAAAGGAGTTAGGTGCAACAACGTCACAAGTTGTCGATGCCGCCGATGAATGGTTGCGACAGGGCAAGAGTATTGGCGAGGTTGAACAGCTTATTGCACAATCAATGGTGCTGTCAAAGGTTGGCAAGATGGATTCCGCAGAGGCTACAAAGAATCTTACCAGCGCAATGAAAGGCTATGGGCTGGCAGTTGATGAGGTATCGGGGATCGTTGATAAGCTGACCGCTATTGACTTGAATGCGGCTGTCAGTTCTTCAGATTTGGCAATCGCTATGTCCAAAACAGCCAGTAGTGCAAATTTGGCTGGTGTAAGTATGGACAAACTTTTGGGATATTTGGCTGTAATGAAGGAAACTACACAGGGCGGGGCTGAAGAAATTGGTACAACAATGCGGACTATTTTTGCCAGATTGCAAAACGTCAAAATTGGTAAATTTGTCGATGATGAAACAGGCGAAGCCATTAACGATGTTGAAAGTGCTTTAGGTAAAGTTGGAATTGCTCTTAGAGAAACAGACGGCGATTTTCGCAATATGGAAGATGTTCTGGATGAGGTTGCCGCAAAGTGGAGTACACTGACAAACTTTGAACGAGCAGGAATTACAGTAGCAATCGCCGGAACACGTCAGAGAGAAAAATTTACTATCCTGATGGAGAACTACGGCAAGGCTCTTGAATATGCCGAGGTAGCAACCAACTCCGAGGGTACGGCTATGAAAAAGTTTGCGGCCTATCAGGAGTCCGTGGAGGCACATTTTAATACGCTGATTGCGTCCGCTGAAGCATTGTCAAAGCAGACTTTCCCGCCTGAATTGCTGAACAGTTTTATTGATGCGGGGGCGGCAATACTTGATTTTCTGGAGGCTACAAACCTTCTGACTATTGCACTGTCTACATTGGGAGCGGCCTTGACAATG
>CAJMXB010000090.1 GCA_905219705.1 Oscillospiraceae bacterium | reverse complement strand
CCTTAGATACAGAGAGTATCGGGGGATTTTGAGGAAATGAGACTTTATTCTATAATACGGCCCCCGTAGGGGGACGTACTATTCCCGCAACGTCAGAACTGCGACAACACATAGCCTGAAGATAAGGAAAGCCAGCAAACAAAAATAATAAGGAGGGTAAAGCAATGAACACAAATATTGATAGATACAAGCCAAAGACATATTTTGCATTTATGACAAACGCATTAAGAAACAATGTTGGTGACGGAACATTGGAGTTTTACACTAAATACAAAAGTCCGCTTTCGTCACTTTTAAAAGAGGAAAACCCATTTAATATGGATCATCCAGAGTTTTCCTTTTGCGATAAGTTTTCTGTGAGATGGGATGCTTCAGAAGATGAAATCATTAGTAAGGCAAGAACAGCATTAGGCAATATTACTTTTTATCGTGAGGAAGTTATTCTCCTGCTTAGTTGTGATGATGGTGGAGAATTTGGCTTAGATGTTATTTATTCTGGTACTCACAAACGGGCAATGGAGCCATTTGAAGATTTAGCGGCAGATTCAGATTTGACAGATAAGCAGAAAAAACGTGTTTTGGATAAGCTGACTATCTTTTATAATGCAATGAAAGACGATCCTCATGCAAGAATCAGGGATTTGCAAGAAGAATATTTGACCTAATATTACACTACCAGTGGCAATGTTACTTTGGACGCAGGAATTTTTACCTTGAACAACGCCGCATGGCGGCTTATGTTCTGCGGGAGGGCTTGCGCCCTCATATATAATTTTCGAAATAGAAAGAAGGTATTTATAATGGCAAATGAAATTTTAAATGATGATATGAAAATCACAGTACAGGCCCTTGTTCCCAATGTTTACTATACCTGTACGGCTACATTTGAAGCATTTAACTGGTTGGAAGTCGGTGATACACAGGAAATGACATACAAGCAAATTAAATTTATGAACATGAAACACCAACGATATTTTTCTGATAGATGGTTAAAACCGTTAAATGATGACGTTTTGGAGAGGTTGAAATTGAAGAAATACTTTGAAAACAATTTAAGCCGTGGTGATCTTAAACTGTTGTGCGGTAATGATGTTGGAGCAGTTGAGGAAATGCTTACTACTTTGAATCCTGATGCAAAATCTAAATTGGCAAAGAAGGCAGTAAAAGCCGCCAAAGATGGTTGGATTAGCAACGTCAAGATTATTCGGCTAATTGAACAGCATTTAGGCGTTGAAATTCTGGATTTGATTTAAGGAGTGACAAGCAATGAATGATAATGAGCGTATTGAAACAATGGCACAGGCTCTTGAAACCGTTGGTATTTCAATTAAGCAGGACTGTGAATATC
>CAJMXB010000089.1 GCA_905219705.1 Oscillospiraceae bacterium | reverse complement strand
CGGGCACGACCACCTCGGTCTTCTCGCTCTCCATGTCGGCGGGCACGCCGGCGGTGTTNGGCCCGGTGGCCGTGATGTAGATGGAGCCGCCGTTCTTCAAATACTGGTCCAGCTGATATCCGCCCCACAACGCCGTGGCGCTCACCACCTGCACATCGAATTCGTAGCCGTCCCAGTCGTTGGCGCCATCGTTGTAAGCGCCCGCCACATACTGGCCGTTGCTCACCGTGATGTCGCTGGCCGCAAACGGGTGGAACGTGCCAATGCCGTCCCGCCAGTACAGCTTGTAGCTGGGCTGGAGGGCGGCCTCTGCTCCCGTAGGATCATAGCCCGCATGGTAGAGCGTGTCCGCCGCCGGATCGCCGCTCATGTCATGCAGGGTGGGCACCACCAGGTGGAAGGAATCCGCCCCGGTGGGCACGGCCAACAGCCAGCCCTCCTGATGGGTCTGGCTCTTGTCCGCCACTGTGCTGGGGTAGTTGGCCCCGTTGTAGGCCGTGGAATGGATGGGATCGTAAGGCCGCGGCGTCTGCTTCACGCCGCTTTCATACGTCACGATGACCTCCGCGTCTCCCAAAGGCATGCTCAGCAGCGGCAGAGATACCCCATCCGTCAGGGGCACCGCCACCGTCACCGTCATCGCCGACGCACCGCCGCCCACCGGCACCGTGATCTGCATCTTCGCTTCCTTCACCGCGTAGTAATTGGCAGTGTCGGCAGTTGTAGTCAATGTCAGCGTCTCCCCCGGATCCACCTGTCCCGTGGGGAAGGGCTTGGTCAGTGTCGGAGCTTCGTCCCCGCTCACCGTCACGCTGTTGGCCGCTGTAGCCAGGGTGGCGCTGTTGGCCGCCCTGTTGTCCGTCGCGCCGTCAATGCTCAGCCGCAGATTGCCGCTGGCCGGCTTCTCCGTGGTGAAGGTCACCGTCACGTCCACATCGCTGGCCGGCATATAGAACTGGCTCTTCGCCGGGTCGGTGCTGGTGCCCTGGGTGGCCCNCTGCACCACCGGCACATCCGCCCCGCCGGGCACCTCCTTCGCCGTCACGATGGCATAGTACCCGGGCTCGGTCTCCACCTCCACCCGGATCACGTTGGTCTCATAAGCGCCCGTCCACACCTTGTCATGGGGGATGGGGCTCACATCCTCGTTTACAATGACCTCCGCCTTGTTCCCGGGCTTGTTGTCCGGGTCGTCCTTATAGACCGTGGCGATGTACATATCGCCCAGAGGATCGTTCTTGTTCTGGATGACCACGTAGATGTCCACATCCGCGCTGCCCATGATGTAGTCATACACGTTGCTTCCGCTGTCCGTCAGGTTCACCGACGAACCGTTCACCGTGGCCACCACGCCCGCCACCTGGGCGTTGGGATTGAGCGGCGCAATGGCGGTGCGCACCGTGGTGCCCGCCGTCAGATCGGTCAGCTGCCCCAGATCCACCGTCACCGGCGCCTGGGTACCGCCCACTTCGCTCATGGTCACCCCGTTCCCTGTCAAGCCACTCACATCCGAGATGTGCAGTGT
>CAJMXB010000088.1 GCA_905219705.1 Oscillospiraceae bacterium | reverse complement strand
CATCACGGCCACCGGGCCTAACACCGCCGGCGTGCCCGCCGACATGGAGAGCGAGAAGACCGAGGTGGTCGTGCCCGAGACCTATATCGCCACGTTGCACATCCGGGACGTCAGCGGCGTGCCCGGCAGTACGGTGACCATGTCTGAGGCCGCCTCCGGACAGTCGGTGCACCAGGACGGCGATCAGATCGTCAACCTGGCGGGCAGCGAGACCATCAATACCCTCATTGCTCCGGTCTCCGCGGCGGTGCGGGTGGTTGGTGTTGTGGCCACTACGGAGAACGGCTCGGTGAACCTGACCAACAGCGGCGCCGGCGGTACGTTCAGTTATGACTATGTCATGCAGCAGACCGATGTGGACATTTACGTGGTCATTCAGGCCGAGGACGATCCTCTGGATGACATGTATATTGCCACGGTCTATAAGGTAGATCCCGACCAGCGGCCGGGGAACCGGGCGGAGGTCATTGTCAACGAGGACGTCTCTCCCATCCCCCACGACAAGGTTTGGACGGCGGGCTATGGCGGCAACGTGATCCGCGTGGACGTGGAGACCGAGGCGGGCTACTACGCCCATGTCACCGCTGTGGAGACCGGCACTACTACGCCGGTTCAGGTGGTGCAGTGGGGGAGCACAGGCAGCTTCTCCAGCCAGTTCTATATGGTGGAGCACGATGTGGACGTCACGGTCACCTTCAGCAAGGATCCGCCGGAGAACAGGAACCTGTACCTGACGCTGGATCTGCCTGCGGGNGGTGAGCTCAACGGCAATATGGCACAGCTGACGGCTGGGGCCGCCTCCCTTACACTGTATGGAAGCGCGGCCAGCGGTGGCGCTCTTGTCAATGTACAGCATATCCCCATGCCCTCCAATCCGGTGCCTGCGGGCCAGCTCCTGGAGCTGCTGACCGGCGCGGCCGCTGGATTCTCAGTGGAGAGCGCGGAGATGCTGGTGACCATGCCGGGGAATACCTCCGGCACGCCGGACTTTACCGTGAGCATCCCGCTGACGGATGGGGCCTCTCTGCCTGATTTCAATATGCCTCTGGCGGACGCTGAGGTGGTGGTGCACTATGCGCCTGGCACGCAGACCCCGCGGCCTTACGACCCGGCCCACGCCCATGTCTACACCANCAGCTATAACCACAATTCTACCGATGACCTGAGCAGTACCCACCAGGACGGCTGGCTGCTGGCGCAGGCCACCGGCAGCGACAGCTTTACCCTGCTGGTGCCCACGCTCCACGACATGGATCGGAGCGTGGATCCGGCAGTGGATCGCCTCCATAACGCCGGCGACGCCGTTCCCACCAATCCTCAGCCCACCTATACCTTCTACTGGAGGGACAGTGTGGGGCAGTTTGAGGAGCTGACGGGCATCACCATTATAAGCCAGCAGCCCGTGACCGCGCCTGCGGCAGGTACCTACGGCGCCTTTGTGGGCTATGAGTTGAATGTGAAGGTGAACGACGTCTACGAGAAGTGGGGCGGCTATCATCTGGCCCAGTATATTGCCAAGGGCGGCTCCATTTACGTGACCGCGACCGGGATCCAGCCCACCGACGTGGAGAGTGAAAAGACGGAAGTGGTCTTCCCCAAGCGCAGCTTCACGGCCACACTGCACATCTCGGATGTGAGTGGCTTGACAGGGAACGGGGTGACCATGAGCGAAGTGGGCGGTACCCAGGCGCC
>CAJMXB010000087.1 GCA_905219705.1 Oscillospiraceae bacterium | reverse complement strand
CGATAGGGACGTTTTTCCGCCGGGGCGGGGCCTTTTTGCTTACCCTGTGCCTGCTTGCGGCGGGCCTGGACGCCGCCCTGACTCGGAGCAAGGTCATTGAGAGAAGCGACCTTTTCAATCACAACGATTTTGAAAAGACCATCCTGTTTCACGAAGGGCAGGAGGTCTACGACAGGATCTNCTACGGCAACTCCGTGGTCATCTCCTCCTATGTGGAGTGGGCCTCCGATTCCGGGTATGCCANCTTCGGCATTGATTACGGGGTGATGACCGACCTGCGGGATATGCTCAAGCGGGGGGACATCACCGTCACGCAGGACATTGTGCTGGGGCTCAACTACTTCGTCTTCTATGACGGNATGGACACCAACCCCACCTACCCCTGGCACCGGGGCGTTTTAGAGCCCTATCTCTACTTTCAGCGCGACCGGCTCCAGGCCCTGGGCCGGAGCGCCTGGGAGAGCTTCCAGGCCGGCGGCAGAGTAGAGCTGCCCCGGTATGAGGAGTACTACAAGTTCATGTACTCCGGCGTTTTGNACGANCAGNCCATGGCCGAGAAGGTGGCCACCCACCGGGAGNTGTACTGGGGCCTGGGGCTGGAGCACTACCAGAGGAACCTGGAGGCCCTGGAGGAGGTCATCTCCCTCTGCNATGAGAGGGGGATNCGTCTGCGGNCGGTGTGGCNGCCCTGGAACCCGTCGGTGCCCATGCCGGAGGGCCCCGCCAAGGTGCGGCAGGCGGCAGACCAGATCATGGAGCGGGCGGGCGTCCAGGTGCTGGACATGGAGCAGGGCCTGGCGCTGGACTGCTTTCACGATGTGGGACACCTNAATATGGAGTATGGAGCGTTCGTATTTACGGAGGTGATGGATCCATGGCTGAACTCATAAAGCGGCTGCACCGGCTGAGCCTGACTCTTCCGGGGCAAATGGCCGCCGCTGTGGTCTATCTGGCCATGCTCTGCGCTGTGGCGGTGTTCTTCACCGGCCACGGAGAGTTTATCTACGAGGGCTTTTAAGACCTGAAAAAGNGANAAAGGGGGAGCGGGATGGAGAACAAACGGCAGGCCGGCGGCAAGCGGCTGGAGCAGAGAAAATATAATCCATGGGTCTGGCTGACCACCTTGTTTCTGGGCCCCCTGGCCATTCTGCTGTGCGTGCAGACCATCACTTTCGCCTCCCTTTTCAAGGCCGTGGGCTGGCTGTTCGGCCATCTGGGGGCGGGACTTTTGTGCTACCTGGCCCTTTTGTGCGCCATGATCATCATTCTGGCGCTCATCTGGAAGATCTGGAGCGCCTTTCTCATCCTGGCCATCCCGTCGGTGACCCTTGCGGTGGTGAACCGGATGAAGGAAAGCCTTAACGGCGCCCCTCTGACGCTGAGCGATTTCGCCCTGGTGGGAGAGGCGGATGCGGTGGCCGGTTTTGTCACTCCCCAGTTCAGGATCGGCATGGGCGTCTGGGTGGGACTGCTCCTGGCGGTGCTGGGCATCCTGGCCGCCGGGAAGATCGGCTGGCGGCCCAAGGAGCTCACCCCCCGGTGGTCGCTGCGGAGAAAGGTCATTGGGGTCACGGCGGTGCTCCTGGCGGCGGTGATGTTCCTGCCTGCACTGTTCTACCTGGGCCCCAAGGGGGAGTCCCAGGCGGAGCGCAATGAACGGCTGGGGCTTCTGGGGGGCATGTACAGTGCCGTTTTGAACCGGGCCTTCCGGAAGGACGATTACAACAAAGAAGAACTGGACAAGCTCCTGGAGGAGATGGGCCAGTCCCCCTCCCCCCAGCCT
>CAJMXB010000086.1 GCA_905219705.1 Oscillospiraceae bacterium | reverse complement strand
CTCCGGCACGCTCCTCCGGGGCGGGGGAGGGCGCTTCCGCGGGCGGGATCTCCCCGGGAAGCTTTGCCGGGGTTTCCACCGGCTCGCTGACGATGTGGATGTTCTTTGCCGGGGGCTCGATATCTCCCGGCAGGGGCTTGGGCACCGTCATCGTGGAGGTGTAGGCCCCCTCCACCAGGGCGGGATCCCGGCCCTCGATGATGGCCACCATCTCGCCGCCGGTGATGGTTTCCTTCTCCAGCAGGTAGGCCGCCACCTTGTCCATCAAGTCCCGGTTTTCCTCGATGAGCTTCACCGCATCGGCGTAGCACACGTCCAGGATGGCCTTCACAGCGTTGTCCATGACGGCGGCGGTGTCCTGGGCGCAGTCCAGGCCGTAACCTCCGTCCAGGTACTGGTTGCGCACGCTGCCCAGGGCCATCATGCCGAACTCCTCGCTCATGCCGAACNTGGCCACCATGTTCCGGGCGATATTGGTGGCCTCCTGAATGTCCTGGCNGGCGCCGTTGGTCATGGTGTGCATGATGACCTCCTCGGCGGCCCGGCCGCCCATGGAGACGGTGATCTTGGCCATCAGCTCCTCCTTGGTGCGCAGGTTGGTCTTGTCCTCCTCGGGCATGAGGAGGGTGTAGCCCAGGCTTCCCTCGGTGTGGGGGACGATGGTGATCTTCTGCACCGGTTCGGCGTTNTTCTGCTTATAGGCCNCCATGGCGTGGCCCACCTCGTGGTAGGCGACGAGCTTCTTTTCAAACTCGGTGAGGACGCTGTTTTTCTTCTCGCTGCCCGCGATGACGAACTCGAAGGAGGAGAGCAGATCCTCCTGGGTGACCAGCTTGCGGCCCTTGCGCACCGCCCGGAGGGCGGCCTCGTTGACCAGGTTGGCAAGGTCGCTGCCCACGCACCCGGCGGTGGCCAGGGCGATCTTGTGGAGATCCACGTCCTCGGCCAGGCGGATGTTCCGGGTGTGCACCTGCAGGGTGGCCAGCCGTCCGGCCAGGTTGGGACGGTCGATGGTGATGCGCCGGTCGAACCGTCCGGGCCGGAGAAGGGCCTTGTCCAGCACCTCGGGCCGGTTGGTGGCGGCCAGGACGATGACACCCTTGGTGGGGTCGAAGCCGTCCAGCTCGGCCAGCAGCTGGTTCAACGTCTGCTCCCGCTCATCGTTGCCGCCCAGGCGGCTGTCGCGGGATTTGCCGATGGTGTCGATCTCGTCGATGAAGATGATGCAGGGGGCCATCTTGCTGGCCTCCTTAAAGAGGTCGCGGACACGGCTGGCGCCCACGCCCACGAACATCTCCACAAAGTCGGAGCCGGAGATGGAGAAGAAGGGGACGTTGGCCTCGCCGGCGATGGCCTTGGCAAGCAGGGTCTTGCCCGTGCCCGGCGGGCCTACCAGGAGCGCGCCTTTGGGCAGTTTGGCGCCAATCTCGGTGTACTTTTGTGGGTTGTGGAGAATGTCGATGATCTCCTGGAGAGACTCCTTGGCCTCGTCCTGGCCGGCCACGTCCCGGAAGGTGACCCCGGTTTTCTTTTCCACATAGACCTTGGCGTTGGCCTTGCCCACGCCGCCGATGCCGCCCATACCGCCCATCTTGGAGGACATGGAGCGGAACAAAAGGTACATCAGACCCACCATCAGAACTGTGGGCAGGATATAGTAGGCCAGGAAGGAGACGATGGGGGACAGCGGCTCCTGATACTCCGGGCCAAACCGGGTGACCCCGTGCTCCTCCAGCAGGGGGATGAGCTCGTCGTCGGCCCAGGGCACGCAGTAATAGGTGACCTCCTCGGTGCCGATGGGGGGCAGGTTGTCCTGGGA
>CAJMXB010000085.1 GCA_905219705.1 Oscillospiraceae bacterium | reverse complement strand
CTGTACGAGTACGCCAAAGACCCCCGGGTGGGCCCCGCCGCCGGATGGCCGCCCCATCAAAGCCTGGCCGAGAGCCGGGAGATCATCGCCACCGTATTTTCAGCCCCTGGGACGTTCGCCGTGGTGGACAAGTCCTCGGGGAAGGTCATCGGCTCGGCGGGCTTTGTAGACCGCCACCGGACCAGCCTGCCCGGCCCCGACGACGAGATCGGCTACGCCCTGAACCCCGCTTATTGGGGCCGGGGCCTGATGCCCGAGGCGGTGAAGGAGCTGCTGCGGTATGGCTTTGAGGAGCTGGGCTTTCAGACCATCTGGTGCGGGCACTACGACTTCAATGACAAGTCCCGCCGGGTGGTGGAGAAGTGCGGCTTTCTCTACCGCTTCACGGAAAAGAACTGGGTAGAGCTGATGGGGGAGGAGCGCACCGAGCTCCATTACGCCTTGACCCGGGAGGAGTGGCAGCGGCTATGAGCGAATACTATATCCCCACCGCCCCTTCGGAGACGGAGTTTACCNNGAAGCGGTCCCGGTTCATTGGCCACGTGTGGCCCGTGAAGACCGNGGAGGAGGCCNGCGCCTGCATCGAGGCCATGAAAAAGCGTTACCACGACGCCCGGCACAACTGCTGGTGCTACCGCCTGAAGGAGGNCGTGGAGCGGTACTCCGACGATGGGGAGCCCCAGGGAACCGCCGGGCAGCCCATGCTGGGGGTGTTCCAGCGGGAGGAGGTCACCGACCTGGTGTGCGTCTCCACCCGGTACTTCGGCGGCATCCTGCTGGGGGCCGGAGGGCTGACCAGGGCCTATACCCGCTCGGCCAAGGACGCTCTGGACGCCGCCGGCGTGTCGGTGATGCGGCCCTGGACGGCGGTGGAGTGCCCCTGCCCCTATCCTCTTTTTGAGCGGCTGAAGCTGGAGCTGACGGCGCTGGAGGGGACGGAGGGGGAGCACGAGTTCGGCTCGGAGATCCTCTTCCGGGCCCTTCTGCCCCAGGGGGCGGAGGAGCGTTTCACCCAGCGGGTGGGAGAGCTCTCCGCCGGGGGGAGCGTCCCCAGGATGGTGGGCGTTCAGTGGAAGGCGGTTCCCCAAAAAAGATAGGAAAAAAGGCGGCTGTGTCAAAACAGCCGCCTTTCCGATCTTTTTGAGAAATTTTCTGAAAAAAGAGGGTTTTTTAGCCCACCGGCGTATATACAGTTAGAAGAAAAAAGGAAGGGGCGCGCAGCCATATGACCATCCGGGAACAGCTGGAGGAGNGGNAGCGGAAGGATCTGTCTCCCTTCGCCTGCCTTGCCGCCGAGTCCAAGGGCCGTCAGCGGCCGGTGGAGCCCTGCCCGGTGCGCACCTGCTTCCAGCGGGATACCGACCGCATCGTCCACTGCAAGGCTTTCCGGCGGCTCNAGCACAAGACCCAGGTCTTCCTCCAGCCGGAGGGCGACCATTACCGCNCCCGGATGACCCACACCCTGGAGGTGTCCCGGGTGGCCCGCACCATCGCCCGGGGACTGGGCCTCAACGAGGATCTGACCGAGGCCGCCGCCCTGGGCCACGACCTGGGCCACACCCCCTTTGGCCACGCCGGGGAGCGGCTTTTGAACGAGATCATGCCCGGGGGCTTTCGCCACTTTGAGCAATCCCTGCGGGTGGTAGACCGGCTGGAGAACGACGGGGAGGGTCTCAACCTGACCTCCGAGGTGCGCCGGGGCATCCTGTGCCACTCCGGCGGGGAGCAGGCCGAGACCCTGGAGGGGCGCGTCGTGCGTCTTTCCGACAAGATCGCCTATTTGAGCGCCGATATCGACGACGCCCTTCGGGGAGGGGTCATCTACCCCCTGGACATCCCCGCTGNGGTGGCCCAGGAGCTGGGCAGTACCCACGCCCAGCGCATCAACACCCTGGTCATGGATATCATCTCGGAAAGCCAGGGGAAGAACGAGATCCTCCAGTCCCCGGAAAAGAAGGCGGCCATGGCGCAGCTGAAGGAGTTCATGTTCGCCTCGGTGTACCTCAATCCCATGGCCAAGGGGGAGGAGGGCAAGGCCCAGGAGCTGCTGCGGCGGCTGTTTGACTATTACATGGGGCACCTGGACAAGCTGCCGGAGGAATTCCAGAACATCCGGGCGGCGGAGGGGGAAGAGCGGGCGGTGTGCGAC
>CAJMXB010000084.1 GCA_905219705.1 Oscillospiraceae bacterium | reverse complement strand
GATATACTGTACCCCACTGACACCCCCCTCCCTTTTGGATGGGGGCTTTTCGGCATTCCCCCTCTCTCCCCGTTTTTCCAAATTCCTCTCTTTCGGAGGTCTCTATGCAAAAGCTGCTCTCCGCCCTGTATGCCCTGCCTGAATTTCAACAGCTCGCCGCCGCCCTGGACAGCGGCGCCTCCCCTGCGGCAGTGTCCGGCCTGTCCCTGGTGCACAGGGCCTGGTTCGCCGCGGCCATCCAGGCCCAGTCCGGGCGGCCGGTGGTGGTGCTGTGCGCCGACGAGGCGGACTGCCAGCGGCTCTCCGCCGACCTGAAGGCCCTCACCGGCAAGGAGATCCTGACCCTCCCCAGCCGGGAGTTCACCTTTCACAACGCCGCCGTGGTCTCCCGCCAGTGGGAGCACCGGCGGCTGGAGACCCTGTGGGCCATGTCCCAGGGGGACTTCGCCTTCCTGGTGGCCCCGGCGGAGGCCCTTTTGCAGCGCACCATGCCCCCCGCCCTTCTGCGCCGGGCGGGCCGGGTGCTGAAGGCGGAGGGGCAGTACGATCTGAACGAGCTGGCCGAAGCCCTCACCGCCGCGGGCTATACCCGCTGTGACCAGGTGGAGGGCGTGGGGCAGTTTGCCCTTCGGGGCGGCATCCTGGACTTTTTCTCCCCCGCCCATCCCCAGCCGGTGCGTATGGAATTTTTTGGAGATGACGTGGACTCCATGGGCCTTTTCGACCCCGCCACCCAGCGGCGCACCGAGCAGCTGGAGCAGGCCCGCATCCTCCCCGCCGCCGAGGTGCTGCCCCAGCTCTCCCCCGGCGGAGCGTCCGCTCTGGCCAGGGCCCTTGACCAGCGGCTGGCCGCCCTGGTGAAAAAGGGCGGCGCTCCCGACCAGCTTCTGGTCACCCTCCACCAGGACAAGGAGCTGCTGGAAAACGGCCTCAGCTTCCCCGCCGTAGACCGTTACCTGGCCCTTATCTACCCGGAGATGACCACGGGGCTGGACTATCTGCCCGGTGACGCCACCGTCCTCATCAGCGAGTCCCCCCGGTTCATGGAGCGGTGCAAAAACTACCTGTGGCAGTTAAATGAAGACGTNACCGCCTTGGCGGAGAATGGCCTGATGCTGGCAGAGTTGGGCCGGCTGTGCGCCACTGGGGAGGAGCTCACCGCCCAGCTTTCCGACTGGCCGGTGGCCTATCTGGACTCCTTCACCTCCTCCCAATATCCCCAGCGGCCCCGCACTCTCATCCCGGTGACCGCCAAACAGCTGCCCTCCTACGGCGTCAGTCTGGAAACCGCCGTCTCCGACCTGAACCACTACCTCTCCTCCGGCTTTTCCGTCATCGTCCTGGCGGGCAGCGAGCAGCGGTGTCTCAACCTGCAAACCCTCCTCCGGGAGCAGAAGGTGCGCTCAGCGGTGGACTTCAAGCTCTCCACCCTCCCCCAGCCGGGCCAGGCGGTGATCTGCTGCGGCGGCCTCTCCTCCGGCGTGGAGCTTCCCACCATCAAGGTGGCCATCCTCACCGAAGGCTCCGCCGCCCCGGCGAAGAAAAAGCGCGCCAAGGCCCCCACCAACCGGGAAAAGCTGCGCTCTTATGCCGACCTCTCCCCCGGCGACCTGGTGGTTCACCGCCAGCACGGCATCGGCCGTTACCAGGGCATTCTGAAAATGCCCGTGGACGGGGTGGANACGGACTATATGNAGATCGCCTACGCCGGGGCGGATGTGCTCTATGTCCCCGCCACCCAGCTGGACATGGTGAGCAAGTACATCGGCGGCGGCGAGGACGCCAACNAGACCAAAAAGCTCTCCCGCCTGGGCGGCGGGGACTGGGAGCGGCAGAAGTCCCGGGCCAAAAAAGCGGTGCAGGATCTGGCCAAGGGACTCATCGAGCTCTACGCCCAGCGCCAGCGCCAGCCCGGCTTCGCCTTCTCCCCCGACTCCCCCTGGATGAAGGAGTTTGAGGCGGAGTTCGAGTACGCCGAGACTGCCGACCAGCTGCGCTGCGTGGCGGAGATCAAGCGGGACATGGAGCAGAACAAGCCCATGGACCGGCTGCTGTGCGGCGACGTGGGCTACGGCAAGACTGAGGTGGCCTTCCGGGCCNTTATGAAGTGCGTGCTGGACGGCAAGCAGGCCGCCATTCTGGTTCCCACCACCGTTCTGGCCCGGCAGCACTATCTCTCCGCCAAGCAGCGCTTCGCCAAATACCCGGTGAACATCGAGGTCATCTCCCGCTTCCGCACCAGCGCCCAGGTAAAGGCCACTCTGGCCCAGCTCGCCTCCGGCGGGGTGGATCTTCTCATCGGCACCCACCGGCTGCTGCAAAAGGACGTGCATTTTAAGGATCTGGGGCTTCTGGTGGTGGACGAGGAGCAGCGCTTCGGCGTCACCCACAAAGAGCGGCTCAAGGAGCTTAGCCGCCAGGTGGACGTGCTTACCCTCTCCGCCACCCCCATCCCC
>CAJMXB010000083.1 GCA_905219705.1 Oscillospiraceae bacterium | reverse complement strand
CCCCCGCCCCCTTCCTGCGCATCCCCTATCTGGAGGCTATGGAGAAGTACGGCTCCGACAAGCCTGACCTGCGCATCGACCTCACCGTCACCGACGCCACCGGGCTGCTCGCTGAGTGCGGCTTCGAGCCCTTTGCCGGCAACACCGTCAAGGCGGTGGTGGTCTCCGACTTTGAGGGCACCCGGAAGCAGATCGACAAGCTGTGCGCCGACGTGGAGGTGCAGGCGGGCAGCAAGGCTTACTGGTTCCGCATGGACGAAAACGGCGAGCTGGTGGGCGGCATCTCCAAGTTCGTCCAGGAGAACAAGCAGGCCATCATTGACGCTCTGGGCCTGAAGCCCAATACCTTCGTGGGCCTGTCCGCCGGGAAGCTGGGCGCCGCCCANAAGACCGNCGGCGTGCTGGTGAAGACCCTGGGCGCATTCTGCCCCAACCACTTCAAAAAGGAGCAGTACGCCTTCTGCTGGATCGTGGACTTCCCCATGTACGAGATCGGGGAGGAGTCCGGCGAGCTGGAGTTCTGCCACNACCCCTTCTCCATGCCCTCCGGCGGCCTGGAGGCCCTGGACAAANNAGCCCGGGNCGAGATCGACCCCCTCACCANCACCGNCGANCAGTNCGACCTGGTGTGTAACGGCGTGGAGCTNTCCTCCGGCGCCGTGCGGAACCACGATCCGGAGATCATGGTGGAGGCCTTCCGTCTGGTGGGCCTGGGCGAGGACGACGTGAAGGCCAAGTTCCCCGCCATGTATAACGCCTTCACCTACGGCGCGCCCCCCCACGCGGGCATCGCCCCGGGAGTGGACCGGATGGTCATGCTCCTGGCCGGGGAGGACTCCATCCGGGAGATCATCCCCNTCCCCATGAACAAAAACGCCCAGGATCTGATGATGGACGCCCCCAGCAAGGTGACCCAGACCCAGCTGGACGAGCNGCACNTCGCCATCACGGCGGAGGAAGAGGAATAACCCCATCACGACCCATTGGCCGCCGGGAGAAATCTCCCGGCGGCTTTTTTTGTCTCTTCGAAAATTTATCTTGACAATCAAAGCAATTCCGTGTATACTGCAGTNACTTTGATATTCACNNAATTTGTCTTTCAAAGAAATATCCCGGAGTGGAGACGGGGAGGAATGGCTGTGGAGAACAAAAGAGAGNCCTGCAACCGCTTTTTGGTGGAGGTCTTTGACGAGATCCTGCGGGTGGAGGAGGATTGCCTGGCTCCGGAGTGCGGGGACTTGTCCCTGCGGGAGCTTCACCTCATCGACCAGGTGTGCCGGGCGGTGGACGAGGGCCGGGATAACCGGGCCACCGCCATCGCCGCCGCCCAGGGGGTGACGGCGGGAACCCTCACCACGGCCCTCAACCAGTTGGAGAAGAAGGGTTATCTGGAGCGCCGCCGGGACGAGAGCGACCGCCGGGCGGTGCGCANCTTCCCCACAGAGAAGGCCCGGCTCTCCACCGNCGCCCACGCCCGGTTCCACGCCGACATGGTAGACCGGGCCCTGTCTCAGCTCAGCGATGAGGAGGCCCAGACCCTGGTCTCCGCCCTCCAGGGCCTCACCGGCTTTTGCCGGGCCAATTATTCCAAAAAGGAGACGTTCTCATGATCCGTATTTTCAGCGACAGTACCTGCGAATTTTCCCTCCAGCGCCAGAAGGAGCTGGACGTAGAGGTGGTTCCTCTGTCCGTTCACTTCGGGCAGGAGAGCTTTCGGGACGGCATCGACCTGACCAACGAGGCGTTTTACGCCCGCCTCCGCACCGCCCAGGAGCTGCCCCACACCTCCCAGACCAACCCGGAGGAGTTTGTGGAGCGGTTCAAGCCCTATGTGGAGCAGGGGGACGAGATCATAGGGGTCTTCCTCTCCTCCCAGCTGTCCGGCACCTGTCAGTCCGCCGTCATCGCCGCCCAGATCCTGGGCACGGATCGGGTGCACATCATAGACTCCACCACCGTCACCTTTGGTCTGGGCCTGCTGGTGGAGATGGCCGCCCGGCTCCGGGACGAGCACAAGACCGCCCGAGAGATCGTCTCCGGATTGGAGGCGCTGATCCCCCGCCTACGGCTTTATGCCGTAGTGGAGACCCTGAAGTACCTGCGCATGGGCGGGCGTATCTCCGCCGCCACCGCCATGGTGGGGGGCGTGCTGGGGGTGACTCCCATCCTCAACGTCCGGGACGGCGTGGTGGAGGCCGCCGGGAAATCCCGGGGGAGAAAGGGCGGTTATCAGTGGATGGCCAAGCGCATAGAGGCCGAGCCGGTGGACACCNCCCTTCCCGTGGCCTTCGCCCACACCGGCGCGCCGGAGCTCATGGCCGAGTGCGAGGCCTTCTTCAAGCCCCTCATCCCCGGAATGGACATTCGGGAGGNGGCCATCGGCAGTGTGGTGGGCACCCATGCAGGCCCGGGGGCCACAGGCATCGCNTATTTTGTAAAGGAATAAAGAAAGCCCCCGCCGTGTAACACGGCGGGGACTCTTTTTTAATCCTCTTCCGGATTGAAATAGTAGGGGCGCATCAGACTTCCCTGCTGCTCGGTGGAATCCTTCTGGCTGCCCAGACGGAGGGTCACCTCCATGGGCCGGCCCCGGCGGTCGGAGCGGTTCTTCCTGGCCCCCTGCTTGGGCGCCGGCGCGGGCCGCTTGGGCGCTGGGCGGGAGTCCTTCGGGGG
>CAJMXB010000082.1 GCA_905219705.1 Oscillospiraceae bacterium | reverse complement strand
TCATACAAACGAGTTATTTGATCTATTGCATCATTTGCGTTATCTACTACCTGTTGCCATGCGTTTGCAGAAGTCTCTTTAATTTTTTCGTAGTAATCCCACCACAAATCAGACAACTTACTAACTTCATCACTCTCATTAGAATATCCAAGAGAACGATAATACTCTGCCTGTTGATGAATTGCATCTTGCATCTGACGATAATAGTCAACTATATCAGAAGTGTATTTTACAATAGCACTATAATCACTATCGGCAATAGCATTATCAAGCCAATTCTCGGTGAGGGTTACAGAATTTTCAAGTTCACTAACAATATCATCATAAGCATCTACAATAACATCTTTAATGCTATCTTGATACTCCCACCATTGTTTTTGCAAATCTTGAATATAATCCGAATTTTCATCAAGCCCCAGCTTACGATATTCTTCTGCCTGATTATGAACGGCCTCTTGCATCTGCTTGTAAACAGCAACAATTTCAGAAGCACTTTTACCGTTCTTCTCCATAAGGAAAATTTGGTGTTCAAAATCGCCTATCATATCGTCAATAGACTCTTTCATTTTTTTGAGTGTTTCTTCTAATTGTTCCTCAAGATTTGCGGTTGCATTAGCGGCATCTTTAATTTGTTGTGTCGTTGTTTTTGTACTTGTACTTGTGCTTGTACTGTTGGAAGATTTATTATCTGGTAGAACAGAGGTATATCCCTTATGTGTATTAAACCGTCCCCCGGCATAAGCGGGGACTACTCCCCTAATGATTGTCGATCCTCGCTTGATTTTCTTTGTCTGTTCTGCGGTATAGACAATATCGCCTTCGTTCAAATGAGTGATTTCCGGGCCGTTAGTGCCAACCAGATAAGCACGATCACCAGACTGTACTAATTCCTCGCCTTTTTCGCCGACAAGGGCATCCCCCTCCGGGGCATCGGAAGTGCCTTTTGCATAACCAAAAATACCACCTAAAATGCTGCTTTTACGTTGAACATCAACAGTAACGGTAACTGTTTTGCCTTTAAGGGTATTGATTGAACGTTGCAAATCAGCAACAGCCTGTTGCGCCAAATCTGCGGAATTTGTGATACCATCCAATTCACTTGTTACGCTGGCGAATTCAAGTTCATCTGTATGCTCTAATGCGGTATTGAGATCAATAACCTCGCCCTGTGCATTTGTCAGCGTGATACCGTCAGCTTCACCCAACTTTGTGATAAGCCCCTGTGTATCTTCCTTTGTGAAATTAAGCTGTGACATTAGTTCGGCAAGGCCATCGGCATTGATTGTAACCTCTACACCGTCCTGCGCTGCCAGTCCAAGATCACTAAGGCTTTGTACCAGAGTTTCAACATTGGCATTTGCATCCAGCAGAGTAACACCGTCAACCTCTCGCAGAACATTCAGCAAATCATAAATATCCTTGTTGGTGTAGCCAAGGGAAATAAGCTGATCTGTCAGCGTACCGACATTAACCGCTGTACCGTCTATGGAGTCAGACGCAAGGCCGATTTCCTCCACGGCTTTCATCACGGCATCAACATCATAGAAATTAAAATCATCATACATGGATAGGGCTTGCATACAGGCCAATGCTGCTTCGCTGGTAATACCCAGCTTGTCAGCTAACGCATCAAGGTTTCCCTCGTTAAATTCAAAATCATAGGAGCCGTCAGATAATTTTTGAATCTGTCCAATGACTGATCCATCGTCTGCCTTTATCTCCCCCGCTTCAGAAATGGCATAGAGTCTATCAAGGAATCCTGCTCCTGCACTATCGGCATCTTTGAAAATATCAACATTCTTCTGCATTGCAGAATAGATTTCATCCAGCCCATCAGCCCAGCCCCATTCCTGAAGCTGATCTGCTCCGAACAAAAATTCAGCCGCCGCCCAAAATGCGTTACTGTTGGTAGTTCCCGCCACAAACTGTTCATTAAGTTCTTTGAACGCTGCCGCATATGATTTGAAGTCTGTATCTTTCTCCGGGGCCTTCATTGCTACATCATAACGGGATTTTGCGTCTGTTACCTCGTCAAACCGCCCACGCAAACCTTCAAGGGCCTCGTTAAGAGTTAAAGCATCATCGGTAATCAGTGCAAAGCCATCACCGCCCATTGCTTCAGTCTGGAGAACGTGCGCTAAGAATCGTGCGCTCATACCATCCTCACCCAAAACTGCCGCTAACTCTGCACTGTCGCTAATCAAGTCCTTGATATTATCTGCTGTAATACCATCAAACGACTGTGCAAGATCGAGGATTTTCTTCTTTGTGTCGCTAAAATCCTCGGAAGTCCACAATTCTGAAAGCGTTTGACCTATTTTATTGCGGTACTGTTCTATTTTGTCACTGGCTGTTTCCAGAGAATTACCCAAATCCTCCATAAACTGCTGATAATACGTACTTGTTGACAAGATACTATCAACCAAGCCTTCAGCAGACATTGTGCCGTTCTCATCAAAGTCTATATCTTGCTTTAGGTTGTCAATGATAGTCTGACGGAATTTATCAAACTCGTCTTGCGTTGTAGGGTCTGCTATCGCACGTTGCGCCAAAATCAAATCATCAGTAATCAGCTTATTGGCGTTGTCAATGGCTTTAATTGCGGGATCAACTGAATCGGCGTACTTTTGGTATGCGTCTGATAGCCACTTAAAGGCTGCACTGTCTGATCCAAATTCCTTGCGAACTGCATTCATAGCATTTTCAAGATAATTCCGATTCTCGACAATCTCATCAAATGACAAATCTTTAAATATATCTGTTGCGTCAGCGTGAGGAAGTCCGATACTACTATCACTGTTTATCAAGCCTTGATCATACAGATATTTAATGATTATCTTTTCATTATCTTTGTTTGTGGTATATGTTCCCGTTCCCCACCAAGTTTCAGCATCCTTTGACGCTTGCTTTTTGGCTGTATTCGCACCATTAACAGCAACAGAAATATCCGTAGCTAACTTTTCTCTTGTGGCCTCAATGATAG
>CAJMXB010000081.1 GCA_905219705.1 Oscillospiraceae bacterium | reverse complement strand
GGCAGAGCCTTACCATTGTGGGGGTCATAGAGCAGCAGTCCGAGGAGCTGGAGGAGGGGGGCAGCGACGACTGTTTGTTTCTCCCCTACTCCACCGCCGCCCGGCTCAGCGGCGGGGTGAGCAGCTACACCGTCACCGTCCGGGACGAGAGCCTGATCGCCGAGGGCAAGGCCGCCCTGGAGAACGCCCTGGAGGACTTTTTTGGAAGCGACTCCTTCTATACGGTGACCAGCATGTCCGAAATGCTGGAGACCATGACGGGAATGATCAGTATCCTGGTGGCGGTCCTGGCTGGCATTGCCGCCATCTCTCTGGTGGTAGGCGGCATCGGTATCATGAATATCATGCTGGTATCGGTGACCGAGCGGACCCGGGAGATCGGCATCCGTAAGTCCCTGGGGGCCAAGGAGCGGTACATCATGGAGCAGTTCGTCATTGAAGCGGCGNCCACCAGCGCCCTGGGGGGCGTCATCGGCATTCTGCTGGGCTATGCCCTCTCCGCCGTGGCCTCCAAGGTGGTGGCCGGCCTTATGGAGACGGCCCTGACCGTGGCCCCCACAGTGGGAGCGGTGGGGACGGCCTTCGGCATCTCGGTGGGCATCGGCATCCTCTTCGGTTACCTGCCGGCCAAGAAGGCAGCCGTCCTCAATCCCATTGACGCCCTGCACTACGATTAAAGGAGCATGAATATGAAAAAACGATTGATCGGTCTGATCTGCACCGCCTGCCTTCTGCTGGGCATGGCATCCCCCGCTGCCCTGGCGGCAGACGCCGATACCCGGCTGGAGACCATCCGGGTCCTGGGGATCCTGAGCGGCAATGAAAGCGGGGACCTGATGCTCTCTTCTCCCGTGTCCCGGGCGGAGTTTGCCAAAATGATGGCTGCCGCCTCCGCCTATAAGGACTCGGTGGGTAAGGGCTATGGCGTCTCCCTGTTCGCCGATNTGAGAAGCGGCCATTGGGCGGGGGAATATATCAAGCTGGCGGTGGAGCAGGGGTGGTTTACCGGCTATGTGGACGGCACCTTCCGGCCGGATAACTCCATCACCCTGGAGGAGGGCTGTACCGCACTGCTGCGGCTTTTGGGNNNTGANTCAGGCNACCTGGTGGGCACCTTCCCCGACGCCCAGCTGGCCAAGGCGGCCTCCGTTGGCCTTCTGGATGATGTCTCCGCCGGTCGGGGGCAGATTTTGACCAGGCAGGACTGTGTCATCCTCTTCTATAATCTGCTGACCGCCCCTACCAGCGGAAATATGGTTTATGGCACTACATTGGGCTACAGTGTGACAGGCGGTGAAGTGGACTATTCCGCTCTGGTCAGCGCCGACCTGAAGGGCCCCTATGTGGCGGAGTCCGGCGGA
Source organism: Oscillospiraceae bacterium (assembly GCA_905219705.1). GTDB lineage: Bacteria > Bacillota > Clostridia > Oscillospirales > Oscillospiraceae > Vermiculatibacterium > Vermiculatibacterium agrestimuris. The sequence continues at coordinate 2,138 of CAJMXB010000081.1, read as the reverse complement.
AGCGTGACGCTCCCATTCACCGAAAGCGGCGCCACGGTGTACCGGGACGGCTCATCCTCCAGCCTGTCCGAGGTAAAGCAGTATGATGTTTACTACTACAATACAAACCTGCACACCGTCTGGGTCTACAGTGACCGGGTCACCGGCACCCTCACCGCCGTCTCCCCCAACCGGGTCTCCCCGGCTTCCGTGACGGTGGGGGGTGTGTCCTACTCCCTGGGCACCTCCGGTGTCGTCTATAAGCTCTCCAGCAAGGGCGGATTTCCGGAGGGGGCGTCAGTGACCCTTCTGCTGGGTATGAACGGGGAGGTAGTGGAGGTGCTCTCCGCTCAGGATAGCCAAGGCATTTATTACGGTGTGATCCAGTCTGCCCAGCAGCAGGCCTCCACTGCCTCCACCGGCTCCGCCTCCGCCGGGGTGCAGACCCAGGTCAAGGTGGCCTGCTCCGACGGCATCGTCCGCACCTTTTACCAGGCCGGCAGCAAGTCCTTCGCCGCCGGCCGCCTGGTCAGTGTGTCCACAGACCAGACCGGCACGAGCATAAAAACCCTTTCCGAAAAGACCCTGGAGGGGAGCTTCAGCAGTGATGGGACCCGTTTTGCCGGCTACGCACTGTCTGACAAGATAGAAATATTGGATACGGATGAGGGAGGGATATACATGAAGCTCTATCCCTCCCNGTTGGCCGGAACAAAGCTGAAGAGTTCGGATGTCCGCTACTATACCCTGGACGAAAACGGCGCCATTGACCGGCTCATTCTGAAGGAAGCCACAGGAGACACCCTGGACTATGCCTACGTGACCTCCGCCAACAGTGTGACCGAGGGTATGAATATCTCAGGCAGCTACACCTATCTCCAAAATGGAGAGAGCCGGACCATCAGCGGGAGCACCGTATACAGCGTCACAGTGGGAGGCGCGGCCCTTCTCTATGACGGCGGAGCTTTTAAAACCTTCAAGCAGCTCAAATCTGTAAAACTGACCGATCTGACCGACACCTATGCTGTTTCCGGCAATCAAAAGTATCAGATCGCCGANAACGTCCAGGTTCTTTTAAAAGGCGGCAACGGAAAAATTTATACTACAAGCCTTTCAGAGATCAACAGNTCCGACTACACGCTGACCGGCTGGTATGACAGCTTCGGCCTCTCCGCCGGGGGCCGGATCCGCATCCTCGTGGCCTCCTGACCTATACGGGAAAACCAGCGGGTGGAGCACGCAGNAGCTCCAAAAAGGCGCCCGATCCCAAATGGGATCGGGCGCCTTTTTTATTTGCGGACGGGGAATAAAACCGTTATTTCAGATCCACGTGGCTGCCGCTCTCCCGGGCCATCTCCTGCCAGTGGGTCATGCGGGCTTTCAGATCGGCCTTGCTGGCCTCGTCCTCCCGGAAGGCGATCAGGGTCCAGTCCATCTCCTCCAGGGCCTGGAAGAACTCGGGCAGCTTCTGGAAGGGCACCGAGATCATCCGCAGTCCGGCGGGGTAGGCCTTCCGGCGGCGCAGGCCGTGGTAGAAGCCGGTGGTGATNTGGTTGGCCTTTCCCGAGATAAGGGGATAGGCGTACATCCACCCGCNGCTGATCACCGGGCTGGACTTGCTCTCCCACAGGTCGCCGCTGATATAGCTGGTGGCCCGCATGATGATGTCCGCCTGAGGCAGGNCNGCCACGAAGAACAGGAGNTCGGGATCGAAGTCGCAGTNCACGGCGGGGCAGTACTCCACATAGTTTACCGTGTGGGGCTCCACAATGGGCAGCTTCTGATAGAGCTGCTGACAGCCCACGGGGGACTTGTAACAGCCGAAGTCGTAGCCCGCCTGGCCGCTGGCGGTGACGGGGGGCTTGTCGATCATGCCCATGACCATTTTGCCGTAGCACTCGTCGTCATTGACGTCGATATAGAAATGTCTGCCGGTGTCCTGGGCGTATTTCACATACTGACAGAAGGCCACCTTTTCCCCGTCGTAGTGGGGCACGTCGGGCTTTTCAAAGCGCAGCTTGATGGCCACCGCCGGATAGGGCAGTTCCAGCTTGCGCAGCAGTTCTTTATCCTTTTCACGCAGCATGAGATTCACCTCGCGATTTCGTTTTAAAAGAGATTTCCGGCCCGGTCAAAGGCCAGGGGGGCGGGGTCGGAAA
>CAJMXB010000080.1 GCA_905219705.1 Oscillospiraceae bacterium | reverse complement strand
CTTTGGGGGCGGGCAGGAAGCACTCTCTGGGCACTTCGAAGAGGAGAGCTGTTTTGGCATAGTATTGGCACAGAAGGGAGAAGGCGCCGTAGTCCTTGGAGCCGGGAGCGGCGCAGACCCGCTGGGCCACTTCCTTTTGTATCATCACTGTGATGGCGGAGAAAAGGCCGCTTTCCAGCAGAAGGGTGAGCACTGGGGTGGTGATGTTGTAGGGCAGGTTGGCGCAGACCATGGCGGTAAGCCCCGGAAACTGCGCCTCCACAAGGGCGGGAAGATCCAGCTTCATCACGTCTCCGGGGATGACGGTCACATTGCCGAAGCCGGAGAGGGTCTCGGTCAAAATGGGAAGCAGCGCCGTGTCCAGCTCCACCGCCGCCACCCTGTCCGCCCTTTGCGCCAGCTGTGCGGTGAGCGGCCCGATCCCGGGGCCGATCTCCAGTACGCCCGCGCCGGGGCCTGCCCCGGAGGCGTCGGCGATGTCCCGGGGCACCCATTCTTCAATGAGAAAATTCTGCCCCAGCGACTTGGAAAAATGGAACCCATGCCGGGACAAAAGCGCTTTGATCTCGTTGATATTGCAGAGATTCACGGTGACCACATCCTTCAGGAGCTNTCAACCAGTATATCATGCCCCCGGCCCCGGGGCAAGAGCTCATTTGATCTCCAGGGTCACCTCCGGGTCAAGCTCTGCGGTGCGGGTGCGGGAGAGCTTCATCTCCACCTGGTCATAGGGATAATCGGGGAGGGTAAAGTAATATTCCTGACGCTTTACGCCGTCGTCGTCCTCAGTGTTGGAGTAGCCTCCGGAGGTGAATTGAAGCTCATTTCCCTGCGGATCCCGGTAGTCCCAGGANAACAGCTGTCCGTNTCCGTGGCCGGAGGAAGAGAAGGAGAGGGCCACGTCCCCGTTCGGCTCCCGCCGGGCAGAGACCAGCTCCACCCCGTCGGGAAGCCCCTGCGCGGCGCCTTTNTCCAGGTCGACNCGCACCCAGGCCCTGTCCTTGTCCAGCCAGTCGGCCCCGGTGATGTGGAGGGTGTAGGGGGCCCTGCCGTCAAAGTGGGGACTGTCCAGATAGTAGATCACCACCCCCTCCTCTCCGGAGCCGGAGGAGATGAGGTTGCTGCCGGAGCTGGCCCGGCTGCCAGGCCCGTAACGGTTGCCGCCGGCGTCGGAGAGATAAAAGTCCAGGCCTTTGCACCAGGCGGTGTTGGCCTCGTCGGAGACCACGGTCAGCCGGGCGTGGGTGGGGTTGATCTCCAGAGAACGGATCAAAAGCCGCTGGCCGTCCACCGTTACCCACTGCTCAATGGGGAGAGTCCTGCCGGGAGCGGTGAACCGGGGATCCAGAGCCAGGTCAAAGGTGAATCGGGCGATGACCTCCGGCTCCCTATGGGTCTCGGGGTCGTGAGCGGAGGAGTCCGCCGGAGCCACGCCGGTGCGCTCCCTGTGGCCTGNCACCCTGCAGGTCAGCTTCAGGGCCTCAGGGGCCCGGAAGCCCTCGTTGAAGGTGACGCCGAAGTCGGAGAGCTCACCGGGCAGGGACATGGCGCTGGTGATGCCATAGCCCTCCAGTTCCTCCCCGTCGGGGCCGGAGATGCTGGGGTAGACATGGAAGCTGTCATAGTCGCCTCCGTCCACGGTGAAGAAGAAGTGGAGCTGGGTGGGGTCAAAGATAAGATATTCCATCTTCAGGGTGATACCGTCTGCCGTCTGGATCTGGCCGATGAGCTGGACGTAATCGATCTCCACCGCCGTCTTCAGGCTGGGGGAGAAGGCTACGGCGGCGGTGAGCTCCCGGAGGCCGGGGATCCTGGCGCAGGCCATGGCAAAGGGGACGGAGGTATTTACCAGCAGCACAAAGGCGGCGGCCACGCCCCCCAGGGAGGCCAGGGAGGTTCCCCAGCCCCGGTGGCGCCGGGAGCGCTTTTGGGCCTTTGCGACGCAGTCCTCCAGGGCGGCGGGAGTCGCCTCCAGTTGGGCGAGAAGGGCCTGATATTCCTCGTTTCGATTCATGTGTCATCCTCCTCCAAGGTAAGACGCAGAAGGGACAGCCCCTTCCGCTGGCGGGTGGATACAGTGCCGGNAGGCACATCTAAGGCGCGGGCGGTCTCAGCCAGGGTGAGGCCGGTGAAGTAGCGCAGCACGATCACCGCCCGGATATCCTGGGGCAGACGCTCCACCGCCTCCTTGAGAGGCAGGGCGTCAAATTCCTCCGCCGCCGTTTCCGGAAGTTCTTCCACCGCCGTCTCCCGTTTCCGCCGCCGCAGTTCCTGGTTGCATACATTGATGAGGATCCGGGTGAGCCAGGTGGCGAAAAACTGAGGTTCCCTNAGCTTCTTTCGTGCCAGAAAGCCTTTATAGACCGCCTCGTCCACCGCGTCTACGGCGGCGGAGTCGCTTCCCAGATAGAGCAGGGCGGTGCGGTAGAGCCGGGCCTTCAAGGCCTCAGCCTGCCGCACAAATTCCNATTCTCCCATGTCCCCCGCCTCCTTTCTTCACCCATTAGACGTTTGAGGGGGAGGTTTTCATTTCCCAAAGAGAAAAAATTTTGGGGGCGGCTTTCACCGCCCCCACATTGTTATTTCACCGCGATATACAGGTAGCAGTGGCATTTGCCGTCCTTGGCGTACTCCGCCGGAACGGTGCTCTCGTAGTCCTCGGTATAAGCCCGGTGGAGGGAGGCGTCTCCCCAAACCTGTTTCCAGGCGGCCTGGGCGCAGGAAGTCAGGTCATCGCCTTCCGCCTCATACTTGCGGTATAGGCCGGAGGCCGCCTTTGCGTCCATTTCGGCAAAAAAGCCGGCGGAGACGGTCAGGATGGTCAGATCATAGGCTCCCGCCTGGCCGTTTTCATACTTGCTGTACCGGGAGATGGGAGAGAGTCCCGGCTGGAAAGCGCCCTGGCTGTCAAAGAGCAGGGGGATCTTACCGCTTTGCACATCCTCCCAGAGTTGGCCGATGGCCGCCATGCCCTGGGGGCTGTTGTCGGCGCGGAGGGTCACGGCGGAAAGTCTGTAGCTCATTTTGCCTCTCTCCGCCACCGCAGCAGTTGGGGGAAAAACGTCCTCATATGCTCCTTGGCGTCCTCCTCGGTCATGCCGGGGCTGGCCTGGGCCATCATGGGGGCGCAGAAGTCGATCATCTGCTCCATGGTCATCTCCCCGGTGAATTTGCCCTTATCGTAGCAGTATTTGCAATAGTGGGGACTGGCGGAGCCGTCAGCTTCAGTCCCCCGAAGGTCGGGGGCGGTGAGGGGCATGGCGCAGGACTGGCAGAAGGGTGTGGTCTCTTTGTTCATGGTGGCGTCCTCCTTTAGAAAAGATGCCCCCATGATAGCACCTAAATTCTGACATCCTATGTCAGGGTTTTCGCAGCGAAAAATAATTTGCCGTGCCAGCTCCGCCAAAGCATATCTGATCCGTTCCGGCTCCAATACCTCCATAAGTGGCCCAAAGGAGAGAAGATAGCCGTAGACCCAGTTGTCCTCCGGGAACTCCGCCTCCACCCGGAAAGAACCGTCGGCCAGCGCGGTGACCTGCGCCGGATCGAACTCATCATAGACCCGAAAGGCCAGGGCGGGGGAGAAGCGGAGCGTCAGCTTGACATTGGGCCAGGTAGGGGCGATCTTATTG
>CAJMXB010000079.1 GCA_905219705.1 Oscillospiraceae bacterium | reverse complement strand
GTAGGTGGGCAGGGGGTCAAAGCCGGGGTGCTTGGCGATGGCCAGGGACCACAGCTCGAACTTGCCGCTTTCCGTGTTCAGGCCCCTGTCCAGCAGGGCACCGGGGATATAGGGCTCCACGCCGGGGACTTTGACCGGCTTGTCGCTGGCCTTCAGCTCCTTCAGAGAGATGGGGAGATCCTGGAGGATATACGCCAGACAGGCCTCGGGATCCTGGGTGAGCAGCTCGTCGTCCAAGTCCAGCGCGCGGGCGAGCTGGCAGAGGATCTCCACGTCGGATCTGGAATCGTAGAGCCGGTCGATGACGGGCTTTGTGTAGTAGAGATAACCGCCGCCGTAGCTTTTGAGCTCGCTGCGCTCGAAGGAGGTGCAGGCGGGCAGGACGATGTCGCAGAACTTGCAGGTGTCGGTGAGGAAGAGCTCGGTATTGACCAGGAAGTCCAGCCCCATCAGGTTCTTCTTCAGCCGCTCGTCGTCGGGGGAGATGCGGTAGTTCATGCCCATGCCGAACATGGCCCGGATGGGATAGGGCTTACCGGTCTCGATCTGCCGGGACAGGTCGTTGGCCTGGGCCTCGTGGATGAAGTCGTTCCAGATGGGGAACCGCTTCGCCCCCACGGCGGGGGCCTTCACCCGGTCGTGGTGGGCCATGATGAATTCATCCTCCCGGGTGGGGAAGCCGCCGGAGAGGTAGTTGTAGCTGAACTGAATGGGGATCTGGCCGCCCTTGCGGTCGAAACAGCCTAGGATGGCCGACAGGGCCATGATGGCCCGGTAGTTCTGGAAGCCGTTGCGGTGGTGGGCCAGGGGGGCGGCGCTTTCGTTGATGGACAGGGGCAGGTTGTCGGCGATCATGGCAGCGGCCTGCTCCAGCTGTCCGGCGGGCACGCCGGTGAGCTGCTCCACCCGCTCCGGGGTGAAGTCCTTCACGTATTCGGCGAACTGGGGATAGCCGTAGACATACTTGTCGATGTATTCCTGGTCGGTCTTGCCGTCCCGGATGAGGATGTGGGCCAGGCCCAGGGCCACAGCGCCGTCCGTGCCCGTCCGGGGCCGGAGATGGATGTCCGCCAGCTTCAGGGAGGCGGGGGTCACCCGGGGATCCACGATGATGACCTTCATGCCCTCCGCTTTCCGCTTCTCCACATTGAGCGCGGCGATGTGCCGGGAGTAGTAGGGGTTGAAGGCCCAGCCCAGAAACACCCCGGAGTTGAGCACATCGCTGGAGCACATGGGNTTGCCGGTGGTGACCCACCAGTTGAGGAAGGTGGAGGTCATACAGCTGCTGGACTCGGTGAGAAAGTTGGGGNAGCCGAAGGAGTAGGTGAAGCGGTGGAGGAAAGGCCGGTACCACTTGGAGTAGCNGGAGTAGAACAGCACGCTCTCCGCCCCGCTCTCCGCCTTGATGGCGTTGAGCTTCTGGGCGATCTCGGCGTAGGCCTCCTCCCAGGTGATGGGCTCAAACTTCCCCTCGCCCCGCGCTCCCACCCGGCGCAGGGGGGTGCGGATCCGGTCGGGGCGGTAGATGTATTGCCGGTTGGACAGGCCCTTGGGACACAGCAGGCCGTGATTGACGGGATGGTCGGCGGTACCCTCGATCTTGATNACCTTGCCGTCTTTCACATAGGCGTCAATACCGCAATGAAAGGAGGGACAGCAGATATCGCAGATGGTGTGCTTCACTTCAATGCCTGTTTCGGGGCCGGGGATCTTGGCCCGCAGCAGGCGTTCCTTTTTATCCATGAATGAGATCTCCTTCCAGTTCGGTGCTTTCCAGCAGGTGGATGACGTCCTCGTTGAGGCCGTTGCGCAGCAGGATGACCCGCTGCATAGGGCTGATGGGCTCACAGTTGCCCAAGAATTTGCGGGACATAAAGCTCTTGATGACCCCGCTGATGATGTGGTTATCCACGATATTCACCAAAGCCAGTTTGCCCTCCCGGCGGATGGCGTAGAGGAAAAAGCCGTTGTTTCGCCATCGGATGACCTCGCCCTGGGCTTTCACATCGCCGAAGCCGATAAAGTCCATATCCATGAAGTGGGTGATGTTGTGCAGCAGGGTGCCGGGGTAGCGCACCGGGTGGCCCAGCATGGCCCCGGCGGCGGTGACTCCCTGGTAGCCCGCGTTGGCCCACAGGCCGATGATCTGGTGGCGGCCGCTTTGGATGTCATAGCCGCTGGAGCAGTCTCCGGCGGCATAGACGCCGGGGATGGAGGTCTCCATCTGCTCGTTGACCAGCACCCCCCGGTCCACCTGGGGGCCGGTGTCATCCAGAAAATCCAGGTTGGGCCGGGTGCCGATGGCCAGCACCACCGCGTCGGCGGAGAGGGTTTCCTTGTCGAAGGAGACCGCCAGGCCGTCCCCGGTCTCCCGGATGCCGGACAGGCCCACGCCGAATTTCAGTTNTACTCCCTTGGCCTCCACCCGGCCCGCCAGCTCCTTGCCCACTTCGGGCACGGCGGCCAGGGGGAAGAGGGAGGGGGCCATGTCGGCCAGGACGCACTGGCAGCCGGCGCGCTGAAAAAGCTCAGCCACCTTGATGCCCACCATGGAGGCGCCCACCACCACCGCCCGCCTGACGTCTCCGCGATCCAGGCGGTCGCGAAGGGCCTGGGCGTCGTTGGGGGTGCGCATGACATAGATATTTTTCTCAGGCAGGCCGGGGATAGGGGGGATAAAGACCCGGGCGCCGGTGGAGATGAGCGCGGCGTCGAAGGGAACGCGCTCTCCATTGGCCAGCCGGACGACCCGGTCCTTGCAGTCCAGCCGCTCCACCGGAGAGTTGGTATGTAAGGTCAGATGCAGGGACTTAGCGATGCCCTTGAGGGTGCCGAAGGGGAACAGGCCCTTCCAGGGCAGCCGGTGACCGGCGTAATAAGTGGTGAGCATGGGGTTATAGGGGGGCAGGTCGGTGTCGGAAAAGACGTGGATGTCCCCCTTGTATNCTTCGGCGCGAAGGGACATGGCACNGTGATAGCCGGCACAACCAAAGCCTAATATGGCGNCAGTTNTCATGGGAACCTCCTTTTTTAAGCTGACGTGACGATGCGCCGGATGGCATCCAGGTCATAGATGATCCAGCGGTTTCCCTTTTTAGCCAGCCAGCCGTTGGCCTCAAACTCCACCAGGATCTGGTTGACGGTGAGCCGGGAAGTACGGACTAAATTTCCGATGCCCTGCTGAATGACGGGCAGCTCGATACGCAGCCCCGATGAGGTGGGCGTGCCGAAGTTGTGGGCCATGTCCACAAACACGGCGGCCACCCGCTGCTGAGCGGTCATAAAGCACAGCCGCCGCACATGCTCCATATGCACATGGATCTTGTGCGCCATGGAGGAGAGAACCTGCGTGTTGAGGGCGATATCCATGGAAAGGCAGGAGAGAAACTCGTCCTTTGGAATACGGTAGAGCTCACAGTCTACAATGGTGGCGGCGTGGAGAAATTGGGCCTCGGGTTCAAAGCAGGTCTCCTCGCCGAACATGCACCCTTCCAGGGCGAAGATATAGATTTTTTCCGCCCCGTCACTGGTGAAGTAGGACAGGCGAACACGTCCGCTTTTGACGATATAGATATTGGAGATGTCCTCCTCCTGGTTGTAGAGAACCGTCCTGCCTTTGATCCGGATGAGATACTTAGGATCGGTAAGCGGCCCCCAATCCTCCAGATTGTATCGGATCCAAGGGGAATAGTTTTCAAAAATGGTCATTTCAAAACCCCCTTCTCAAATTTATAGCATATTACACAAATACAAAACTATAAACTTCTTTACAATTTGTGCAGAAAAGAGCGGAAGAAGCCGGATTTTAGGCAGGATGAAGAAGATTTTTTGGCAAAAGCGAGAAAAAGTTCTGCAATGAAAGGGCGGCACATTCTCAATGTGCCGCCCTTTTGAGAGAGACTGATG
>CAJMXB010000078.1 GCA_905219705.1 Oscillospiraceae bacterium | reverse complement strand
CCGCCACCCTGATGGTGGTGCGGCAGTATAAGGCCGACGGCCCTTTGACCCACCTTCTGCTGATGGTGGTGGCCATCGACGACGCGGTGGGCCTGGTGCTGTTTTCCGCCTCCTTTGGGGTGGCCACTGCCATGGAAAGCGGCGTGGTCAGCGTGGTGAGCGTGGTGGTGGAGCCGGTCGTTGAGATCCTCCTGTCCCTGGTGCTGGGCGGCCTGGCAGGCTTCCTGCTCCATCATCTGGAGCAGTTTTTCCACTCCAGGAGCAAGCGGCGCAGCCTTTCCCTCGGCTTTATCTTCCTGACGGTGGGACTTTCCATGGTGGAGTTTGAGGTGGGCGGCGTCCACATCGGCTTCAGCCTGCTGCTTACCTGCATGATGGCGGGCACCGTCTTCTGCAACATCTGTCACACCTCCCAGGAGATCATGGAGCGGGTGGATCACTGGACGGCTCCCCTCAACATCCTGTTTTTCGTCCTGTCGGGCGCGGAGCTGGATCTGGGCGTGCTGTCCAAGCCGCTGGTTCTGCTGGTGGGCGTGGTGTACATCCTGTCCCGCTCCCTGGGCAAGTTCTGCGGCGCCTATGCCAGCTGCGCCGCCACCGGATGCAGCGACAAGATCAAGCGGCACCTGGGCATCACCCTCCTGCCCCAGGCGGGGGTGGCCCTGGGAATGGCCCTCACCGCCCAGAACCTGGCGGATGGGGCCATGGTGCGCAACGTGGTGCTCTTCTCTGTGCTGGTCTACGAGCTGGTGGGGCCTGCCCTCACCAAGCGGTCGCTGATGGCGGCAGGGGAGATCAAGCCGGAGGGCAAGAGCTCCTCCCGGACGATGAACGTGGCAAAGCGGCCGGTGAAGCTGGAGGAAAAATAAGCNCCTGGGGGCCGCCCGGCGGGCGGCCCGCCCCGGAAGGAGATAGGCGTGTAAAAAAGCTCTGGATGATCTCATCCAGAGCTTTTTCTTTTTGCCTTTCAGGGCCGGAACGGGCCGCCTGTCACCGGCCCAGCCACACNAGGCTGGACTCGGTAAAGNTGGGCNCCGAGTAGAGAACGAGGGCCTGGTCGATCCCGTTGTCCGCGATATACTGGGAGGTGGAGAGCTTGTAATAGCGCAGGTCGATGAGGTGGATCTCAGAGAAATGAGNGGTGAGGAAGGGCACCAGGGAGTCGGAATAGCTGTCCCGAATAAGGAGCAGCTTGGGCTTGTCCGTGTTAGGCGTGGTGACCACCCCCAGGGCCTGCTGCCCCCCCAGGAACATGGAGTATTTGTCCTTCTTGGCCAGGTAGCTCTCGTCGTAGAGCTGCCGGGGCTCGGCCACGGGATTGCCGCTGGCGTCATAGGTGTGGGACACCACGGTGATGCCCTCCTCCGGGACGTAAATATCCATCTCGTCCGGCTCTACCCACCGCACGCCGGAGGAGGAGAAGACGGTGCCGTAGAACTCGGTGGAGACGGTGGTTCTGGTGTAGGTCTCCAGGGGCAGGGGCTCGTAGCCTAGGGTGGGGCCCAGGGCGGCGTAGGCGTAGTAGGCGCCCAGGCTGGTCCAGTGGTGGTCGGTGCGGTAGAAGATGGCCTCGCCGCTGTGTGGGGCGAGGGCGGCGGTGAAGTCCTGCACCGGAACGGTGAGGCCCTGCTGGGCCTGGGAGATGACCAGGGCCTGGTCGTAGTTGGGAGCGCCCTGGGGCAGCTTATCCGCCCAGATCTTGGCGGCGGTGGGGATGAGCCCCACGGTGACCGGGGCGGTGCTTTTCTGAGCGAAGGTGTTGATATAGTTCAGGTTGCTCTCCAGCCGCTTCTGATCAGGGGCGTCAAAGCGGGTGATAAGGGTGGAGCCGTCGNAGAAGTAGACCCCGTNGTTCTCCTGCTTGCCGATGAGCCGCTCACTCCACGCCTTGGCCGCCACCNAGTAGTCCCGGCCGGGGAACTGGTCGATGGTATAGGTCTCGTAATCGGCCATGAACGCCCCGGAGAGAACGTTCCTGACAGTGGCCTGGGGCCGCTGGGCCAGGGTGCGGTTTTCCACATCGGAAAAGGTCTTGTCCGGGGTGAGGGCGTTGGCGGAGAAGCCCAGGAACAGGGCGCCGCAGAAGAGAAGGGAGAGGAACCGGGCATATTTTTTACTCATGGGATGACCTCCTAAAACTGGAAGTAGAGGAAGGGATTGTAGGTGCCGTCCACCAGGTAGGCGGTGGACAAAAGCAGAGCCGAGCGCATCAGCAGGGGGCACAAAATCTTCCGCCCCGTCTCCGGGAGCCTGGCCCAGAGAGACCTCACCAGGGGGGNGGCGCCCAGGCCGGCCAGCAGGAGCATGGGCAGGTAGGACTTGAGATAGTAGAGGAAGGCCCCGTCTGCCGCTCCGGCGCCGCCCAGAGCGAACATGGTTCCCAGGTAGGGCAGCAGCCGGGAGAAGTCTTCAATAGCGAAGACCACCCAGAGCACCAGAACGAAAAAGAGGGTGTAGAGCCGCTGGAGAGGGATGGGGAGCTTTTGCAGGGCTTTTCCCCACACCAGCTTTTCCAGCACCAGCAGAACGCCGTAGCACAGCCCCCACAGAAGGAAGTTCCAGTTGGCGCCGTGCCAGATGCCGGTGGCGGCCCAGACCGCCATCAGGTTGAAGACCAGCCGGCCCTTGGCGACCCGGCTGCCGCCCAGGGGGATATAGAGGTACTCCCGGAACCAGGAGCTGAGAGAGATGNGCCACCGCCGCCAGAAGTCGGTGATGGAACGGGCGGCATAGGGATAGTTGAAGTTGCCGGAGAAGGTAAAGCCCAGCATCCGCCCCAGGCCCACCGCCATGTCGGAGTAGCCGGAGAAGTCGAAGTAGAGCTGAAAGGCGAAGGCCAGGGCCCCCAGCCAGGCCCCCGCGGTGGTGAGCTGCTCCGGCGGCATGGCCTTATACACATCCCACAAAGCGCCCAGGTTGTTGGCCAGGAGCACCTTTTTGGCAAGGCCCACGGTGAAGATCTGCACGCCGGCGGCGAAGCGCTCCACCGGGNAATCCCGCACATCGATCTGNTCGGCCAAGTCCTTATACTTCAGGATGGGGCCGGCAATGAGCTGGGGGAAGAGGGTGACGAAGGTGCCGAAGTTGACGATGTTTCTCTGGGCCTTGGCGTCTCCCCGGTAGACGTCGATGGTGTAGCTCATGGTCTGGAAGGTGTAGAAGGAGATGCCGATGGGCAGCTCCAGGCCCAGGGTGGGCAGGAAGCCCAGCCCTATGGCGGAAAGGGAGCGGGCGATGAAGTCCCAGTACTTGAAAAAGCCCAGCAGGGCCAGGTTGAACACCACCGACTGCACCACATACCGCCGGGCCCGCCTGTCCCGGCCCTCCCCTTTGGCCTTCTCCACCAGCAGGCCGTGGACGTAGTCGATGCCGATGGAGGCGAACATGATGAGGATGTAGGCGGGCTTCTTCCAGCCGTAGAAGACCAGATTTACCAGCAGCAGTACGGCGTTGCGGTAACGGGACGGCGTTACGGCGTGGAGGATGAGGACAATGGGAAAATAGGTGAAGAGGAAAAAGGGCGTGGAAAAGACCATATAGCACCCCCGGCGGTCAGAATTAGGATAGAAGACGAAGGGACATCTGGCGTACCAGACGCCCCTTCGCCTTCAGTATAGCCTGTTTTTCTTATTTTGTACAGTGGCGGTCAGAAGCAGCCGTTAAAAGCGGTGACTGCACTGTCGGGCTCCGCCACCACCACGAACAGGATCCAGTCCCCGTTGGTGACGATCTGGGAGCTCTCCACGTAGGCGGCGGCGGAGGGGTAAATGGCGGCGTCCTCCTTCATCCCCTGCTGACGGCTCTGGCAGGCGGACTTCACAGCGTCCAGCTTGCCGCTTTTCACCCTGGCAATGAAGATCTCCTCCGTGGTGGCGCTCATGTCGGGCATGTAGAAGACAAAGTCCTCCAGATCGGAAGCACTGAGGTTATAGAACTCCTCCAGCGCAAAGCCCACGTCGCTCATGGGGTTGCCTCCGGCCACGGCGGAGACC
>CAJMXB010000077.1 GCA_905219705.1 Oscillospiraceae bacterium | reverse complement strand
GCCGCCGATCCCGCCCAGAGCGCCGCGGCCGGCGCCCCCGAAGATAAGCCCGTCAAGCTGCGCATGGCCTCCGTCGTGGCCAACAGCGAGCTGGAAGCCCGCAACACCGGCATGGCCGCCGGCCTGATGACCTGGATCGACACCGTGCAGGCCGAGTCCGGCGGCTCCATCACCGTGGATCTGTTCNCCGACAGCCAGCTGGCCTCCGGCACCGACGCCATCGTCAACGGAATTCAGCCCGGCGCCTTTGAGGTGGCCCACTTTACCACCGGCAACTGGTCGGAGTATTCCAACGCTTTTGCCGAGCTGAACGTGCCCTTCCTCTACGACAGCTACGACTCCGTCCACTCCGTTCTGGAGGGTGAGATCGGCCAGGCCATGAAGGATCAGCTGGAGGCCGACGTCCAGGGCGTGAAGCCCCTGGCTTACATCTCCATCGGCTTCCGCAATGTCACTTCCTCCAAGCCCATTCAGACCGTGGCCGACATGAAGGGCCTGAAGATCCGCACCATGAACGACAAGCTCCAGATCGCCGCCATGGAGTCCATGGGTGCCGCTGTCACCAGCGTGCCCATCAGCGAGCTCTACAGCGCTCTGCAGACCAAGCTGGTGGACGCCGAGGAAAACCCCCTGTCCACCATTTACTCCAACAAGTTCTATGAGGTCAACCCCAACATCTGCGANACCCGGCACTCCTACACCTCCACCTTCGTGTTCATGAACGCCGATGTGTATAACGGNCTGTCCGACAATCAGAAGGCCGCCATCGACAAGGCCAACGAGGCCGCCACCGCCGCCTCCAAGGACGCCGCCGAGAAGGCGGAGGGCGAGTACCGCGACATGCTCACCGAGGCGGGCGCCACCATCTATCAGCCCACCGCCGAGGNGCTCCAGGGNTTCAAGGACGCCGCCAGCTCCTGCTGGGGCCAGGCCAAGGACATCATGGGCGAGACCCGCTACAACGCCCTGATGAGCGCCCTGGGCATNTAAGCGCTCCCCTGTCTGNCCTGAACTGAAATCTGTGGCATTGACGGCCGGGCCGGTTCCTCGGCCCGGCCGTCTCTTATAGAAAGGAAATATAGCTATGGAACAGAAAAATTTTGACTGGAAGAAGTTTATTATCAACATCGACCAGTACATCAGCGCCGTGCTGTTCATCGCCATCATGGTGCTGCTCTTTATCCAGGTGATCAGCCGCTACGTTTTGGGCTACTCCTTCACCTGGGCGGAGGAGCTGTCCATTATCCTGTTCGTGTGGATGACCTATATGGGCGTATCCAGCGCCGTCACCTACCGCAAGAATCTGCGCATCGACGCCCTTTTGGACGTGGTCCCCTTCAAGGTGAAAAAGGCCATGCTCATCATCAGCGACGTCATCTTCATCATTTTCAACATCTACCTCATCTTCCCCTTCGTGGAGCTGATCGGCAGTATCGGCAACTCCAAGACTCCCCTTCTCGGCATCCCCAAGGCCCTGTCCTATTGGCTCATTCCCGTGGTGCTGGTCATCGCCAGCCTGAAGCTGCTGGGCGACATCTATAAGCTGGCCCACGAGGACGAGAAGCGGCTGGGCGCCTCCAAGCCCTCCATCGACCTGGAGGCCATGGAGGCCGAGTGGGCGGCCAAAAAGGCCGAGAAAGAAAAGGAGGCGAAGTAAGCTATGGATCTTCTCATTTTGTTCGGCAGCATGGTGCTCTTTTTCGCCATCGGCGTGCCCATCGGCATTTGTCTCATCTTCCCCTGCTTCCTGATGCTTTTGGTCAACCCGGTGACCTNGGCCTCCTTCCTNGCCCAGAACTTCTATACCGGCGTGGCCTCCTCCGCCATGATCGCCCTGCCCTTCTTCATGATCTGCGGCAACATTATGGATAAGGGCGGCATCTCCAAGCGACTGGTGGCCGCGGCCAACAACTGCATCGGCGGCGTCACCGGTTCTCTGGGCATGGTGACCATCCTGGCCTGTATGTTCTTCGGCGCGGTCTCCGGCTCCGCCGTGGCCACCGTGGCCGCCATCGGCGCCATCATGCTGCCTGAGATGGTGCGCAACGGCTATGACAAATACTATGCCACCGGCCTGTGCGCCGTGGCCGGCGGACTGGACATCATCGTGCCCCCCAGCTATCCCATGGTCATCTACGGCGTGACCAACAACGAGTCCATTGGCGATCTGTTCATCGCCGGCATCGTCCCCGCCATTCTGGTGGGCGCTCTGCTGATGCTGGTCAACTACATCTACTGCAAANAGCGGGGCATCAAGGGGGACAACAAATTCCGTCTGAAGACCGCCCTCAAGGGCTTCTGGGACGCCAAGTGGGCCCTGCTCATGCCTATCATCATCCTGGGCGGCATCTACTCGGGCGCCTTNACCGCCACNGAGGCCGNCGTGGTAGCCACNGTGTACGGCATCGTCGTGGGCTGCTTTGTCTATAAAGAGGTCACCTTTAAACAGCTGTGGGCTGAGTTCAAGGCCACCGCAACCTTCTCCGNCGGCATGATGTGNACGGTGGCGCCCGCCACCGCCATCGGCCTGATCTTCGCCTATCTGGGTGTGAACAAGGCCATCGCCAACTTCTTCCTGGGCATCTCCACCAACACCTATGTGGTCATGTTCCTGGTGACCTGCATCCTGTTTATCATCGGCATGTTCATGCAGACCACCCCCGCCATCGTCATCTTCAGCCCTGTGCTGC
Source organism: Oscillospiraceae bacterium (assembly GCA_905219705.1). GTDB lineage: Bacteria > Bacillota > Clostridia > Oscillospirales > Oscillospiraceae > Vermiculatibacterium > Vermiculatibacterium agrestimuris. The sequence continues at coordinate 1,497 of CAJMXB010000077.1, read as the reverse complement.
TCAATGTGGCCAAGGCGGTGGGCGTCAGCTCCCTCCAGTTCGGCGTTGTCATGACCCTGGCCCTGGCCGTTGGCTTCTGCACTCCGCCGGTGTGCGCCAACGTATTTGTGGCCCAGTCCATGACCGGCCTGCCCATGGACAAGATCGTCAAACCCGCGGTGCCCTTTATCGCCGTACTCATCCTGGCCCTGCTGGCCGTGGGCTTTGTGCCCGCTCTGTCCACCGGGCTGCTGGGCGTCCTCAACGGGCTGAAGTAAGATGGGCGCGGTCAACGATATGCTCCGGGACGTGGCCCTTCCCCGGGGCGTCTTCGTCCGCCAGACTTTTCCCGGGGAAACTCTCCCTGATCCGGTGGAGGCCCTCCGCCTGGAGTTTCAGAGCCCTAGGATCCGCGCTCTCCTTCGGCCCGGCATGACGGTGGCCATCACCGCCGGGAGCCGGGGCATCGACTGCTATGTCCCCCTCCTCCGGGAGCTGATCCGCCTCTTAAAGGAAGCCGNCGTGGAGCCCTTCGTCTTTCCCGCCATGGGCAGCCACGGCGGGGCCACCGCCCAGGGTCAGCAGGCCCTGCTGGCGGGCTACGGCATTACCCGGGAGACCGTGGGCGCGCCCATCCGGGCCACCATGGAGGTGGTTCAGGTGGATACCACCGACGCCGGGGAACCGGTCTGGGCGGATAAGCTGGCCCTGGAGGCCGACGGCATCATCCTGTTCAACCGTGTCAAGCCCCACACCGGCTTTCGGGGCGAGTTTGAAAGCGGCCTTGTCAAGATGGCGGCCATCGGCCTGGGCAAACAGAAGGGGGCGGAGACCGTCCACGGGGGCGGGCCGGCCGTCATGGGCCACCGGGTCCTGGAGTTCGGCGCCCGGGCCATTCGTTCCACCCAGGTGATCCTGGGCCTGGCCACGGTGGAAAACGCCTTCGACAAGGTCTGTGATCTTCGCCTGCTGACCAAAGAGGAGATCTTTACGGAGGAGCCCAGGCTGTTGGAAAAGGCCAAGGGGAATTTGCCCCGTATCCTCTTTGAGGGCCTGGACGTGCTGGCGGTGGATCGCATTGGCAAAAACATCTCCGGCCCCGGCATGGACCCCAACATCACCCACACCTACCTCCCCGGCGCCGCCATCCCGGAAGAACTCCGGGCCAGGCGGGCCCAGCGGGTGGCCGTGCTGGACCTCACGGAGGAGACCCACGGGGCGGCCATGGGGGTCGGCATGGCCGACGTAACCACCCGGCGGCTCTTTAAGAAAATGGACTTTGACATGACCTATCCCAACTGTCTCACTGGGGGCGTCACCGTCTCGGCCAAGCTGCCCATGGTCTTTGACAGCGACAGGCTGGCCCTCCAGGCGGCGGTCAAGACCCTGGTGGGGGCCGACCGGTCCCGGCTGCGGATGGTTCGCATTCGGGACACCCTCCACCTGGGACAGATCTGGATCTCCGAGGCCCTCATCCCCGAGGCGGAGGCCCACCCCCACGCGGAGATCCTTTCCGAC
>CAJMXB010000076.1 GCA_905219705.1 Oscillospiraceae bacterium | reverse complement strand
GTGGGGCGCTTCTTTCGGGGCTTCAGCTCCCGGACGGGCGGCGGAGCCTTTTGCTCCTCCACATCCACGCCGGGAATGAGCTTTTCCGCCCTGCGCACCTCAGGGGCCACGGCGGCGGAGGCCTCCTCGTACATATGTCCCGCGAACTCATCCGCCCTGCGGCGGAGGCTGTCCAACCCCGCCGCCACCAGGTTTTCCGGTTCTGCCTCCGGCTCCGGCTGGGCCGTCTGGCCCGGAAACTCCAGGATCTTGGGGGTCTCTTTGGCCTCCGGCGGCAGCGCGGGCTCCGGCTCCGGCCCGGGGGCCTCCCCCTTGGGCTGGACGGGGAAGGGCACCGTGTTCTCCCGCCAGTCGCTCCCCTTCTCGTCCTCCGGGGTCTCTCCGGAAAGGGAGGCCGTCTCCTCCTCCGGCTCCTCAGGCTCCGGAGGCGCTCCGCTGCCAAACTCCTTCAAAATGGCGTCCAGGGAGAACTCGTCCTCCTGCCGCCGGTCATCGTCCCGGTCTTTTGCCACGGGGAGCTCCCCCCTTTCTCTTGGTTTATCTTACAGAGCGTTGTCAAGCTCTGAGCAGGTCAGGATGCAAGCTCCGCTCTTCTTACATTCTCTGTCTTACCGCTTCATAGAGCAGGATGGCCGCGGCGGCAGAGGCGTTGAGGGAGTTGAGCTTCCCCTTCATGGGAATGGACAGCAGCACGTCGCAGGTCTCCCGCACCAGGCGGCTCATGCCCGTGCCCTCGCTGCCGATGACGATGGCGGCGCTCCCCTTCAGGTCGGCCTGGTAGATGGTCTGCCTGGCGTCGGCGGCGGTGCCGTAGACCCAGACCCCCTGCTCCTTCAGCTCCTTGAGGCAGGCGGTGAGGTTGGCCACCCGGGCCACGGGAACGTGGCTCACCGCCCCGGCGGAGGTCTTGGCCACCACCGCCGTCAGCCCGGCGGAGCGGCGCTTGGGGATGATGACTCCGTGGGCTCCGGCACACTCGGCGGTACGGATCACCGCCCCCAGGTTGTGGGGGTCGGAGAGCTCGTCGCAGACCACCAGCAGAGGGGGCTCCCCCCTGTCCCGGGCGATCTGGAGAATGTCCGCCACGTCCACATATTCCCGGACGGCGGCCACGGCGATGACTCCCTGGTGGGAGTGGGTGACGCTCATGGCGTCCAGCTTCCGCCGGTCGCAGTCCACCACGGCGCAGCCGGCGGCGCGTGCCTTGGCGGCGATATGACCCAGGGCGGCGTCGGTCTCCCCCCTGGCAATGTAGATCTTGTCGATGCTCGTCCCGGCCCGGAGGGCCTCGATGACCGCGTTGCGGCCCTCGATGATCCCATCGGACTGCTCTTGACGCGCTTTCCAGTTTTCCCGGCGGTCGTCAGCCATGGCCTGTCCTCTCTTTCTCCCGTGCAATTATGGCAAGTATNACATATTTTTCCGCCGAGAAAAAGGGGGAAAGTTACATCTATCCTTTTTTCTCCCCATCTGTTATAATAAGGGTATTCTTTTCTCACTCTCGCTAAGAANGTGTTTCCTTATGAAAAAAATACTGGCCCTCCTTCTCTCCCTCTCCCTGCTGCTGCCGGCCTGTCCGGCCCTGGCCGATGAGGCGCTCTACGCCCCCATCCCCGACTGGGCGGCGCAGCATNACGAATACCTGAGGCAGTCGGACATCTATCCCCTCTCCTCCGGGAGCATCACCCGGGGCGAGTTTCTGGATCTGCTGGTCAGCGCCCTGGCCGCGGCGGTGCCGGTGGATCAGCTGGACGCCATTACGCCCAAGCGGGCCGACTACTTTGCCGACAACTACGCCAACTCCTACTGGGCCGACGTGATGTGCCGGGCCGCCGCCTACGGCATCGCCGAGGGCTGGGTGGACTTGGACGACGGCAAGCGCTACGGCAATTTCCAGGCCGTCCTCACCCGCCAGGAGGCGGCCAAAATGATCTGTACCACGCTGGATTTCTTCTCCTCTCTGGGCTACGCCGTCTCCGCGGACGACGATCCCGCCGTCTACACCGACGCCGGCCTCATTCCCGACTGGGCCGCCCCCTTCGCCGAGCGCATCGCCTCCTACGCCATCNTGCGGGGGGATGAGTTCCTGAACTTCAACCCCACCGTCCAGCTGGATTGGCCCTCCACCGCCGTCATGGTCAGCCGGATTCTGGCCATGATGGAGACGGCGGTGGCCTCTGCCAAGCCCGGCGTCCCCCTTCAAAGCGAGTTGGACTGGGCCGGGGCCCTGCGGGTGCCCGACCCCTCCGCGGCCAAGGCCCTCACCGGCTATGCCAAGGGCTACTACGCCATCGACAACGGCGATGGCACCCTCTCCGCCCTGGTGGTGCCCCCCAGCGCCACTACCTATGAGGACGGCCAGTTCGTCGCCACGGAGCCCACGGAGTTTTTTGTGGAGCGCTACGATGCCACGGGCAAGGCCGTCTCCACCCGGGCCCTGCCTATGGAGCTTCCCATCTTCGGCGGCTTCCTGGCCGGGGCGGACGGCAATTTTTACCTGGCCTTCGGGGCGGAAAATCCCGAAGAAGCGGATACCGCCGAGGTCTGGCGCATCGTCAAGTACGACAAGGACTGGAACCGGATCGCGGCCGCCTCAGTCACCGGGGGAGAGAGCGNCACCGTCATCCCCTTCCGCTCCACTGTGGCCCGCCTGGCCCTGTCCGCCGACGGCAGGGAGCTCACTCTCCACGCCGCCCGGCAGATGTACACCGNCGCGGNGGACGGCAAGCGCCGCCAGTCCGACGTCACCATCACCGTGGACACGGCGGACATGAAGACCGTCTCGGTCACTGGCCAGTCCTCCCTCTCCCACTCCTTCGGACAGTTCGTCCAGTATGACGGGGACAAGGCGTTCACCGTGGATCACACCGACGGCGACCCCAGGGCCTTCCTCCTGCGCAGCGACAGCCGGGACGTGACCCTTCTGGAGCTGGCGGGGCCGGCGGGGCAGAATGTGACCCACGCCGTGGGCAGCGGCTTTGAGGTATCCCAGGACGGCTTTCTCTTCCTGGNCTGCTCCGCCCCCCAGAAGGACTTCGACCGGGAGATGGATGCGGCCTGGAACGTCTTCCTTACCTATACCGACAGCACCCTGAACAAGACCACCCTCACCTGGCTCACCGCCGTGGACGGGCAAAGCGTGACCCACGCCCGGTTGGTGAAGCTCAGCGGCAACGCCTTCCTGGCTATGTGGAGCGCGGACGGCAACATCCACTACCAGCTTCTCAGCGGCAAGGGGGCCAAGCGGGGGGACGAGGGCGTTCTCCGTGCCGCCGCCATGCCCACCACCCAGCCGGTGGTGGGACAGGACGGCACGGTGCGCTGGATCGGCGTCGAAGCGCCCCAGACCTATGCCCAGCGCTCCCAGGCTTACATCTACACCCTCCAGGTGGAATTCTGAAAGGAGAGTGCGACCCATGACAAAATACACGGAACGTTTGGGCACCCCGCTTCTGTTTCACAAGTTCATGAACTACGTTTTCCTGCCCCTGAGCTTCCTCTTCGCCATGGAGCGGCTCATTGTGGAACACGCCCTGCTTTTCTCCGGCAACTGGATCACCACCATCGACGCCTGTTCCGTCTTTGCCACGCTGCTGCTCACCGCCCTCGCCTTTGTGGGCCTTCTCCAGTGGAAGTCCTTTGGGTGGTACGGCCTTATGATCCTCCAGGCGGTGCAGTTCCTCTTTTCCCTTGTCACCCTGGTCATCTACGCCCTCTATCTCCCCGACCAGATCAACGCGGTCGCCGTCCAGGCGGTGGGCATCGCCCTGCGGGGCGTTCTGGTGGGGATCTACTACCTCAAGCGTAAGCCCCTGTTCTTCCCCGTCCGGGATACCGCCGGCGCGGGTTCCGGGCTTTGAGCCTTCTCCGCACAGAAAAGGACGGCGAGAGCCGTCCTTTTTTCTATTCATAGAAAGTTTACCACCCCTTTCCTTGTATTTTTTTATCCCTTGTGCTATGATATTTGCTGATATCTTTCACTTCAATTGTAAAGGGGAACCTTCCATGCCCNATCAGAATAATAACCGCAGGCCCGACCAGTCCGGGGGGCCCAAGCGGAAAAATACCATGATGCTCCTGTCCCTGGTGCTCTGGGCCCTGGCCATCACCGTATTTGTCAACTACGCCTCCTCCATGTACCGGCAGACCAACTCCGTGGAGATCGACTACGGCACCTTCCGGCAGATGGTGGTGGACGACAAGGTGGCCCGGGTGGTCATGGCCTCGGACAAATTCGTCATCTACCCCAAGATAGACGAAAAGGGGGTCTACGCCGCCCCTGACGTGGCCCCCTCCGGCTCCCTGTCCGTCC
>CAJMXB010000075.1 GCA_905219705.1 Oscillospiraceae bacterium | reverse complement strand
CTTCCAGGGCGGCAGCAGCATGACCCGGGCCCAGCTGTGCAAGATCCTCTGCCTGATCCTGAACTACAAGGAGGAGGCGGGCCTGGCTGAACGATCCTTCCCCGACGTGAAGGATCACTGGGCTATCGGCTACATCGGCGCCCTGGTAAAGTCCGGCTATGTCAACGGCTATGACGACGGCACCTTCCGCCCCGACCGGGCCGTGTCCCGGGCGGAGTTCGCCACCCTCATCAACCGGATCGCCGGGCGGAAGAATGTGGAGGGCGAGGTTTTGGAGTATATCGACGTGCTCTTCGATTTCTGGGGCTACGACGACATCCACAACGCCTCCCTTGACCGGGTGTGAGCCCGGCGGGATCGAATATGAAAGAGAGTGGGAACGCAAGCCTTTTCCCACTCCTTTTTCTTGCCTTTTTCCCTCGCCGGCGGTACAATAAAAGAAAACAAAACGGCCTTCTTTTTCGTCCAAGAAAAGGAAAACCGAGGAAAAGGAGCAAACATAATGGCATATAATCTGGCGGACAAGGTGCTTTTGGAGGCAAAAAAGGCCGTGGTGGGTAAGGATGAAGTCCTCTCCAAGGCCCTGCTGGCCATTCTGGCGGGNGGCCATCTGCTGCTGGAGGACATCCCCGGCGTGGGCAAGACCACTCTGGCAGTGGCCTTCTCCAAGGCGCTGGGCCTGCGCTATAAGCGGGTACAGTTCACTCCCGACGTGATGCCCTCCGACCTCACCGGCTTTTCCATTTACAACAAGGACACCGGCGAGATGGATTACCAGCCCGGCGCCCTTCTGTGCAATCNGTTCCTGGCCGACGAGCTCAACCGGGCCACCTCCCGCACCCAGTCCGCCCTGCTGGAGGCCATGGAGGAGGGCCAGGTGACGGTGGACGGGGTGAGCCGCCCGGTACCCCGGCCCTTCCTGGTCATCGCCACCCAGAACCCGGCGGGGGCCTCCGGCACCCAGCCCCTGCCCGACTCCCAGANGGACCNNTTCATGCTCCGCCTGTCCCTGGGCTACNCCGGCCCCGCCGAGGAGCTGGAAATGCTCCGCCGCAAGCAGCAGGGCAACCCCATGGACTTGGTGGANCAGGTGGCCGACCCCGCTGACNTGNAGCGGGCCCGTCAGGAGATAGCCTGCGTCTACTTAAAGGATGAGGTGGGCGAGTACATCATCTCTCTGGTCTCCGCCACCCGTACCGACCCCCTGGTGCATCAGGGCGGGAGTCCCCGGGCTACCCTGGCGGTGGCCGCCATGGCCCGCGCCTGCGCCTGGGTGGATGGCCGGGACTACGTGCTGCCCCAGGATGTACAGCTGGTCTTCCGGGACACGGTGGCCCACCGGCTCCTGCTCACCGGCCGGGGTCTTGCGGAGGGGGCCGATCCCGCCGCCGCCGCCCTGAAGCGGGTGAAGGCCCCCGGACTGGCCTGATGCCGGGGCGGTGGCTGGCCTATGCCCTGGCTTTCATCGGNGCGGTGGCCTTTCGCATCTTCTACACCGGCTGGCTCTCCGGGCTTATCCTCCCCGCTGTGGTCTGCCTTCCCCTGCTGGGCGTGCTGCTGGCGCTGCCCGGCGTATTGCTATGCCGCTTTTCCCTCTCCGCCCCGGAACGGGTGGAGCGGGGCGCTCCGGCGGTCTGGACGGTCTCCGGAGGAAGCCGCCTGGGCCTTCCCCTGATGAGGGTCTGGATCACAGTGGAGAGCGTCAACCAGCTGACGGGACAGACCACCCGGCGCAGGACGGCCTTTTTCCTGCCGGGAACCGGCGCCGCGGCGGAGATCCCCGCCTCTACGGCGCACTGCGGCCTTCTCCGGTGCAGGATCGTCTCCGCCTGGGCCTGCGACTGCCTGGGGCTTTTCCGTCTGCCCCTGTTTCGGGGGGAGGAGGCCCAGCTGTGGGTGGAGCCCCTGTCCCAGGTGGCCGACCTGCCGCCCCTCCCCGAGCAGGAGGCTCCCGGACTGCGGCCCCGGCCCGGCGGCGGGCCCGGAGAGGACTACGACCCCAGAGCCTACCGCCCCGGCGACCCCCTCAACTCCATCCATTGGAAGCTCTCCGCCAAGCGGGACGATCTGGTGGTGCGGGAGACCCTGGAGACCATCCATCCCCTTCCCGTACTCACCTTTGACTGCTTCGGCACGGCGGAGGTCATGGATCGTCTTCTGGACGTCCTCTCCGGCACCGGCAGAGCCCTGCTGGCGCAAAACCGCCCCTTCGCCATGGCCTGGGCGGAGCCGGTAAGCGGCGATACCCACCGTTTCGACATCTCCGGGGCAGACGACCTGCGGCGGTGTCTGGAGGCTCTGCTGTCCCAGCAGGCCCCGGAGACGGGCAAGTCCATCCTGGACGCCGACCGGCTGGGCCGTTCCCTCCACCTGACGGGGGGTGACGGCGCATGAGAGCGGTAAAGAAACGCATCCCCGCCCGCAAGACCCCCCTGACCGTGCTCACTGACGGCCTTCTTCTCTTCCTGGCCCTGGTCAGCGTGGCCTTCTGCGTCCTCACCGTCTACGGTCTGGAGGCCGACCACCAGGCCCTGCTCAAAGGCTGCGGGGCGTTGACTCTGGTGTGGCTGGTCATTTTTTCCCTGCCCCGGTTCAAGCTCACGCTGACTGTGCTGGTTCTGGGGCTTTGGGGCTGGGCTCTGCGGCAGCTCTGGGAGCCCATACTCCTGGGCGAGGCGTCGATCTGGTGCGGGGTGGTAAACACCGCGGCCAAAAAGATCCCCGGCATCTCCGCCATCGAGCCGGTAGCCCAGCTGCCGGCGGAGGTCTGGCCTGTCTACACCACCCTTTGGCTCCTTATGGCAGGGGTGGTCTATACCCTGGCGCTGGCCTTTTGCCTTCTCTGCCTGCGGCAGACATTGCCCACCTTCCTGCTGACCCTTCTGCCCATCCTTCCCGCCCTCTGCGTCACCGAGGCCCCCGACGACCTGCCCATGGCGAGCCTGGTGGCGGTTTGGCTCACCCTTCTGCTCACCTCCGGGACTGCGGCCAAAGATCCCGCCGGCACCGCCCGGCTCCGGCTGCCCGCCCTGGGCCTGGCCTGGGTAAGCCTGCTCGCCCTCCTCGTTTTGAGCCTTGTCCCCGTTGTGGAAGGCCCCTGTCAGCCCGCCTGGGCGGCCCAGGCCCGGGCCGACGCCTTCAACGCGGTGAACCGGATGGACTTCTCCGCTGTGCTCAGCCGCTTTGATTTCCTGGGGTGGCGGGGCAGCGGCTCCACCCAGTACGTCTCCCTCACCGGAGGCGGGGCCTCCCGTACCGGCCGCTCCGCCCTGCGGGTGCACACCAACGTCCTGGGCAAGCACTACCTGCGGGGCTATTCCGCCGACGTGTACACCGGCACCCGGTGGGAGCCTATGTCCCGCTCCGACCGCCGGGAGCTGGAGGNTATCCTGGCGGCTNAGGAGACCACCCCCCAGCTGATGCTGGGCCAGGCCACCCGGGATATTTACAGCTACATTCCATTCTATTCCTCCACATACCGGCCTATGGAGACAAGGGAGCCGGACTACCAGACCANGACGGNGGAAAACAGCGCCGCCCCCGGNGGCTGCGTCTACTATCCCTATGCCCTCACGGAACTGCCCGAGGGGGCCTCCTTCGNTGACGACTCCNACCTGCACAGGGAGGGTCAGACCTGGGAGCACACCTACCAGTTCCTGCCCGACTGGGAGGATCTGCCCTACATGTACTGGCCCGGACTGGGCGCCCAGGAGGACAGCTCCGCCGGGGCGTCCAGGGCCTACCGGGACTTTGTCTACGACCACTACCTCCAGCTCCCCGAGGACACCCGGCAGATGCTGCTGGATTGGATCGATCAAATGGACGGGGAGCGCTACCTTCTCGGCGTCCGCTCCCCGGAGAACTACGCCANGCTTCTAAAGTGNNCGGNAAANCAGNGGGCNAACGGAGAAGGCATCTATCTCTACGGCGGCGACCCCCTGCAAAACGGCAGCTGGGCCGGAGAGGAGGTCACCNACGAGGAAATCGACCGGCTGCGCACCCAGTACGCCTACACCGTCTGGAGCCAGCTGGCCTGGTGGCTGGAGGAGACCACCACCTATGACATGGACACCCCCGCGCCGCCAGCCGGAGAAGATTATGTAAACTGGTTCCTCAACGAGAGCCATCAGGGCTACTGCATGCACTATGCCACGGCGGGCACTCTGCTGCTGCGCGCCATGGGGATCCCCGCCCGGTACGTCAGCGGCTATGTGGTGGATGTGCCCCGCTCGGGCTACGCCGTGGTGCCCGACTCCGCCGCCCACGCCTGGGTGGAGATCTATTTTGACGATATCGGCTGGTATCCTGTGGAGTGCACTCCCGGCTTCCAGGGCGGCAGCAGCATGACCCGGGCCCAGCTGTGCAAGATCCTCTGCCTGATCCTGAACTACAAGGAGGAGG
>CAJMXB010000074.1 GCA_905219705.1 Oscillospiraceae bacterium | reverse complement strand
CCGCCAGGGCGGGCACAAGGGCGTACTCCCCCTCCGACAGCCGGGCCAGGGTCTCTCCCACCGTTCGCCGCCGGGGATCCNGCCCTCCGGTCTCCTCCGAGGCCCGCTCCGCCGAGGCGGCCAGCGCCGCCCCCGCCGGGCCCTTTACTATATATAAGGAGGTGTCCATCCGCAGCTCCCGATCCACCAGCACGAAGTCCAGCGCGGCGTTCAGGTCGCTTTCCTCCCCGATGAGCAGCTGCTCCGTCTGACCCAGATAGGTTCGCCGGGAGGAGCCCTCCCGAAGCCTTCGGCAGGCCTGGGCCAGACTGTCCCCCGTCCCGGAGAAGGTCTCCGGTTCTTCCTCTCCTGTGGCCCGAACGGCGGTGAGGGCGGTGACGGAGGTCTCCGCCCCGCCGTCCACCGCCAGGGTGCCCACCAGCTTTAACCCCTCTATCTCGCGGCTTTCCGGCAGGGCCCCCGCCCCGCCGGCGAGCAGCGCCAGGGCTAAAGCCAAGGCCAACTTCCAGCCCCTCATCGCTGTTTCCTCCGGTTTTCCGAATTCAAATGGGCCGGCCGCAGCTTGTCCGCGGTCAGCGGCTGGCGCAGAATGGGCTCAGCGTTGGTGAAGGGGGTCAGATAGGGCACTCCGAAGCTCTCCAGCCCTGCCAGGTGTCCCACCAGGAGCGCCGCTCCCGCCGCCAGTCCGAACAGTCCCGCCAGGCCCGAGAGGGCCGCCGCAAAAAACCGCCACAGCCGCAGCGCCCCCGCCAGATCCTGGGAGGGCATGGTGTATCCGGCAATGCCAGCGATGGCCACCACCACCAGCACCGCCGNGGAGATCAGTTTGGCCTCCACCGCCGCAGAGCCCACCACCAGGCCGCCCAGAATGGACACCGTNTGCCCGATAGACTGGGGCAGACGCAGCCCCGCCTCCTGCAGCACCTCAAAGGCCGCCAGCAAAAGCAGGGTCTCAAAGAGGGCGGAAAAGGGCACNTCCCGCCGGGCCGCCATGATGCTGAGGGCCAGCCGGGCCGGGATCATCTCCGGNTGAAAGCTCACCATGGCCACATAGAGCCCCGGCAGGAAAAGCGTCAACAGCAGGCAGACCCACCGCAGCGCTGTCAGGGCCGTGGCCACCATCCAGTTCTCCGCGCGATCCTCCGGCGCCCGCAAAAAGTCCCCTATGACCCCCGGCGCCAGATAGCCCAGGGGGATGCCCTCCATCAGCACCCCCACCCGGCCCTGGCAGAGGCCATAGCAGAACCGGTCAGGCCGCTGGGTGGACTGCACCAGCGGGACGGCGGTGTCCAGATCATCCACGATATACTCCTCCAAATTCCCCGTGGCCAGCAGGGCGTCGATGTCGATGTCCTCCATCCGCCGCTGGAGCGTTTTCACCGTGTCCGGATCGGCGATGCCCTCCAGCCACAGGATGTCCACCGGGGTCAGGCTCTGCCGGCCCACCACCTGCTCGGTGATCCGCAGCTCGGGGGCCTTCAGGTGCCGCCGGACAAGGGAGGTGTTGGTGCGCAGGTTCTCCACAAAGGAGTCCTTGGGCCCCTTTACCGCCACCTCGTCCTCCGGCTCCCCGATGCTTCGCTTCTCCTCGGTGCCCACATTAAAGGAGAGGGCCCGCTCCTTTCCCGGGAAGATCAGCAGGCAGTTGCCGTCAACAAGGTCGCCCACCGCCTTGTCCAGGGTGGTCACCTCGCTGACCGACAGGCTGTAGAGGGCCCCGGAGCGCATTTTCTCCCAGGCCACCGCCTCCCCCAGCTCCCCCAGGGCGGCGTCCTGGGCCAGGGGCCGGAGCACATAGTCGCTGACCCGCTCCATGCGCACCATCCCGGCGATGAAAATGAGCTCCAGGCGCATGGCCTCGTTGCCCCCCACCGCAATGCNTCGGCGGCTGTAGTCCACGCAGTTTTCAAACACCTGCCCCAGGGCCTCCGGCGTCAGGGGCCCCGCCAGCCGGGGCTCCCGGCGCGGGTGGGGCGGATCCTGGGCCGCCCGCTTCTGAAAAAAGCCCATTCGCTGCCTCCTTCCATGTTTTCTCATTCTCTCCCCGGCGGAAATTTTTATGCGAAACTGGGTTGCTTCCTTCCGCCAACCCGTCTATAATAGGGATTACTCTGGTTACAAAAGGAGCGTTATCCATGGACTTTTACGCCAACGAGGGAAAGAGCGTCATCATTGAGGCCGGGGGCAAAAAATACGCCCGCCACGCCATCACTACCCACTTCGTCCAGGTGGGAGAGAGCTATATCGACCTGATAGAAACGTATGTCAAGCCCCTCTATCAGCCGGGAGATATCGTCTCCTCCAGCGAGAAGGTCATCGCCCTGTGCCAGGGCCGCGTGGTCACGGAGGATGAGTGCAAGCCCGGCTTCTGGGCCAAATTCCTGTCCAAATTCGTTCACCAGACTTCCGCCGGCCCCGGTATGGGCCTTCCGGTCAAGATGCAGTTTGCCATCAACATCTGCGGCCTTGGCAAGGTCATCTGGGCCGCCCTCTGCGCCGGCTTCGGCAAGCTCCTGGGCAAGCGCGGGGTCTTCTACGATATGCTGGGCGAGGAGGTCACCGGCCTGGACGGCTTCTACGGGGAGGACATCCCCGAGTACGAGCACATGGGCGTCCGGGTACCCAGTGACCCGGCCAAGGTCTGCGACGAGGTCTTCGAGAAGACCGGGGTGGTTATGATGATCGTGGACGCCAACGACCTGAATGTGGAGCTGCTGGGCAAGGGCGAGCAACTCAAGGATCGGAGCCGAGAGGAATNGTTGTNCCTNATCAGGGACAACCCTGCCGGTCAAGACCGGCAGCTCACCCCCTTTGTCCTCATCCGGGAGGTCAGGGAATAAGGAAAACAAAAACCGCCGCCGACGGCAGATGCNGNCGGCGGCGGTTTTTATTTGTCCTTTTCCTTCCACAGCCGCTTCCCGATCTCGCACACCACCACCGGGGTGACCGCCAGAACCAGTACCACCGTCCACTCCACCGGGTTTAAGTCCACCGTCTGGAAGATGCGCTGGAGCGGCGGCAGGCACAGCACCGCCAGCTGCATCAGAAGTCCCACCAAAAAGGCTTTGTTCATGGCGGGANTACTCAATATCNCGATATGGAACAGAGAGTGCTCCTCGCTGCGCACATCNAAGGCGTGAAAGAGCTGACACAGGGTCAGGGTGGCAAAGGCCATGGTGTTGGCCGCCTGATAGGCCTCTCCGGGATCGGAGAGGACATATTCCCCCAAAAAGTAGGCCGCCAAGGTCAGCAGGCCCACCATAGCCCCCTGCCAGCACAGCCGCAAGGTAAAGCCCCGGGTGAAAAGGCTCTCCCCCGCGTCCCGGGGCCGCCGCTCCATGGTTCCCTCCTCCACCGGCTCCACACCCAGCGCCAGTGCGGGCAGGGCGTCGGTGACCATGTTGAGCCACAGAAGCTGCACCGGCATCAGGGGCATCTGGTGGAAGCCCAAAACAGTGGCCAGGAAGATGGTCAGGATCTCTCCGATGTTACAGGAGAGGAGATAGTGGATGGCCTTCTTGATGTTGGCGTAGATGCCCCGCCCCTCGGCCACGGCGGAGACAATGGTGGCAAAGTTGTCGTCGGTGAGGATCATTTCGGCGGCCTCTTTGGCCACATCGGTGCCCGCCTGACCCATGGCGCAGCCAATGTGGGCGGCCTTCAGGGCGGGGGCGTCGTTGACCCCGTCTCCTGTCATGGCCACGATCTGCCCCTTCTTCCGCCAGGCGTTGACAATGCGGGTCTTGTGCTCCGGGGACACCCGGGCGTAGACGGAAAATTTCTCCACGTCCTGCTCCAGCAGCTCCTGGGGCATGAAGTCCAGATCGGCCCCCGTCACCGCCAGATCTCCCTGGGTATAGATGCCCAGCTCCCCTGCCACCGCCACGGCGGTGAGCTTGTGATCTCCGGTGATCATCACCGGGCGGATCCCCGCCTTGCGGCACTGCTCCACCGCCTGCTTGGCCTCCGCTCTGGGGGGATCCATCATCCCCACAAGGCCCAGGAAGGTCAGTTCCTGTTCCAGAGTACGGGAGCTCACCTCCGCCGGCAGCCGCTCTATGTCCCGGAAGGCCACCGCCAGCACCCGCAGGGCATCCTTCGCCATACCGTCATTGGCCGCCAGGGCGGCCCTGCGGGAATGGTCGGACAGGGCGCACCGGCCCAGAAGCACGTCGGGCGCTCCCTTGACGCACACCCGGAAGCCTCCCTCCGGCAGGANGTGGANGGTGGTCATCAGCTTCCGCTCCGAGTCAAAGGNCAGCTCCCCCTTCCGGGGCAGCTCCCGTTCCAGCTCCTCCTTCTCCAGCCCCTCCTGGGCCGCGGCCTCCACCAGGGCCCGTTCGGTGGCCTCGCCCACCGCCCGGCCGTCCCGAAGGGTGGCGTCGCAGCACAGGGCAGNCGCCGTAAGTAGCTCCCGTCTTCCCCGGCCCTCCGGGATCCACAGCTTGCGCACCGTCATTTTATTCTGGGTCAGGGTGCCCGTCTTATCCGAGCAGATGACCCCGGCGCAGCCCAGGGTCTCCACCGCAGGCAGCTTTTTCACGATGGCGCCCCGGGCCGCCATCCGCTGCACGCCAAGGGCCAGCACAATGGTGACAATGGCGGGCAGTCCCTCGGGGATGGCCGCCACTGCCAGGGATACGGCGGTCATGAACATCTCCAGCATCCCCCGCCCCTGCAA
>CAJMXB010000073.1 GCA_905219705.1 Oscillospiraceae bacterium | reverse complement strand
GGGCTTCACCCAGCAGGTCATCGCCGAGCGAAGGGAGCGGGGGCAGTTCAGCTCCTTTGCCGACNTCTGCGCCCGGATGTTCGGCCAGGACTGCAACAAGCGGGTGGTGGAGAACCTGATCCGCTGCGGGGCCTTTGACAGCATGGGCTGCCGCCGCTCTCAGCTTCTGGCGGTGAGCGAAAAGACCCTGGACGTGATCGCCAAGAGCCGGAAGAACACCATCGAGGGACAGTACGACCTCTTTGGCGGCGAGGACGGCACTGCCGCCCCGCCGGAGATCCCCCTGCCCGACCTGCCGGAGTTCTCCCGGCAGGAGCTGATGCGGATGGAGAAGGAGACCACCGGCCTCTACCTCACCGGCCACCCCATGGACGACTACCGGGAGGAGGTCAAGAAGTACCGGGCGGCCCCCATAGGCGCCATCCTGGCGGACTNNNACCGGNAGGNGGGCCCCCAGAGCTACGCCGACGGCCAGCGGGTGACCCTGGCGGGCGTGGTGGCCTCGGCCAAGACCAAAACCACCAAGAACAACACCCTCATGNCCTNTGTGGGCCTGGAGGACGACACGGGGGCCATGGAGATGCTGGTGTTGTCCCGGACGCTGGGGGAGTGCGGTTCCTACCTGAAGGCGGGTGAGGCCCTTTTGGCGGAGGGCAGGCTCTCCGTTCGGGACGAAAAGGCGCCCCAGCNCATGTGTGACCGGATCAAGCCGCTGGGGGCGCCCCAGGAGGGAGCAGAGGCGCCGGCGGCCCCCGGGAGCGTGCAGGGCAGCAAGCTCTACGTGAGAACGCCCGCCGCCGACGACCCCCGGATGCGGAAGGCCCGGCTGGTGCTGAACATGTTCCCCGGCGAGGGCCAGGTGATCTTCTACTGTGAGGATACCAAGAAGCGGCTGGGGGCCATGGCCCAGCTTCACAGCTCCATGGTGCGGGAAATGGAGGAGCTGTTTGGAAAGGAAAACGTGGTAGTGAAATGAGAAACCCCGGCGGGAACCAGGTAGGTTCCCGCCGGGGCTCTTTTTTAGAACTGGGTCTGGAATTCAGCCGCAGCAGCCACAGCCGCAGCCGCTGCCGCCCTCGATGTGATCGGGGGGGAAGAACTCGTCTACGGGGAATTTCACGTGACGGAACAGCTCGCAGGGATCCTCCTCGCAGCTGCCGCCGTCGCAGGTGCACTNCTTCTCAGGCATGCAGTAGTCGTAGACGGGGATGAGCAGCTGGGTGTCCCGCTCCAGGCGGATCAGGGAGAACTGGCCCAGAGAGACATAGAGGCGCTTGCCCTCGCTGCCAAAGGCCAGGTCGCTGCCGAAGCAGGAGCAGATGCAGGGGGGCACCTCGGTGAGCTCGCACTCGCAGGTGCAGGCGCACTGGCAGTCGCAGGAGCAGGGCTCCACCAGCTTCATCCCCAGAACCAGGGGATCCACGGCCTCCACCACGGCCACGGGCTGGTTGACGCTGGGCAGGTTCTGGCAATCCAGGGCGTCCAGGCTCATCTCAGAGGAGAAGGACTTGGAGCAGCCCTCGCTGCCAAAGAGGATGACCCGTTTGTCAAAGACGGCCAGGCCGCAGACCTCCACCGGCCGGGCAGCGCCCACGAAGGCGTCGGCGGTGACGCGGTAGAAGTAGCGCACGTCTACGGTATAAAAGCCACGGTTGAAGCAGATGGGCTCCACATTGGTGGAGACGTACAGCAGCTCAGCCTTGCCAGCCTTCACGCAGCTGGCCCGGTCCAGAGCGCACTGGGAGCTCTGGGTGAGATAAACGCGAAGATCCTCGATGCAATCCTTGTCTCGACAAGCGTCCATGATCTTCCTGGTGTGTACACAGACAGCCTCGCGGATGCCGGCGGCATCGCAAACGGGGCCGGGCATGACCTTTTCAGGCATTGTTGGTTACCTCCCGAATGAGAATGGGGGAAGGTTGTGCCTTCCAATCTCAGTCTATGCCGGGAGGGGAAAAGGGTGCGGGGTCAGAGAAGCTCCAGTACCTGCTCCATGACGGCCCGGCCCAGGTCGGTGAGAGCCATGCTGCCCTTTTCCAGCACGGGGGTATCGAAGAGGAAACCGGGACGCCGGGCGCCTTCGGCTACGGTCTCACAAAAGCGGGCAAAGAGGGGAGCGGTCTCATAGGCGGTATAGTCGTAGTTGGAAAGGGGAAGGTCATAGTCCAGCGTGATGAGGCCGAGCGACGCCNAGCGGTTGAGGAGCGCGGCGGTGGAGCGGACGGCGTCCAGGTCGGCGCCGTTCTCCATGAAAACGGCGTCCAGGCCCACACTTTCCAGCTCATCCTCCCGGGAGGAGCGTATCAGGAAACGGCACAGGGGCAGGAAGGGGGCCTGGGCGAAGCGGGAGAGAAAGGCGGCCTGGGGGCGGGAAAGAACGACCTCCGAAGGCTTATGCCCCCCGGAACAGCCGGAGCATCCGGAACAATTTTGATGACAGCAGTGATCCATGAAAAACACCTCCGGGACAAGTATGAGCACAATGGAAAGGGAATATAGCCGCGCCGCGGCCACAACAGAAAAAAGGGAGGAACAACTAAGTTGTTCCTCCCTTGGTCCGAGTGACTGGATTCGAACCAGCGGCCTCTTGAACCCCATTCAAGCGCGATACCAAACTTCGCCACACCCGGATATTTAACATATACCCCGTAAGGGCTTAATTATATTAGCACAATTCTCTTCCGTTGGCAAGCCCTTTTTGCAAAAAATTCTGGCAGTCAGGTTCTATTATGCGGTTTTGCCGATATAAACAAGAAATCCGAACCCACCGCCTGCTGGCGTTAAGCTCGGATCATCTTGTTTTGGTGGACGGTATGGGGATCGAACCCACGACCTCAGCGTTGCGAACGCTGCGCTCTCCCAGCTGAGCTAACCGCCCGTATTCTCTTGTTTGCGCCATGACATTATAACAACAATTTGGCCCGGTGTAAAGTGTTTTTTCAAAAAATCAAATTCTCAGTTGATAATCCCCCCAAAATGTTGTATGATACCGTATGTATCAGCCTGCCCGTGGATCCGGCTTCCTTCGGCCCGGGGCAAGGCCGCGCTAACTGGGGAGATAGCGGTGCCCTGTACCTGCAATCCGCTACAGCAGGGGTGAATCCCGGCCCCCGGAAGCGCGCTGTGTCGTCTGANCCTGGTAAGCAGCGATGAAGGATCGGTCCCGCGCAACGCCTACCCGTGAACCGTGTCAGGCGGGGAACCGAGCAGCACTAAGCGGATCTGGGCGTGTGCCGCGGGGGCGCCGCTCCTGAGCCGGCTGCCGGGGTAACGGACATAGCGCGACTTTCAAAGGCCGGTGCGCGGTCTTGCCGCAGGCCGAAAACAGGGAAGAAGGAGCTGACCTTCTTCCCTTTATTCCTCTTTGGGAGGTGAGAGCCTATGTATCAGGCACTTTACCGGAAATGGCGACCCCGTACNTTTGANGACGTGGTGGGCCAGAGCCATATCACCGACACCCTCAAGCGCCAGGTGCGGGAGGGGCGGCTTAGCCATGCCTATCTTTTCACCGGCAACCGGGGCACCGGGAAGACCACCTGCGCCAAGATCCTGGCCCGGGCAGTGAACTGCGAGCATCCGGTGGATGGAAGCCCCTGCAACGAGTGCGACGCCTGCCGTGGTATTGAAAGCGGCGCGGTGATGGATGTGCTGGAGTTGGACGCCGCGTCCAACAACGGCGTAGACCAGGTGCGCGCCCTGCGGGACGAGGCCGTCTATTCCCCCGCGGCGGTGCGCAAGCGGGTGTACATCGTGGACGAGGTGCATATGCTCTCCACTCCGGCCTTCAACGCCCTGCTGAAGATCCTGGAGGAGCCGCCGGAGCATCTGATGTTCATTCTGGCCACCACCGAGCTTCATAAGGTGCCGGCCACCATCAAGTCCCGGTGCCAGCAGTTTGCCTTCAAGCGCATCTCTCCCCTGGACATCNCCCAGCGGCTGAAGCTGGTGGCGGGGGAGGAGAGCATCCNCCTTACAAATGAGGGAGCGGCCCTTTTGGCCCGGCTGNCNGACGGCGGNCTNCGGGACNCCTTGAGNCTGCTGGATCAGTGCGCCGTAGGCGCAGACGGCAAACAGTTGGGTGAGCAGGAGATCCTNGACGCCCTGGGGCTGGCGGGGAACGTGGAGACCGCCGCCCTAATGGATGAAATATCCCGGCGGGACGCCGGAGCCGCCCTTCAGCGGCTGGATCGGCTCTACGCCGCCGGCAAGGATGTGGGGAGCCTTTTGAACGAGCTTTCCGCCCTGACCCNGGATCTGCTCATCCGCAAGACCGCTCCCCAGGGCGGTGGGGGGCTGCTCACCGGCGGCTATGACGAGGGTACCCTCCGGGGGCTTTCCGAGGGGCTCACCACACCCAGACTGGCCCAGCTTTTGGGCAAGCTCCAGAGTGTCGCCGCCGATCTGGGCCGCAGCGCCAACCGGCGGGTGGACGCGGAGCTGTGCCTTATCCGTCTGTGCGACGAGACCTTAGATGATTCTGCCGCCGGGCTGAACGCCCGGCTGACCAAACTGGAAGAGCTGGCGGCGGGAGGGGCCTTTGCCCCTCCGGCTGCCTCTCCAGCCCCGGCGCAGCCCGCGCCCGCGGCGGCCCCTGTCTCCAGACCTCCGGAGCGGCCCGCGCCGCCTCCGCCCAGGGAAGAGGAGGAACCTCCCTGGGACATGGAGCCGCCCCCTCCTCCGGAGGAGATGGAG
>CAJMXB010000072.1 GCA_905219705.1 Oscillospiraceae bacterium | reverse complement strand
AATAGATCAAATGACTGGTTTGTATGATGCTTTGCATACTGCCGCAGATGAATATGCTGATAGTGGGTTTATTACGATTGATACTTTGCAAGAGATTTGTTCTTGGGGTATTCAATATCTTTCTTATTTGAAAGATGAAAATGGGCAGTTAGTCATCAATGAGGAAAGTATACAGCGAGTTATTGCTGCCAGAACCGAACAAATGGCGATTGAACAGGCGTTGGCATATATTCAGCAGATTCAAAATGCGGCTAATGAAAATAATACTGCTGCATTATTGAATTTAGCCAATGCAACAACAACAGCATCTGGTGCAACTTGGGATATGATATATGCTCAGTTAGCATTAATGAAAGCATCAGGACAGATTTCAGAAGAATTGTACAATGCCTATGTGTCAAATATTAATAATATGAGAGCATTAGCAGATAGTGCAAAATCCGGAATTGGAAAAGTTACAGGAGAAATTAGTAAGGCTAACGAGGAAGCGAAAAAAGCACTTGAGGATCAATCCGATACTTTGAGCGACTTGCTTAAATATGTTGAAGAAATGATTAAGCAAGAAGTTAAGAATCAAGTCAAGGCTTTGGAAGATCAAGTCGATGCTATGAAAGAACTTGTTGACTTACAGAAAAAGTCATTAGATTTAGAGAAAGAGAAAGATGAATACGCAAGAGATTTAGCAGATAAAGAAAAGGGTATTGCTGATTTGCGTAAGCAAATTGCGGCTCTTGATTTAGATGATAGTCGTGAAGCAGCAGCTAAGAAGGCAAAGTTACAAGAGGAATTGGCGGATAAAATCAATGATTTAAGTGATTTTCAGTCTGATCATGCTTATGATGCTGCAAGCGATATGCTTGATGGTATGGCAGATTCTTATGAACGGGAGAAAAAGAAAGAAATAGAGATTCTTGAAAACACAATTTCTTCTGAAGAAAAGCTGTATCAGCTTGCTATTGAACGTATTAATAATCATTGGGATACTTTGTATCAGGATTTGATTAATTGGAACTATAAATATGGTTCAGTTACTAATGATGAAATTACGTCTGCTTGGAATAGTGCCAGTGCAGCGGTTCAACAATATGGTAGTTATTTGAATGCTGTACTTGAGACTCAAAGGCAAATTGCAGTTTTGGAGGCGGCAAGTGCAAATCCTCCATCTGTTGACACGGGCGGTAAGAATCCTCCTGTTGGCAAGCCCGGAGATTATGATGCCAGTGGTGGAGCAACAATGTCTGAGATCAAAAGAATAGTCGCTCAAATGAAAACTAATGGTGCAAAGTGGGGTAATGCTGATGTTGCTGATAAGAAACGTTTAAGTGATGCGAACTTATCATTAGGTGAACAGTTAGCGAAGTTGATAGGCCGTGTTGTTGTTCGTGGCAATGATGGTGTGTGGTATCTTGATAAGGTTGGTGGTAAAAGACTTTTCGGCACCTATCCTTATAGTACATATCATACTGGCGGTGTCGCTGGTGATAATCCTACCCTGAAGCAGAATGAAATTATAGCTAAACTTGAAAAGGGCGAAGCTGTACTTACTGAAGAACAGCAGGAACCTATATATGAGATTCTTGACTTTGCGGATACTATGCTTGGTAAGTATGGTGCTTTATTTGGTGCTGTACAGTCAACGGATTTAATCGGCAGTAAGATGCAAGAACAGATTAAGCAGGACGCACAACAAGCACAAAGTATTGTTGAACAAAGGGATATTACTATTGAAAACAATGTTACAATTCCAGTTCAAGTATTGCAGAGGTTGGATGATAAAGATGTGAAGAAACTGACGAAGGACATTTCACAATATACGATTACAGAGTTAAACGATTCTTTCATCAAGAGAGGTAAGTATAGAATTAATAATCCTCTGAAACCAATGTAAAAACATTCCCGGCTGTTAGAGAAATCTGACAGACCGGGATTTTTGATTTATGCAGTAATAGGACAACCTGTAAAGGGAATATATTTCACAGAAAAGGGGTGGTAAATGTTTGATGAGCAGCAATATCGTTAGTTACACAGCAACCGAACATAAAAAGACGGTTGGAGGGAAAGAAGTTACCGTTCGCAACTTAAAGCCAGTTTTCACTAATGAAGAGGAACGGCAAAAGGCAAAGCAGCATATCCAGAACGGATTATATAATGTGTTTTCAAGATTTGTGGGTTGAAGAATCCGAGCCGCTACGGTATAATATAACCGTTGGCGGCTCTTTTTGTAGAAAGGAAAGAGCCGATGCAGAAATATGATGCAATTTATTGTAGGCAATCGGTAGATCGGGTGGACAGTATCAGTATTGAAAGCCAGATTGAGTATTGCCAATATGAGACAAGGGGAGGGGCATATAAAACCTTTACGGATAAAGGTTATAGCGGAAAGAACGTAGACCGCCCACAATTTCAAATCATGATGGAGGCCATACGTAGGGGAGAAGTAAACAGGGTTATCGTTTATAAACTGGATCGTATTAGCAGATCAGTTATGGACTTCATGAACTTGTTTACCGAATTTCAGCAATACGGAGTTGAATTTGTATCTTGCACAGAGAAGTTTGATACGTCAAGCCCTATGGGACGGGCAATGCTAAAAATCATCGTGGTATTTGCTGAATTGGAAAGAGAAACGATCCAGCAGCGAGTAATGGATGCCTATATGTCCCGGAGCCGCAAAGGGTTTTACATGGGAGGGCGCATTCCATACGGCTACAAGTTGGAGCCGTTCACGATTGAAGGGAAAAAGACAGCCCATTATGCAATCATTCCTGAAGAAGCAGAAGTTGTAAAGCTGATTTTCTCTATGTATGCACAGCCGCAAACGTCCTATGGTGATATTGTCCGTTATCTAATAGAGAATGGGATTACTAACAGTCGTACCAAAGATGGAGCATGGGATAGATGCCGCATTGCTGATATGGTTAAGAATCCTGTTTATGTCAAAGCAGATTTAGACGTATACCGATTCTACAAGGATCAGGGGACAGTGCTACACAACAGCCCGGAAGATTATATGGGTGTGAATGGTTGCTATCTGTACTCTGATAAGGACGCTGGGCGCAAGTCTGTACACCTTGAAGGGCAACACGTGGTATTGGCCCCGCATGATGGTATTGTTCCGTCCAATATTTGGCTTAGAGCAAGGATGAAATGCCTGAATAACAAACAGGTTGCAAGGCCGCTTAAAGGACACAATACATGGTTGGTTGGTAAGGTCAAATGCGGTAAGTGTGGTTATGCGCTGACGATCCGTAAGTGCCAGCTAAAGACGAGGATCATACGATACTTTATTTGCAGCCGCAGAATGCAGACTAACCGATGTGAGGGCGTGGGTGGTATCAATGCTGATGCGTTTGAAGCCTGTATTTTTGAGGAAATGGTCGAACACGTTAAAGAATTTGAAACGCTTACACAACCGCAGATCAATCATGAAAATCCGAAAATCCATGAAATCAATGTTAAGCTGGAGCAAATCACAGCAGAGATTGATAAGTTGGTTGCTAAAGTATCGGATGCAAATGAAATTCTGATGGAGTACATTAACAAGCGTATCAAAGAACTTGACGCACAGGCCAGTGTATACAGGCAACAGTTAAGCGAACTTTCCCCGCTGGAGAACAGCGAAAAGCCCGATGTAGAGCAGTTGAAAGACTATATGGCGCATTGGGATGAACTGGACATAGACAGCAAGCGGGAAGTGGTCGATTACCTCATTTTGGAGATTAAGGCCACAGAGGACAGCTACGAAATCAAGTGGAGGATTTAACTTTACCTTGATTGATTCGTTTCGCCAAAGCGCTGGAAATGGACGATCTCCCGCTCCCGCAGGAACCGGATGACGTCGTTGACGTCCGGGTCATCGGACAGCCGAAGGATATTGTCGTAGGTCAGCCGGGCCTTCTGCTCCGCCGCCAGATCCTCCGTAAGGTCGGCCAGGATGTCGCCGGTGGACTGCATGGTGGAGGCAGACCAGGGATAACCGGAGGCGAACTGGGGATAGATGCCGGTGGTGTGATCCACAAAGTAGGTGTCAAAGCCGGCAGTCCGGATCTGCTCCTCGGTGAGGCTCCGGGTGAGCTGATGGACGATGGCGGCCACCATCTCCATATGGCCCAGCTCCTCGGTGCCGATGTCGGTGAGCAGCGCTTTCAGCTCGGGATAGGGCATGGCATAGCGCTGGGAGAGGTAGCGCATGGCGGCGCCCAGTTCACCGTCAGGCCCGCCGTATTGGCTGATGATGACTGAGGCCAGCTTGGGGCTGGTGTTCTTGATCTTGACAGGGTACTGGAGCTTCTTTTCATACATGAACATGGCTTACTTTTTGCCTCCTTCCGGGTAGTCCCAGGGCCAGGGGTTGTTGATCCAGGTGGAAAAGCTCTTTTGATCGGCCGTGGCGAACAGGGTGACCGGGCCGCACATGGCCTCATACTTTTCCCGGCCGGCCTTCTCCAGGGCGGCGTACTGCTGGAACAGGGCAAAGGCCTCCTCGTCGGCCTGGTGGGTATCCAGGTAAAGTCCCAGCTCCAACAGGACGAATTCCAGGGCCTGGAGCTCGCCCAGAGGGCCGCTGACGGCATTGGGAGCATCTACTTTCAGGTGAAAGGGCAGGTTGAGCCCGGGGAAGAGGGTGCCATTGCTCAAAGCGTCATTGGCCTCATAACGCTTGGGACTTGTCTGCTGAAAGGGGACATAGGGAACTGCCAGCGGGGCGCACTCCGGCAGGGTACCGCAGCTGTCGGCGCAGGCAGGCTTATTTGTTCCTTGATCGGGATACAATGCGTTTTCCTCCTTGGCAATTGATTGGAGAAAATATCCTCCGTGATATCCTATGTTCTAAATCGGGCGGAGGAGAGAAGGCGGGCGTGAAGGGGACGGGCATAACCGGGCGGGACAGTCCATAAAGTGGCAGAGGGAGGAATGTACGATGAAA
>CAJMXB010000071.1 GCA_905219705.1 Oscillospiraceae bacterium | reverse complement strand
ATCATGCTATATTGGCAAGATGTTTCAGAACATTCCACTAAGGAAGGCCGAGAATCATTATTTTTGCTGAGAAACAGTGATAAAGCCGCTCCAAAGTAAAAGTCTCTCTTTAGCACTTTAGACATTAACCCACCTCCAGACGGTATATTTAACATATTATAACATTTTTCCACGTGCATATCAAGAGCAGATAGCGGGGTACGGCTTAAAGCTGTACCCCCGCCTTTGTTATAAGAAAGTTGTCTCACAATTTACCGAAGATAATATTGTTTTTGCAATAAAAACAGGACGTGCGCTAACACGTTCCGTTCAAATTATTATTCAAAAGATACGCCGAGTTTTTCAGCAATTTCTTCCGGGGACATACCCGCTTGTTTGGCCTTGTCGATTACCATTTTCATTTTTTGCGTCTTGGTCATGCGGGGCTTTTTTGGGGCAAGTACTTCGGCCTTGCGCTGCTCCAACTTTTTGATTGCGTCCTTGTGGGCGGCAATCTTATCATCAATTTCCGCTGCAATTTCTTCAGGTGAACGGCGAACACGCTTTTTGACTTCTTCGCTCATAAGGAAAATCCTCCTTTAAGATGGTAAACTAATTATAGCATATTGCAGTTAAGAAGTAAACAGTAAAGGAGGAATTTTGAAAATAAATTTGACGGTTTGGACTGCTGGAATGCCGTTTCGTGGGAGAGGTAAGCCACGTGTTTTGAGTAGATGTACTTTGGCGGCTGGGCGTTTTCAAAATCCCGAAAAAGTGTAAAGTACCCCCCCACATGACAGCGGGATCACGTGGGGGGTATAGTTTATTCTGCTGTGCTGGCCTTGTTTGCCGTTGTTTCCTGTTGCGCCGCTAATGCCCTGTATAGTGTGGCCTGACTAATACCACAAATAGCGGTTATTTCCTTTATGCTGTGTGTTTGTGCGTGGTATAGCTTGATAGCCTTTTTGACGTTGCCGGGATCAGCCTTTGGCCTTCCTCCATTCCTCCCCCGTTTCCTTGCCGATTCAAGCCCTTCCTTTGTACGCTGTACAATTATATCCCGCTCAAACTGCGACAAGGCAGAAAGAACAGTAACAAGCAATTTTCCCGTTGGTGTAGTTGTGTCTATCTGTTCTTTAAGACTAACCAGCTTCACGCCTTGCCCATTCCATTCTTCCAATAATGCAAGTAAATCCTTTGTGGAGCGGCCTAAACGTGATAGGGACTCAATAACAACAGTATCACCTTCCCGCAACTTGTCCTTCAGTTTGTCCAGTTGTGGCCTATGCGCCTTTGTACCTGTTATTTTCTCTGTGAAGATTTGATCAACGCCGTATTTCTCTAATGCGTCAATCTGCCTTGCAAGTTCTTGATCTTGTGTTGATACACGGGCATAACCGAAAATGTAATTTTTCATTGTAAAACCTCCTTGGATTTTCAATAACGGTTGTTTGTGATAGCTTGTTTTTGAACAAGGTTTTGATAAAGAATCGGTATTAAAAAAGCGGCTTATTTGCCCGGATCAAAAATCTATCAATAACGATGGTTTTTGATAAGCTAATTTGGAAATTAAACAGGGCAGCGGAAACCGCCCTGTTTAGAAGATAATTAACTATACTGTTATTGATCCTCTTCATTATCACGCTTTATTGTATCAGTAATAGCACGTTTAATAAATCCATTGACTGATTCCTTCCGTGTTTCGGCGTGTGCTTTGATTTGTTCATAGTCAGGTATTGGCACGTCAAGAGGTATTCGCTTCAATTTATCCTTTTGATATTTATAAAGATACTCTTTCCGTTGATCAGACATTGCCATTATATCACCTCCAATAAGGCAACATTATTATAGCATATAAACATTGATATGTACATAACCAAAATGCACAAAAGTTATGTACGTAATTTGGGCGGTTTGCCGTCTTGACTGTTATGTACATAACTGCTATAATGGATATAGTCAAGGAGGGAACAAAAGAAAAACCAGAGTTCCCCCACAAAATAAAGGAGGATCACACAATGGGAACGATTGAACTTGATAGCAAGATTAAAGAGTTGCGGGAACTTCGCCGCATGGCTGAAGAACTGCAAGCAGAGATTGACGGGATCACGGACACAATCAAAGCTGAAATGACAGCCCGGAACGTTGACACGCTGACCGGGGCAGACTGGAAGGCCACATGGAAGCCCGTTACAAGTAACAGAATTGACACGGCGGCTATTAAAAAGGAACTGCCTGACATTGCAGCACGATACACGAAGGCCAGTGTTTCCCGCCGTTTCGTGCTGGCCTAAAGGAAAGCCCTTCCTAAAGCGGCAACTTTAAGAAGGGCAAAGCAACCAGCAACCCGACAAAAGGAGCGGTTACATATATCTATTATATCCCTGACCGCTCCATTTTTCAATACTGAATATCAAAAGGAGCGATAAAAAATGTTACGTTCTAACTGCAAACAAGCCCTTGACAATATCCGGGCTTATATCGTGGAAAGTGTTGATCTTGACTATTTTGGACTTGAGGAAGCCCCCGATTATAAAACCGCTTGCCGCCTTGTTATGGAGGCTTGCCACAATGAGAAAGCCGGGATCAGGTATAAAAGCAGCTTTGAAATGTTCCGGGATTGGGCGCAAGGACTCCCCACGGCCTTTAATACCCTGTACTATTATAATGTGTCTGCTGTTGATTTGTTGGCTGACTGGCTGAACGAAACCGACAGCGAAAAAGCAAGGTTTACAGAGGAACAGGCCGAAGAGCGGATCACGGCGCTACTGTTTCGGGAACTGACGAAGGGAGGCGGCTACAATGCGTAAATACACACAGAAAGCCCTTCGGGAGTTATGCCGGATAGGAGCAGCAGAGGACATAACAAACGGCAAGGCAGAGATCAAAGAGCCGTTAGAGCGTGTAGGCGTTAGCACTGGCATTTATGGTATAAACGGCGGACTTCTTCAAGGCCGGGAAACTGGCAGATTGTACGCCATTACAGCCCGAAACGCTGAACTTTTCCGCCATTTCTGAAATTGTCGAAACTCCCCTATTGTGGGGAGTCTGACGGGGACGGCCTACCGTCACTGATGAGACAGGCCACATTACATAATAAGGAGTGCTGAACAATGAACGCAACTACCATTAACAACCTGACCGCAGCCGTGGAGGGTATGAGCCGCTATAATTGGCTGACCGTGACCGCAGAAGCAGAGGGCAAGGAGCCGCAGACATTCCACGCAACCGGGATCAATACCCATATGGGGGATTTCGTAGTATTTAATCGCCAGTGTGCAACAGGCTTTTACACTGATAATACAGTTGTAGACATTGCCGCAGCCGGGGAAAATACCTTAACTTTCTTGACTGCCAGTGGGACGGCCTACACAGTGACCGGGGAAAACAAGGCCGGACTTGCACACAGGGACACGGCAGCGGGGAGTCTTGGCGATCCCGCCAGCTTGATTGACTGGCACAGGAGCGGCTTAACAGAGGCCGGGGAAGTGCTTGTTGTGCTGGACTTCGGGAGGGCCGGACAGATCAGCGGCAAGGACAGCGGTAAAATTAAATCGTTTGTCAACTCCAACCTTGACGGCAAGCCGCAGAGCCGCCAGCATTGCCGGACAATCTACATTAAAGCCGCCAGCGATAAAACAGGCTACTTTGATCCCGTGGTTATCGGCCTTTACAGTTTGGAGAGCGAAACGATTTTGACGGGAAAGACATTCTTCTATGACGTGTCCATCGGTGAAACGGAGAGCGACACGATTCGGGCAATGCTTAAAGCCGTAGAGGAAGAAAGCAATATCCCGCTGTTTTGAACAGGGAGCCGGAGCCGTGACAAGGGAAGGAGGGTATAAAGCCCTCTTTCTCTATGTCATAATAAAACCGCCCTGACTGGAAAAGTCAAGGCGGATCAAAGCAACGGAAACCACATCAAGTCTTTTTTCATAGGTTATCAGAAAAACCGTTGCCTTGAAAACAACAGAAAACAGACTTGACAAGGAAAACAAAAACGCATATAATATTACTAAGCACGTCTACAAAAAGGTTAAACTATCCCTTTTACAGTATTGTAACATGGTTTTTCTTCAAAGTCAAGGGTTTTGTTCGGAAAATTTTTCGCAAAACCGAACAAAAGCAAATCAGGACAACCTCAAAATTGGAAGATTGGAGGGCTGGAATAATTACAGATTGTGAAGTTTAGGTGATATTCATATTTACAAAGTTGGAAATTTGACGTTTTAATATAATGCGGAAAAGGAGAAATTACATAATGAGTACAAAGGCCAGACAGCAGCTTAACAGGCTGATTGAAACGATCCAGCAAGCAGAGATCAGAGAGTTGGAGCGGCAGCGGAAAAGGTTAGCGGCCTACATGGATAGCCACAAAGCCGATATGGAGGAAGATACTGATATAGCTACTGTGATCCGTGACCTAAACAATTATTTATCTGACAGGGCAGAAGCCTACATAACCACGATGAATCACATTGAAAAAGCCCTGACAGGGCGGGACATTGTAGCAGAGTTTTTAGAGGAAAATGGGCTTCCCTATGTGGAGTGCGGAGCAGAATAGGAGATATAGCAATGGACAAGATACCATTTTGGGAAAAGTACACTTTGTCAATAGATGAGGCAGCGGCCTATTTCAGAATTGGAAGGGATAGGCTTTACAGGCTTGTAAATGAAAATCCTGACGCTGATTTTGTCCTTTGGAATGGGACAAGGGCGCAGATCAAACGGAAAAAGTTTGAAGAATACATTGATAGATTAAATGTGATTTAGAATGGGGGGGAGAAAGTGGAACAGTCTGTAAATGAATGGAAACCATATGTGCCTATTTGCTTGGAAAACCTATATACAGATACAATCTATCGGAATGAGTATTCCATTTACATTGTAAGTCGGGATAAAAGGAAATATTGGGAAATAATCACGGAAATATATCAATATATGCGTAAATTATACGG
>CAJMXB010000070.1 GCA_905219705.1 Oscillospiraceae bacterium | reverse complement strand
CCCCCCTCTTCAAAGAGGTATGCGCCCCCCGGCCGGAAAAGACCCCCTTTGTCCCAAAAGCCCCGTGTCAGACTCCCTCCCCTGCCGGTGTTCGGGCAAGGCTCCGCTCATAGTCGATCCCCGTCGGGGCGGAGTGGATGCAGAGTGTGGCGCGGCCGTCCATGACCAGCGAGATCGCCTTGGTAAAGGCCCCTTCTTCATATTCCTCCACCCGGATACTGCCGCCGCACGCCGCCATGATCTCCCGCAGGTCGGCCAGGCCGTGGCCCGTTCCGCCGGTGGTAAGGCCGCGCTTGCCAAACTCCCGGAGGATCTCCGGGGGAAAGGGAAGGCCCGTATCACAGATCTTGATCTGATAGCCGTCCTGGGTCTCGCCCAGGATGAGGAGGACGCGCTTGTCCTCTCCCTCCTGCAGGCTCACGGCCCGAAAGGCGTTGCTCACCAGATCGCCCACCATCTGCTGGAGCTGGAATTGACTCAGAACGCCCTGCTGCACCAGAGCGGTGACGGGCGCGGTCACCACGCAGTCCAGAACGATGCCCTGCTCCGCCGCGTCCTCCCGCGCCCTCTGCAGCTGGCCGTCCAGAAAGAGCAGGCCGGTGGAGGAAAAGTTGGGCGCCTCCAGCAGTTCCCGCGCGCTGTCAGCGGATACCTCCCGTTCCAGCTCGGAGACCTCGTCAATGGCGCGGCCCACTTCTGCCGCCGTTTCCCAGCGGTGCTCCCGCAGCAGGGTTCTCTGCATCATCCGCAGCTCCCGTTTCACGGCGGGGATGACCGATTTATATTTGTGGGCATGGCGCACCAGCTCATCAATACGCTTGGATTGCTCNTCCTCAATTTTCTGCTGTTCCGAGGTGCCCTTGGCCCATATAAGCAATATCACACCAAATAAGGTAATCACTATTAGTGTGTACGTATCAAATTCTTTTCGGGATTCAATTCCATTGTTGGAAAGAACACTGTATGATATAACAAACAATATCCCAAAAGCTGTTACAATCCATTTGTAATATTTGCTTGTAGTTATTTTCCAAAACGTAAGATTCATGTAATGCATAACCATAAAGCATAGAAAAATATGGATTACACAAACAGATATTCCGCAAAAAAGCTTATACTCCTGCATTCCAACCGATGCTAAAAGAGCAAAGCCTACTATAACAGAACTCCCCCACAGCATTTTCGTTATTAGGTACGTAAGTATAGCCTCTACCACATTCTGACTACTTATGTGTCTATATGCTATTCCATTTAGGCATCCGCTTACACATACATTTAGAAGCGGCAGAAACTGTTTTCCTGTTACGATTCCCGCAACAGTCGAAATTAGGGCAATCAAAACCATGTGAAGCCTTCTGAACCAACACTTGCTCATTTTTGATTTAGGGAAAATCTTTCGATACAGTTGTGTCCAAGTAATTGCAAAGACAATTTCCTCAATAATAAATGCGGTTTTCATCATTTTTCGCTTCCTTTCAACACTTTTTTGCTTGATAAGCGCAAATATAATACCGCATTATCTTCAATAACAAAATAAAAAGAATGGGAGCACCATTTTGGTGCTCCCTTCTTAATCCCTGTTAGGATCAAAAATGATCCTTAACAAAATCAATCAGGTCATCCAGCCAATCGCCCTGCTTGCGCATGAAGAAACCCTCCTCTCTGTACCGTTTGTCGTAACGGTACCATGAGAGGAGGGTCTTCCTATGTCGAATCAAAGGGGATGTATTTGGTCGCTTTTCGTCGCTTTTCGTCCGACTGCTGGTATAAAAACGTCAAAGATGTTGAAACCGCTGTGTTCCCTGCTGTCGGATTTTGTCTTACGAAAACCGCCCTTTTAATCGGAAAATTTGTTGGCGTAGTAGCCGATGAACTCCTTCAGCTCCGGCTTGCCCTTTTCCGGGTTCACATACTGGGTAAATTCCCGCTGGAGGGTCTCCAGATCCGTGTGCCGCCAGGCGGACTCGATCCTGGTGCGCATGGCCTTCTCCAGGCTGATCCTGGTCACGTGATACTGCTCCATCAGCGCCGGATAGATCACGTTGTCCAGATCCACGATGCACCCCTCCGTCTTGGCGGCTATGAGGATGGAGTCCACCAGATAGTTGTGGGAAAACGTCCCCGGGGTGATGCCGATGCGGCCCATGGCCTCCACCACCTTCTTGCGCCTGCGCGCCTCCGGGGCGAGGATCGTATCAGCGGCGGCCTTCTGCTCCACCGGCGTTCTGAGGAAGAAGGGCCGCATCTCCCGGAGAANGTCGGCCANCATCTCCGGGCCCCGCTCCGCATAGCCGACCATGTTCTTGGACTGGATGTGTCCGCTGCCGTTGGCGCGCACGCCCCGAAGGGTGACCGGTTCGGTCGTCCAGGNGGTCACCAGCACATNGGGGTTNAAGGGCAGGGCCTTGAGCTTGGGCAGCAGCTGTACGCCGTTGCCCTCCTTCAGCTCCAGATCCAGGATGACCGCGTCCGGNGCGTTGACCTCCACCGCCGCCAGACCTNCCGCGGCTCCGTCCTCGGCCGCCACCAGCTCTATGTCCTCCACCGTATCGAAGTACTCCGCGAACCGCTGTACCTCCATAAGGTCGTCTTCGATCATAACGATCTTCATCANANGTTCCTTTCCCATTTTTTCTGCTCCTTCCTTGTTAAAATTTTCACGTTTCAGTGCTTTTGGAAAGTATATCATAATTTGCGCAAAATGCAAATTTTTTTGACAAAAAAAGCCCGGCGGATCCCTTCCGCCGGACTTTTCTCCCTTTTTCGACTGATTTCGCGCTACTCCAGCGCCGCCATCATGGCGGCCAGCTCCTCCTGGAATTCCAGCAAGTCCTTCTCTCCCCGGTACTCCACCCGCATTACTGTTCTGCCCCGGCGCAGTACCAGAGTGGTCTGCGGCACGCCCCGGCCGTTCTCTCCCCGCTTCGCGGAGACGGCGTCGAAGGCGGCGTCCGGGACGAGACCCTCCACCGGATCGTAGCCGTACCAGCCGATGCGGCCCTGCTCCTCCCAATAGGCTTGAGCCAGGGCGGTCAGGGGGAAACGGCGGATGCTGTACTGCACCACGGGCACCTGATCCCAATAGTTCCCCTCCACCTCATAGTGGGGGAAAGAGCTGTACTGCCGCCAGTACCAGTATTCCATCTCCAGCAAAGTCCCGCCGTGGGAGACATAGTCCATGTTGTACATCCGGTCTCCGGTGGCCCGGAGGCCGTCCCCCTCGATCTCCTCAATGGTCAGCAGTTGGGCCTCCGACGCGGGGTAGGCCCGGTAATCCATGCCCAGGAAGAGCTGGCAGGTGTTGATGACCACGGGGATGAGCACCACCACCCCCGCCGCCAGCAGCCAGCCGCCCCGACGGCCTAACTCCGGGGTCTGGCCCGCCGCGATGGAGCGGCGGAAGCGGCGCAGCCGCCCGAGGCCAAGGAACCAGGACAAGTCCACCAGGGCAAGGCCCAACACCGTCAGCAGGAGGGCAGCCAGGGGATAGTGGGCAAAGGCGGTCACCGGATAGCCGTCGTGCAGGTAGGTAAAGGCAACGCCCACCATATTGTAATAGAGGGCAAGCAGCAGCGCATTGGCCGCCAGCAGCCCCAGGCCGCCCAGGAGCTTCTGCCGGAAAAACCGGCCCAGGGCCCAGTCCATGCTCTCCGGGTCGGTATAGGCCCGGGCCTCCCGGTCACCGGTGGCGTAGACGAAGTAGCTGCCCCGGAAGGGGCCCAGGTACCGCCAGCCCGCCTGGGCGTAGAGGTCGGCCAGCTNCGGCGNCTCCTCCGANACGGAGCCCCGGGCCGGCTCCAGATGGATCCGCAGCCGCGTGCCCTCCCCCTGCTCAAAAGCGGTCAGGAGCCCCATGGTCATGGAAAACAGCAGCCCCTTCCCCGCCATCTCCTNCAGCCACCGCTCCAGGGCGGGGATGTCATAGNCGTTGACCGGGGTCACACGCCAGCACAGTTTACTCATTGGGCTTCCTCCTCTCCGTCGGCCACACAGCGGCGCAGGCGGGTAAGCTCCTCGCCATAGGCCGCGCGGCCCTTGTCCGTCAGATGATAGGTTCGCTTGCGGCCCTCCACCAGAGTCTCCTCGATGAGCCCCTCCTCCAAAAACCGGGCCAGCAGAGTATAGAGCGTGCCGGGGCCCAGCTTCACCCTGCCCCCGGTGCGCCGCTCTACGAACTGGGCGATCTCGATGCCGCANNTGTCCCGCTTCAAAAAGGACATGAGCACATAGAACATAGGCTNCGTCAACGCGCCCCAGATCCGGTTTCCCATAGCCTCCCTCCTNTATCGACCTTCGATATCGGCTATCGATATTATAGCGCAGCTTCTCTTCCCTGTCAATAGCTGGCGCGCGCAGCACAAGAAAAATTCCCAAATGTTGAATTTTGCCTTGACAGAGTGCGGCAGTTTTAGTATAATAATCCTCGCCGCTTAAACTAAAAAACAGCAGGGGAGCATAGCTCAGCTGGTAGAGCGCACGCCTTACACGCGTGATGTCACAGGTTCGAGCCCTGTTGTTCCCACCAAATGGCGTGGTAGTTCAGTTGATTAGAACGCCGGCCTGTCACGCCGGAGGTCGTGGGTTCAAGTCCCATCCGCGTCGCCATTTGCCTCTGTAGCTCAGTTGGTAGAGCAGAGGACTGAAAATCCTCGTGTCACTGGTTCGATTCCGGTCGGAGGCACCAGAAAGAAATTCTCCCGGAATGGGGACATNCCGGGAGAATCCTTTTCAAAGGTATTGCATAGTATGGAGTATTCCCCAATGGGGGCCCCGGCAAATCGCAAAGCGATTTGGTGGGGAGAGGAGAAATAGCGAAATGAGCGAGCTTTTCCGCTTGCGGGGAAGCGAGGGATATGAAGCTTATTTCGACGACGTGCGGGCATAGCTCATCTGGTAGAGCGCCACCTTGCCAAGGTGGAGGTAGCGAGTTCGAGCCTCGTTGCCCGC
>CAJMXB010000069.1 GCA_905219705.1 Oscillospiraceae bacterium | reverse complement strand
GGAGTCGGAACGGGGGTGTCCTCCGGCGTATGTACGGGGGCCTCCACGGCCTGGGAGGGAACTTCGGCGGCCTGGGGCGCGCCCGCCTGGTGGGACATGAGGGACATGAGGATCAGCGCTACGCAGGCGGCCAGGATGGCCATGAGCCAGAGGGAAGGATGGCTGGCGCCTCTGGCAGACGGAAGGAACTTGGACACGGGAGATCACTCCTTGGATGGATTCAGGGCACGGATCTAAAAGGGGGCGGAGAGCAGCAGCTTTTCCATATCGGCGAAGCTGGTGGCCCGGTAGGTGGGCTTGGGATGGCCCTCGCCCTTGCCGGAGCGGTCGAACCAGAGGCTGTCCAACCGGGCATTGAAGGCTCCGCGGATGTCGCTGGAGAGGCTGTCCCCAATGACCAGCACCTTTCCGCTCTGGCGCTCTGCGCCCAAGTCCTTCAGGGCTTTCTCAAAAAAGATCTTTTCCGGCTTGCGGCAGCCCATTTCCCCGGAAATATAGACCCGATNCGCAAAAAAGCGCTCCAGCGGGGAGCTTTTCAGCCGCTGCCGCTGGACAAAGGCCACTCCGTTGGTGACCAGGGCCAGCACATAGCGCTGGGAGAGCTTATAGCACAGTTTTTCCGCCCCGGGCAGAAGCACCGGGTTCTCCGCCAGGCGGTGGAGGCCGAAGTCGTTCCACTCTGCCGGATCGCCCTCCACGCCTTCCTGCTCCAGAAACCGGGCGTACCGCTCCACCACCAGAGCCTCCTGGGAAATTTCGCCCCGGTCAAAGGCGGCCCAAAGGGCGGCGTTGATGGTCTTGAACCGGCCCTTNCGCTNCGCTGTAGGCTCCAGGCCGTAGTGCGCCAGGGTGCGGGTCAGGGAGAAGTCCTGGGCGGCGTCAAAATCAAACAGGGTGTTGTCGGCGTCAAAGAGGAGCCACTTGTATTTTGTCATGAATGGGGCTCCTTCCGGTTGTGATGAATGTTTTGCCACATCCGCACGATGGAGGACACCAGCAGTACCCCCACGGCGATGGCTCCCGCCACCCCCAAAGTGTGGAGGAAGGAGACCAGAAAGGCGTCGATCTCGCCGTTGATGGCGTGTTCCATGGTGTAGTAGATGCCGCTGCCGGGAACCAGAGGGAAAAAGGCCGCTAAAAGATACCCGGTGACAGGATATTTGCGCAGGCGGGCCATGATCTCGGCATAGGCCGAGATGACCACGGCGGCCAGAAAGGTCTGACTGATGTCGCTTTGCAGAAGGGGGGCGGAGAGAAGATAGGTCAGCCACCCCAGAGCGCCGCCGAGGGCGCTGATAAAAACGCCCATGCCGTGGATGTTGTAGACCACGGCGAAGCCTCCGCTGGCGACGAAGGAAAAGAAGATGGGCAGGATCCATTTTGTCAGAAATTCCATCCCTACACCCCCCAGAAAAGTTGGGNCAGGCCCAGGGCGAAGGCGGTGCCCAGGGCCACGGACACGCCGGTGAGCAGGGCGTCGGCGACTTTGGTGATGCCCGCCACCANGTCCCCCGCCATCACGTCCCGAATGGCGTTGGTAAACATGATGCCGGGAACCAGGGCCATCAGAGCGCCGATGATGATGGGCTCACTGTGCTCCCCAATGCACAAATGGGTCGCCCCCAGGGCCATAAAGGCGGACAGGGCGGCGCCCAGCATGGATTTGAAAAAGAGGTTGGTGCCGAGCCGGGTCATGGCCATCAGGGCAAGACCCACGGCCAGGCCGCACACTCCGCCGCATATTGCGTCGCGCAAAGTCCCGTTGAAGAGCAGAGTGAAAGCGGCGCAGCCCAAAAAGTAGGCGGTGCAAAGAACGGGGATGGAATATTGCCGGCGGTTTTGAGAGACCGCGTCCAGCGCCGAGCGGGCTTCCTCCAGAGGAGGAGCTTCCCGGCACAGGCGGCGCCACAGGTCGTTGTAACGCTCGATGAGATCCACGTCGGTGCCGNGANAGGGCATCCGCCGCACCTGGGTCAGGGTTTGCCCCTGGGGTGTGCGGAAGCTGACGATGATGCAGTTGGGGATGACAAAGGGGTCGGCGGCTTGAGCGCCATAGGCCAGAAGGAGCCGCTGGATCGACTCCTCTACCCGGTAAATTTCCGCGCCGCTCTCCAAAAGACCATAGCCCAGGTCGGCGGCCAGCTCCAAAAGGCTGTCGTAGTCCATGCGAGTCCCTCCTTCCCCCGAAATATTACAACATATCAGTTTACCCCATTTTTCTCTTCCCNGCAAGNGGGGAACGGGGCGGAGCAGGGGGAAATTTCAGGAGAGTTGGAGCCGCTCCTTGACCAGCTCGGCATAGAGATCCCGGAAGCTCCAACGGGCGTTGTGGGCGGTGAGCACCGCCTTGAGGCAGCTCCGGGCGCCCATACGGGTCAGAGCGGGGAGGAGGCGGTCAAACTGCTTGCCGGAAAGGGCGCAGAACACCAGGACGGGCTCCTCCAGCGGCGCGCCCGCCGGGTGGGGCTGGGAAGTCTGGAGCCCCTGGGCCAGGACTTCTACGGTGCGGTCTAAGTCCTGGGTCTCCACCACGCGCAGCCGGAAGCCCTGGATGGCGCAAAGCTGCCGCAGCTGGCCGCCCCAGGGGGTGGGAGCGGGGGCGTAAAAGAGGATCGTGGGTTTCATTTTACCTTTGCCTCCTCTTCTGCCGGCGTTCTGTGCCAATCCTGGGAGAGGAACAGCCCCGCCAGGATAAGAGCCATGCCCGCCAGAGAGGCGAGGGTCATGCGCTCATGGAGCACAATGGCGGAGGCCACCACCGTCACCAGGGGAACCAGGTAGATATACACGCTGGTGGTGAGGGCTACAAGCCGCTTCACCGCCAGGTTCCAGGTGACAAAGCAGGCCGCCCCGGCGCCGAGGCCCAGGTAGAGGATGCCGAAAAGATNTGCCGGGACGGTGAGGGCGGAGAGCTGAGGGTGGAAGTCCATAAAAAACAGGGCGGGGATCATAAAGAGAAGTCCATAGAAAAACACCCGGCGGGTGCAGAGAATGGCGTCGTAGCCCAGGGCGTTGAATTTACGGGAGAGGATGGAATAGACGCCCCAGACGAAGGCGGAAAAGAGGCTCAAAAGATCGCCCCGAAGGTCGAGGGCCACGCCGCCTCCGCCCCAGCTGACCAGGGCCACGCCGCCAATGGCGGCGGCAAAGCCCAGGAAAAACCGGGGCCCCGGTTTTTCCTCCCCCAGGAACCGGAAGGCCAGCAAGGCGGCGAAAAGCGGGGCGGTGGAGACGATGACCCCCACATTAGAGGCCAGGGTGAAGGTGAGGGCGATATTCTCGCACAGGTAGTACAAGGTCACGCCGCACAGGCCCGCGGCGGCGANNAGAAGCTCCTCCCGCATTCCGGCGGTTTTGAGCGCCCTGGGCCGGACGGCCCAGAGGGCGAAGTAGCCCAGCAGGAAGCGGATAAAGAGGATCTCGATGGGGCTGAAGGAGGCCAGCAGGGACTTGGTAAACACAAAGGTGGTGCCCCAGAGCAGAACGGTGAAGCAGGCGGCAATATGGCCGCTGCGGCGGGTGTTGTCAGACATAAAAAGACCTCCGGAACCTGTTGAAATATGGGCCTTGGGAAGATTCAGCGTGCCCGCGCCAAAAGGGTCACGGTCTCCACGTGGGGGGTGCGGGGGAAAAGGTCGACGGCCACGGCCTTTTGGAGGCGGTAGCCGCACTCGGCGAAGCGTTTTACATCCCGGGCCAGAGTGGCGGGGTCGCAGGAGATGTAGACCAGCCGCTCCGGATCCATCTGGACGATGGAGGCCACCACCTGCTCTGCCAGTCCCTTTCTGGGGGNATCCACGGTGACGACCTGGGGGCGTGTGCCCGCCTGCGCCAGACGCTGGGCGATGGCCTGGGCGTCGCCGCAGAAGAACTCCGCGTTGGTGATGCCGTTGCGCCGGGCATTCTCCACGGCGTCCCCGATGGCCTCGGGCACGATCTCGCAGCCCATGACCCGCTTGGCGTTCCGGGCCAGGCACAGGGTGATGGTGCCGATGCCGCAGTAGAGGTCAAGGACGGTCTCCGCTCCGGTGAGCTGGGCGAAGTCCAGAGCCAGGCCGTAGAGAACCTCTGCCTGGGGAGTATTGACCTGGTAAAAGGAGGGCACCGACAGCTTGAAGGTGAGGCCCCGGAGGGTGTCCATGAGGAAGTCATCCCCCCAAAGAGTGCGGTAGGAATCGCCCAAAATGACGTTGGTTTTCCGCTCGTTGACCCCCAGGACTACCCCTTTCAGCTTTGGCTCGNCGNNGCGGAGGGNCTCCACAAGCTCGGCCTCGTGGGGGAGAGACCTGCCGTTGACCAGCAGACAGCAAAGGCTCTCGCCGGCCTGGTTGGTGCGCACATAGAGGTGCCGCAGAAGGCCGGCGCCGGCGCGCTCATCGTAGGCGGAGACGCGGTATGCGGTCATATAGTCTTTCAGCGCCTGGCGCAGCCGGGCCGCGCTCTCCGGCTGGAGAAGGCAGTCGGGCACGTTGGTGACGGCGTGGGTGCGCTGGGCGTAGAAGCCGATATTGGGCCCCTGGGGGCCGGGAGAAATGGGAAATTGGGCCTTATTCCGATAACGGAGAGTATTTTCGGAACCGTATATAACAGAAACGGGGAGGGAACAGCCGCCTATCCGGGTGAGGCAGTCCTGAACTTTTTGCCGTTTCAGCTCCAGCTCTTCGCCGTAGGTCATGTGCCGCAGGGCACAGCCGCCGCAGGCGGCGTAGTGGGGACAGTCGCTCTCCAGCCGGGCGGGGGAGGGCTCCAGCACTTGGGAGACGTGGCCCCAGGCGGCGGAGCGGCCCACCTTGTCCAGTTGGACAAGGCAGGTCTCGNCCCTGAGGGCGCCGGCGATAAAGCAGGNCATGNCGTCGGGGAGGTGAGAGATNNCCTCTCCGTTGGGGCCGTAGGACTGGATGNCGANAGAGAGGGGAGGGAGCAGGGGCTGTTTTTTGGCAGGTTTCATCGCAACCTCCAGAAAAGGGAGANTNGTGGACGGAAAAGCTCAATCCCAGGGGAGCAGNATGTCCTCCAAGTCCGCGTAGGGAATGGCGAAGGTGGGCACGCCGATGGCCTGGGGGAAGTCGAAGCTGGAGAAGTAGACGGTGAAGGCGCTTTCGGTGAGGTAAAAGTTTTCCTCCTGAAAGGCGTTTTTCACCAGGGTCTCGTCCAGAACGGTATCGGAAAAGGCACCCTGGGCATTGAGGGCCAGAAGGCACTCTAGGATCCGCTGTTTTGCCTCGTCGGCGGGGCAGGAGAAGAGCTGGGCAAACTCCAGCCGCGCCCCGGTGGTCAGGTCAAAGGTGTCGGAGAGGGGATAGAGNGTGGGGTAAGGGCCGCCGGAGTTGCTGTAGTGGCTGCGCAGGACGCTCACCCGGGTGGGGGTGGACATGGTGAGCTCGTAGTACTCGGTGTCCACATAGT
>CAJMXB010000068.1 GCA_905219705.1 Oscillospiraceae bacterium | reverse complement strand
GTCCCAGGCGGCCGATCCCGCCCCCGCCACGCCGGACACCTCCAATATGAGCGAGGTGGAGAAGATCATCGCCGAGGCTGAGACCATGACCCTGGAGGAGCTGGCGAAGAAGGCCATTGAGGAGTCCAACGGCAAGACCTTCCATGCCGTGGGCAACTCCAGCCGCACTCCCACCGCCATTACCAACTTTATTGCCTACCTCCAGACCATCGAGCCCAGCTATACGCTGGAGGAGGACTGGCAGACCCCCAAGAACAATAAGATCTTCGATCAGCTCACCGCCGACTCTCTGAAGGACACCGGCACCTTTGCCATGACCCTCATTCAGGACGGCAACCAGATCGAGAGCAAGATGGTGCAGACCGGCATCCTGGATACCTTTATCCCCAAGGAGTGGGCCGAGGCCAAGGGTACGACCGCCGACGAGTGGACCGGTTATCTGCCCATGCAGACCGGCAGCAAGGTCTTTATGTATAACAACCAGGGCAGCAAGACCTACGACAACTGCTGGGACTTCGTGGCCGAGGGCGAGCACGGCCTGTACATGGACATCGACTCTGAGATCGTGGGCAAGAACTTCCTCTATATGCTGACCCGGGACGACTATGCCGCCTGGCTCAAAGAGGCGTATGAGGCGCTTTCTGCCGAGGAGCAGGCNTACTTCACGCCCGTCATTGACGAGATGGCNGCAGACGCCACCGATTTGGGCCTTGGCCCCGATGGAAAGTATGCCCTGGCCTGGATCAAGCTGTGGGTGGAGTCCTACAATGCCCAGACCGACGATGGCCCCATCTGTAATATCCTGGTGGATAAATCCGCCGCCGACCAGTT
This sequence comes from Oscillospiraceae bacterium, assembly GCA_905219705.1. Classification (GTDB taxonomy): domain Bacteria; phylum Bacillota; class Clostridia; order Oscillospirales; family Oscillospiraceae; genus Vermiculatibacterium; species Vermiculatibacterium agrestimuris. The sequence continues at coordinate 4,727 of CAJMXB010000068.1, read as the reverse complement.
CGGCCTGCTGGTCTACTCCAAGCTGCGCAGCGTGGAGGAATCCGCCTCCATTTCCAAGAACAACATCAATGTGGCCGCCTATCAGGATGGCTATNANGGCATCGGCGGCTACGGCTACTGNCACTACCTNTTCGTCACCGACAACAGCCCCCTGCCCTGGACTGCCTGCGCGCTCATCGCCTTTATCACGGAGANGGTGGACGGATACTCCGCCTGGGGCAAGGACATGGGCGGCTATTCCTCCAACCCCGAGCTGGCCGCTGAGATCGAAGAGGTCTACCAGCACTCCAAGGGCGGTATGGCTGAGGATGGCGTCACGGTAGAGTTTCCCGCCAAGAACGACCGTGGCTACGACTGGTGGTCTACGGAGGGCAAGCTGGTTCTGGAGGATCCCGAGTACTGCGCCGACGTGGCCTTTACCGTGGGCTCCTGGATCGAAATGCTGACCAAGTACGCCGCCTGAGATATCCCCATTTTCCTGTCTATGACCAGCCTGAGGACAGGGCTGCGGTGAAACAATAGCGGAAAAGGCACCCCCGGGGCGGTGTACCTGCCGCGCCGGGGGCGCCTTTTTTCCCAAGTCCTCCATTCTCAAGAGAGGAGCTGCCTATGAACGAGAACACCACCCTGGCCGCCAGTCCGTCGGCCATTTGGCTCAACAAGATCAAGACCTTTTTTTCCAAGCCCTACAATGTGATCCTGCTGCTGTTTGGCATCGTGGTGACGGTGACCACCATCGCCCCCATCCTGGCCATTATTCAGGACACCTTTAAGATCCACCCCGGTACCATCGACCAGCATCTCACCGGCATGGCCTCGGGCTATACGGCGGTGAACTACATCGACCTGTTTACCAGCAAGATGGCAAAGGCCAACCTTTGGACGCCTCTGCTCAACACGGTCTGGCTGGCGGTGGGCACCTGCATCGTGTCCATCCTCTTCGGCGNCATTTTCGCCTTTNTCATCACCCGAACCAACCTGGCCTGGCGGAAGTATCTCAGCTCCATATTCATCTTCCCCTATATCATGCCCCAGTGGACGCTGGCGGTGGTGTGGCAGAACCTCTTTAACTCCAACGNCGTCACCGGTACCTCCAACGGCCTGCTGGCCACCCTGTTCAGCATCAACATGCCCATGTGGTGGTGTAAGGGCCTGTTCCCCAGCCTCATGGTGCTGGNCCTCCACTACGCCCCCTTCGCCTATATCCTTATTGGCGGCATCTTCCGCAACATGGACGCCAACCTGGAGGAGGCGGCCACCATTCTGGACACCCCCCGGTGGAAGATCGCCTTCCGGGTGACCCTGCCCATGGTGAAGCCCGCCATCCTCTCCACCATTCTGCTGGTCTTCGGCTCGGCCATGGGCTCCTACCCGGTGCCCCATTACCTGGGCCTGACCACCCTCTCCACCAAGTACGTGTCCATGAACTCCAAGTATACCGGCGAGGCCAGCATCCTGGCCATCATCATGATGGTCTTCGGCGTGGCCATTATGATGCTCAATCAGATGAGTCTGAAAAGCCGCAAGAGCTATACCACCGTCACCGGCAAGTCCGGCCAGATCTCCAAGATCAACCTGGGCAAGGTGGGCCGGTACGTCATCGCCCTTGTGCTGGTCATCGTGACCTTCTTCACCAGCATTTTCCCCATCGTCTCCTTCGCCTTCGAGACCTTCCTGCCTAATCCCGGCGACTACTCCTTCCTCTACACCGGGGATACCTCCAACCTGACCACCAAGTGGTGGGTCACCGACGAGAACGTCACGGAGAACGGTATGTACGGTCAGAAGGGTATCCTCCACAATGAGACCATCTGGAGGGCCTTCCGGGGCACCATGCTGGTCAGTGTGGCCTGCGCGCTTCTGGCGGGCACCATCGGTACCCTTATCGGCTACGCCGTCTCCAAGAACCGACGAGGGCGATGGGCAAGCTACGTCTACAATATGGCGTTTTTGCCCTATCTGATGCCCTCTATCGCCGTGGGCGCGGCCTTCTTCATTCTGTTCTCCAACCAGCATATTAACCTCTTTAACACCTATACGCTGCTCATCATCACCGGTGTCATCAAGTACATCCCCTTTGCCAGCCGTACCTCCCTCAACTCCATGCTCCAGCTCTCCGGTGAGATCGAGGAGGCGGCCATCATCCAGAACGTGCCCTGGATCAAACGGATGAGCCACATCATCATCCCCATCCAGAAGTCCTCCATCATCTCCGGCTACATGCTTCCCTTCATGACCTGCCTGCGGGAGCTGAGCCTGTTCCTGCTGCTGTGTACCCAGGGCTTCATCCTCTCCACCACGCTGGACTACTTTGACGAGATGGGCCTCTACGCCTTCTCCAGCGGCATCAACCTGATCCTTATCATCACCATTCTCGTGTTCAACACCCTTGTCAACAAGCTCACCGGAGCCAGTCTGGACGAGGGGATAGGAGGTAACTGATATGCCGAAAATCGAACTGACCCATGTGACCAAGCGGTGGGATAAATTCTACGCCGTGGACGATCTGGATCTGGTCATTGAGGATAACGCCTTTGTCACTCTGCTGGGCCCCTCAGGCTGCGGTAAGACCACCACCCTGCGGATGATCGCCGGACTGGAGACCCCCACCTCGGGCCGCATCACCATCGGCGACACCGTGGTCTTCGACTCGGAGGCGGGCATCAACGTGCCCCCCAACAAGCGGAAGGTGGGCTTCCTGTTCCAGAACTACGCCCTCTGGCCCAACATGACGGTCTACCAGAACATCTCCTTCGGTCTGACCAATGTGAAGGAGGAGCTGCCCAAAATCGACCTGGAGGCCCGGAAGACCGCCGCCCTCATCAAGGCGCTGAAGCGGCCTGACGACGTGGTGAAGACCATCCAGGAGTGTGTGGACAAAAAGGGTAAGCTGGATGTGAACAAAGCCCACATTAAGCTCATTGACCGCTATGAGATCTCCATCTACACCGCCAAAGAGCTCATGGGCTACAAGCTCCACGAGTCCATGGAGCCGGCCACCATCGCCCAGGCCAAGCTCTCTGAGCTGGAGAAGGCGCTGGAGGCGGCCAGGGCCAAATGCCAGAGCGAGGGGTGCACCTTCTCTGACGACTTTACCTACCTGAAAGACGGCAAGCCGGTCACCAGCGTGCGCAAGCTCTCCAAGGAGGAGATCGACCTCAGTGTNCGCCGGGTGGCCCGGATCGTGAAGATCGGCATGTTTATGGACCGCTACCCCGCCGAGCTCTCCGGCGGCCAGCAGCAGCGGGTGGCCNTCGCCCGTACTCTGGCTCCCGAGCCCTCGGTGCTGTTCATGGACGAGCCTCTTTCCAACCTGGACGCCAAGCTGCGTCTGGAGATGCGCTCTGAGCTCCAGCGGCTCCACCTGGAGACCGGCTCCACCTTCGTCTACGTCACCCACGACCAGATGGAGGCCATGACCCTGGCCACCAAGATCTGCCTCATTGAAAACGGCGTGCTCCAGCAGTACGACGCGCCTCTCACGGTCTACGGCCAGCCCAACAACACCTTTGTGGCCGACTTTGTAGGAAACCCCGCCATCAATTTTGTGGAGGGCAAGGGCAGCCAGAATGCCGACGGCTCCATTGGCCTGACCATCTTCGACGGCACCCGGGTCACCTTTACCCCCCAGGCCCCCATCCAGGTGGCCGACTGGTTCGCCCAGGCCGACGCCGAGGATGAGCACAAGCGTCAGCTCATGGCGGAAAAGGCCACCCAAAAGGGCTATGTGGAAAAGGGCAACAAGGACACGGTCTTCCGCTACCACGTGGCCCTGGTGGACGAGGAGGAGGACTTCGGCGACGAGGTGGAGCTCACCGACGAGGACTTCGTCCTGGGCGTCCGGCCCGAGTTCCTGCGGATCTCCGATGACGGCGTTCTGGAGGGTGAGATCTACNCCGCCATGCCCACGGGCATGGAGACCACCGTCAAAGTGCGGCTGGGAGAGTACCTCCTCACCGGCGTGGTCTTCGGCGGCGTTTTGTACCAGATCGGCCAGAAAGTCCGGCTGGACTTCCGGGGAGAGGATATCGTCCTCTTCAGCCGCAGGAACGGCCGCCTCATCACCCAGGGCCGACTGACCATCCAATAAAAAAGAAAAAGGACACAAAAAGAGGCGGCGGGAAAATTCCCGCTGCCTCTTTTTGCAGGGAAGGGAGAAAAAAGAGAGTTTGAACGCCCCGTCAAGGGGACGGAGGTTCCGGAATAAAGGGGGTGGTAAGCCTGCCCAAAGCGTCGATCTCCACCGTGACCACATCGCCGGGCGCCAGCCACTTTCGCTCCGGTTCCGGCTGGAGCATAATGTGGCCCACGGAGGTGCCGGTGAGCAGGATGTCTCCGGGGTTGAGGGTAAAGAAACGGGAGATCCCCGCCACCAGCTCCGCCACCGGCTGGATCATGTCGTCAGTACAGAAATCCTGAAGGATCTCGCCGTTGACCCCGGCCCGCACCCGCAGGGCGTTGGGGTCGGGCACCTCGTCCCGGGTGACCAGATAGGGGCCGATGGGGGTAAAGCCGTCGCAGCACTTTCCGGGCAGCCAGGAGGTGGTCATGTTCTGAAGATCCCGGGCCGATACGTCGTTGGCGCAGCAATAGCCCGCCACGTAGTCCAAGGCGGTTTTGGAAGGCACCAGCCGCGCTGTTTTTCCCATGACCACGGCCAACTCCCCCTCAAAGTCCACCTGGGTGGAGTTGCGGGGCAGAGCCACGGCCTGACCGCTTCCCCGGAC
>CAJMXB010000067.1 GCA_905219705.1 Oscillospiraceae bacterium | reverse complement strand
GACGATGGGCGGGGGCGCGAGAGGGGTGGGGAAGGTGCGCTGGGTGACGGTAAGCTCCCGGATGCGGGAGAGCTTAAAGGTGCGATAGTTTTGCCTGTCAAGGCAAAAAGCTTGCAGGTACCAGGATTGCCCCTTAAACACCAGCTTGGCAGGAAGTGCCCGCCGCACAGTGGGTTCCCCGTAGGAACCTGCATATGTAAAGGTAATTACCTTGCGGGATAATATGGCCTCCCGCAGGGCGCCGAAGGTGAGGCGGTCACCCTCCCCGCCGCCCCAGTGGGACAGATCCACCTCCAGCCAGTGGGGCTGGGAGCGCTGAAAGAGGCCGGAGAGCTTGTCTAGGGCCTCATTGGCCCCCAGGCCGGGATTTCCCGCCAGAGAGCGCAGGGCGGTGAGGAGCTGGGTCTGCTCCTCCTCAGAGAAAGCGGCCTTGCTGAGCACATAGTGTTCCATCAGGGCCNCGCCGCCGTTGCGCCCGGGCTGGGTGTAGATGNGGACGCCGGCGGCGGAGAGGGCGTCCACGTCCCGGTAAATGGTGCGCACCGACACCTCGAACCGCTTTGCCAGCTCTGGCGCGGACATTTTTCCCTTTTCCAGCAGCAGATAGACCAGCTCAAACAGCCGTGCCTGGGACATGGGCTTGGACTCCTTTCTCCAAAAAAACGGGCCGATAAGGTCCGCCCCCGCAGCACAGGCGAAAACCCGGCGGAGGCGGATCTCATCCGCCCGAAAGCGTTACATCTCTCTCCGGCCTTCCAGCGCGCGGGTCAGGGTGGCGTCGTCGGCGAACTCCAGCTGCCCGCCCACGGGTACGCCGTAGGCCAGCCGGGTCACCCGTACCCCGAAGGGCTTGAGCAGCCGGGACAGGTAGATGGCGGTGGCCTCTCCCTCGGTGGTGGGGTTGGTGGCCATGATGACCTCGTGCACTCCTCCGGCGGACACCCGCTCCACCAGCTCCTTGATGTGCAGGTCGTCAGGCCCCACATGGTTCATGGGGGAGATGACGCCGTGGAGCACATGGTAGCGCCCGTTATACTCACGGGACCNTTCCAGGGCCGCCANATCCTTGGGNTCGGCCACCACGCAGACGGTGGACTCGTCCCGCTTGGAACTCTGGCAGATGGGGCACAGGCCCCCCCCCTCGGTGAAGCTTTGGCACACCGGGCACAGGGAGATGGTCCTCTTGGCGGTGACGATGGCCTCGGCGAAGGCTCGGGCCTCCTCGTCGGGAAGNCCCAGCACGAAAAAGCTGAGCCGCTGGGCGGACTTTTTGCCCACCCCTGGCAATCGGGCGAACTGCTCGGTCAGAGCCTCCAGGGCCGGAGGAAAGTATTCCATGGTCAAGCTCCTCTCAGNGCCGCNATGNCGGCGGGGATATCCTTTGCGCCATAAACTGCGCTGCCGGCCACCAGTACGTCGGCCCCGGCCTGGCGGCAGAGCTTGGCGGTCTCGGCGTTCACGCCGCCGTCCACCTCCAAAAGGCAGCCGGGAGAGTATTTTTCGATATAGGAGCGGATGGCGGCGAGCTTGGGCAGCTGGTCGGCCATAAAGGACTGGCCGCCGAAGCCCGGCTCCACCGTCATCACCAGAACCAGGTCAAGCCCCCGTTCCAGATAGGGGATCACCGCCTCGGCGGCGGTGATGGGCCGCAAAACGACCCCTCTCTTTACCCCCAGGGTCTCCATCTCGTCCAGGGCGGCGTGGAGCGCGGGAGGCATGTCCGCCTCCAGGTGGACGGAGAGCAGATCGGCCCCTGCGTCGGCGAAGGCCCTTATATAGCGGCCGGGCTTTTCCACCATCAGGTGGACGTCCAGGAACATGTCGGTGTGGGCGCGGATGGACTTCACCACGGGCACGCCGATGGAGATGTTGGGGACGAACATGCCGTCCATCACATCCACATGGAGCCAGTCGGCGGAGGAGACCTTTTGGATGTCCTCTCCCAGGCGGCAACAATCGGCGGAGAGGATAGAGGGGGCGATCTTGACCATGGGACACCGTCCTTTCATAAGAGAAGATCCTTGCGGGCGTGGGAGGGCCTTTCTTGTCTTTTCGCAACAGCGGCACCGGGGGCTTGACTTCGTCATAGGATAAACCAAGCGGATGCCCGACGCGCTAACGCCGGCCTCCCCCAGCTGTGAGCGACCCACGGCGCCGGCATCGGCGCTTTGGCGCGCCGGCGCCGCATCATATAGCCCCCGGTCGGAATCATCCGNCCNGGGGTATTGGTTTNCTTAATAGACCTCCCCGGTGGAGACCTCCACCGCGTCGTAGCCCTCTTTGCGCAGTGCGGAGAGGATCTGGGCCTTGTGCTCCAGGCCGAAGGCCTCCAGGGTGACCTTCAGCTCTACCCCCGCCTGCCGGTTCAGGTTGACGAACTGGTTATGCTCCAGCTTGATGGTGTTGCCGTTCTCCCGGGCCAGGATCTCCGCCACGTGGAGCAGCTCACCGGGNCGGTCGGGGAGGATAACGGAGAAGGTGAAGATGCGCCCCCGGCCCATGAGTCCGTGCTGGACAAGGGAGGAGACGGTGATCACGTCCATATTGCCCCCGGAGAGGACGCTGACCACGTTTTTGCCCTCGGGCTTCAGGTGCTTAAGGGCGGCTACGGTGAGCAGGCCCGCGTTTTCCACGATCATCTTGTGCTTTTCCATCATGTCCAGGAAGGCGTCCACCAGCTCCACATCGTCAATGGTGAGGATCTGGTCGATGTTCTCCTGGATATAGGGGAAGACCAGCTCGCCGGGGGTCTTCACCGCCACGCCGTCGGCGATGGTGTCCACCTTGGGCAGTGTGGCGATGTGCCCCGCGTCCAGGCTGGCCTTCATAGAGGCCGCCCCCGTGGGCTCCACGCCAATGACGGTGACCTTGGGATTGAGGAGCTTGGCCAGGGTGGACACGCCCGCGGCCAGTCCGCCGCCGCCGATGGGAACCAGTATCACGTCCACATCGGNCAGATCGGANNAAATTTCATAGGAGATGGTGCCCTGACCGGTGGCCACGGTGAGGTCGTTGAAGGGGGGGATGTAGGTGTAGCCCTTCTCCTCCACCAGNCGCAGGGCCTCCGCCGCCGCGTCGTCAAAAGTCTCGCCGTAGAGAATGACGTCGGCGCCGTAGTCCTTGGTGTTGTTCACCTTCACCAGGGGGGTGGTGGTGGGCATGACGATGTGGGCCTCCACGCCGGCGGCCTGGGCGGCAAAGGCCACGCCCTGGGCGTGGTTGCCCGCCGAGGCGGTGATGAGGCCCTTTGCTTTCTGCTCGTCGGTGAGGGTGCTGATCTTGAAGTAAGCTCCCCGGAGCTTATAGGCGCCGGTGATCTGCATGTTCTCCGGCTTCAGGTAGACCTGATTCCCCGTGGCCTTGCTCAGGGCGGGGGAGGAGATGAGGTGGGTTTCGGCGATGATGCCGTCCAGCACCTTCCGCGCGGCCTTGAAATCTTCCAATGTCATCATGGAACCATCTTCTTTCTGGGGAGTGAAGTACGTAGAAGTTTATGATACCGTTTTTTGGCGGAGAAGTCAACCATTCCTTGACATGGAAGGCTCAAACGGGTAGAATACCTTTAACTAGTTCCGTGTATGAAAAAGGAGGAGACGCTGTGGCGAAACAAGTGAAACGCTCTCCCGCCCCGCTCTATTTGGCGGCGGCAGTGTGGTTGGTCTGGGGGCTTTTCCTGCCGCTGTATCGGCTGCCCCACATCCTGGCGGCCGCGGTGCTCTCCGCCGTGGCGGGCCTGATCGGGAAGAGCCTGTTCCCCGATAAGATCTATGAGATCCCGGAGCAGGCGCAGCCCCAAGAGCCGGAGAAGCCCAAGAGCACCGGAGATCCGGAGCTGGACGCCCTCCTCGCCGAGCGGGACAGGGCCCTGTCCGAGATACGCCGCCTGAACGACGCCATCCCCGGGGAGAAGATCTCCGCCCAGATCGACCGCTTGGAGGAGGACACCCGGAAGATCATGGATCATGTGGTGGAGCACCCGGAAAAACTGCCTCAGATCAAACGGTTCATGGGCTATTATCTGCCCACCACCCTCAAGCTCCTCAACGCCTATGACCGTATGGGCGCGGCGGGGGTGTCCGGGGAGAACATCGACGGCACAAAGGGACGGATCGACGCCATGATGGACACCATCGTCGCCGCCTTCGACAAGCAGCTGGACGCCCTTTTTGCCGACGAGGCGCTGGATATCTCCACCGACATCACCGTGATGGAAAACCTCCTCAAGCAGGAGGGTCTCAGCGAGGAAAAGCCCTTTGCCGCCAACGGCTGACAACATAACCTACCAAACAACAGGAGGAACAAGACAATGAGCGATGAGCTGAATATGACCCCCGAGCTGACCCTGACCCCCAATACCGATACCGCTGTGGCGGCGGCTCCCGCCCCTGAACTTACCCTGGATCCCATGGCCGCCGAGAAGCAGGTCACTGAGGCCGACCAGGCCGCCCGGGACGCCAAGGCGGTGAAGCTGGACGAATCCATGCTCTCCGAGGCGGAGCAGAAAATGGTGGCCGACTTCGCCGAGAAGATCGACATCAAGGACTCCAACCTGGTGCTCCAGTATGGCGCCGCTGCCCAGAAGAACATCGCCGGTTTCTCCGAAAGCGCCCTTTCCAAGGTGCGCACCAAGGATCTGGGCGAGGTGGGCGACGCGCTGGCCGGCCTGGTGGGGGAGCTGCAAAACTTCGGCCAGGAGGAGAAGAAGGGTGTGCTGGGTTTCTTCCAAAAGAAGAANAATGANATCGCCGCCATGAAGGCGCAGTACTCCAAGGCGGAGACCAATGTGAACAAGATCGTGGAGGTCTTGGAGGGCCATCAGCTCACCCTGATGAAGGATGTGGCCATGCTGGATCAGATGTATGAGCTCAACACCAAGTACTATAAGGAGCTGACCATGTACATTCTGGCGGGGAAGAAGAAGCTGGCGGCTGTCCGCGCCGGGGAGCTGGAGCAGCTGCGCCAGAAGGCCCAGCAGACCGGCGCCCAGGAGGACGCCCAGGCCTACAACGACCTTGCCAATATGTGCTCCCGGTTTGAGAAGAAGCTCCACGACCTGGAGCTGACGCGGATGGTCTCCATCCAAATGGGCCCCCAGGTGCGGCTCATCCAAAATAACGACGCGTTGATGCTGGAGAAGATCCAGTCCTCTCTGGTCAACACCATCCCCCTCTGGAAGAGCCAGATGGTGCTGGCCCTGGGCATGGAGAACTCCCGTCAGGCCACCGCCGCCCAGAGCGCGGTGACGAAGATGACCAATGAGCTGCTCCAGAAGAACGCCGACGCTTTGAAGATGGGCACCATTGAGACCGCCCGGGAGGCGGAGAAGAGCGTGGTGAGCATCGAGACCCTCCAGCACACCAACCAGCAGCTCATCTCCACCCTGGACGAGATGGTGAAGATCCAGACCGAAGGGGCCCAGAAGCGGAAAGAGGCCGAGGCCGAGCTGGGGAGGATCGNGGGCGAGCTGAAGGAGAAGCTGTTGNAGCTTCGGGGCTGAGTGTCTGAAAGGAAANGGGTATGAAAAAGGACAACAAGTCTTATCTTGTGGGCTGGGTGGTGCTGGTGCTCGCCATCGCCGCGGCCCTGCTTCTGNGTCAGGTCCGGAAGCCCTCCGGGGGCGTCAGCCTGGAACAGTCCTCAGGTCTGNATACCAAGCTGGATACCNCCTATGTAGAGCAGTTCATTTACGACAAGGCCGGAGTGCTGAACTCCGGCACGGAGGATCTGCTGGCCCTCTATAACGCCAACTGGGATGAGCGGTACAACAGCATCGTGGCCTTCATCAGCGAGGATTCTGTTTCCGGCGATCCGGAGGAGTACGCCTACGACCTGGCGGCGGACTATGGCCTGGGAGAGGGAGACGCCCTTCTTCTGGTGATAAAGGACACCGACAACTTCCGGTTTGTCTGGGGCGCTGAGTTTGACAGTATCATGAATGGGAAAGCCCTGGATTCTCTGGGTGAAACCATGTCTACCGAGGATTGGGAGCATGATGTGAGCGCCTTTTTCGGCGTGATGGACACCATCTACCGGGACAATTTCGGCTTAGGCAATGACGATCATCATTNTGAGGATGGCCCCTCCTTCGCCAGCGGCATTGCCGCCATGTGGATCGTGTGGCTTCTGGGCTTTGTGCTCATCATATACCTGGTTC
>CAJMXB010000066.1 GCA_905219705.1 Oscillospiraceae bacterium | reverse complement strand
GGGGAAGGGCCAGGGCCTTCAGAAGGGCCTCTACCCGCTCCGGCAGACCCGCCGGAGTGACCCCGAGGCCCACCCCCAGCTTGGCGGCGGCGCACATCCCCGCCGCCACCGCCTGGCCATGGGTCCAGGTCTCATAGTTCCCCGCCAGCTCATAGGCGTGGCCCAGGGTGTGGCCGAAGTTCAAAATCATCCGTTTCCCCGTGTCCAGCTCGTCCTTTTCCACAACAGAGCGTTTTATATTGCAGCAGGTATACAGTATGTGTTCAATATTTGCCATAAGTTCGGCCCTGCTGGGGTGGACACAGAGGAAATCGAAGAACTCCCTATCGGCGATGCAGCCGTACTTGACCACCTCCGCCATGCCGTCGGAGAAGGTCTTGTCGTCCAGGGTATTCAGGGTCTCCGGGTCCATGAGCACCACCTTGGGCTGCCAGAAACATCCCGCCAGGTTTTTCCCCGCCGCCAGGTCGATGGCCACCTTGCCCCCCACCGAGGAGTCCACCTGGGCCAGGAGGGTGGTGGGGATCTGGATGAAGTCCACCCCCCGGAGGATGGTGGCGGCGGCGAAGCCCGCCAGATCGCCCACCACGCCGCCGCCCAGGGCCACCACGGCGTCGGTGCGGGTGAGGCCGTAATGCATCATGGCTTCCCAGAGAGCGGCGAGATGGGGGGCGCATTTGGCCCCCTCTCCGGCAGGGCCCGCAAACAGCCCTGTGTCAAACCCGGCGTGTTCCAGGCTGTCCTCCACCTGGGCACTGTAGAGGGGTTCCACGTTGGCATCCGTAACGATGGCAAGCCGCTGGGCCTTGGGGCAGACCTTTNGGATCTCCTCCCCTACCCTGCTGAGCAGGCCGGGGGCGATGTGGATGTCGTAGGAGCGCTGGGCCAAGTCGATGTGAAGGGTTTTCATGGGTTCCTCTCCTCCATAGGGCGGCAAAGGGCCGCCCCTGTGGTCTTATTTTACCAAAGTCTTGCCCACCAGCTCCGTCAGGGCGGAGACCTTGCCCATGAGCCGGTCGAAGTGCTCCGGGGTGAGGGACTGCTGCCCGTCGCACTTGGCGTGGGGGGGATCGTTGTGGACTTCGATGAGCAGTCCGTCCGCCCCCGCCGCCACGGCGGCCAGAGCCAGGGGCTCCACCATCCAGTACATCCCGGCGGAGTGGGAGGGATCCACCACCACGGGCAGGTGGCTCATCCGCTTCACGGCGGGGATGGCGGACACGTCCAGGGTGTTGCGGGTGTAGGTCTCAAAGGTGCGGATGCCCCGCTCGCAGAGGATCACGTTCTCGTTGCCCTCGGACATGATATACTCCGCCGACATGATCCACTCCTCGTAGCTGTTGGAGAGGCCCCGCTTGAGAAGGATGGGCTTGGACAGCTTGCCCACCTCCTTCAAAAGGTCGAAGTTCTGCATATTCCGGGCGCCGATCTGGATGATATCCACCTTGTCCTCGAAGAGCTGGCAGTACTTGGGGCTCATCAGCTCGGTGACGATGGGCATGCCCGTGGCGGCCTTGGCCTCCAGCAGCAGGTCAAGCCCGCCGACCCCCATCCCCTGGAAGGAGTAGGGGGAGGTGCGGGGCTTGAAGGCCCCGCCCCGGAGAAGGGCGGCCCCGGAGGCCTGCACATCCTTGGCCACCGCAATGATCTGCTCCTCGCTCTCCACCGAACAGGGCCCCGCGATAACGGAGAAGCTGCCCCCGCCGATGGTGGCCGCGCCCACCNTNACCACNGTGNCCTCCGGATGGAACTTCCGGTTGGCCCGCTTGTAGGGTTCGCTGACCCGCATGACCCGCTCGATGTGCTCATTGATNGAAATTTTATCGANGTCGATGGCGGTGGTGTCTCCCACCAGGCCCAGGATGGTGCAGTCCACACCGTTGGTGATGCCCACCTGGAGGCCCTGGAGCTGGAATTGCGCCACCAGTTTGTCGATCTCCCTCTGCTGCGTGCCCGGTTTCATAACGACGACCATAAAAGCATCTCTCCTTNTCTGGAATAATAAAAGGGTCTCATTGATGATGAACATCAATGAGACCCCCGCATCNCCTACATCACTGGGTTTCCCGCCCGGCAGTGCCCAGACGGTCTGATTTCGTCCATCCCTTTTCACNCACGCCAAANAAGCCAAAGCTCATAAATCGAGCCTGGCTGAGGTAGGAGAAAAAGGATGCGGTTGTGAGGGCGGAAGCGTTCATGGTAGTGACCTCACTGAAATGATATAGGGTTATTATAGCCCCTTCCGCTTCAAAACGCAATCTTTTTTTGCCCGGCTTCCGGAGGAAATGGGCAAAATCCCCTTGTCTTTTGGCGCAGAAGTTGATATGATAGTCTCATCTTACAAGCAAGGGTTTCACAGGTATTTACATAGGAGGGGCAAACCATGATCATGAAAGCCACCAAGGCCATTGAGGAAGCCTTTAAGGCCCAGAACTGGAGCTACACGGTAGATGAGCATCCCGACGGCACCAGCTCCGCCGTCATCACCGGCTTCGATCTCAAGTGCGGCGCCAATGTGCAGATCTTCTTCATCTCCGCCGCCGACAACGACGTCGCCATCCGGGTCTTCAAGCTCATCCACATCCCCGCCGGCAAGGAGCACGCCGCCATCCATCTGTGCAATGACATGAACTGCCGGTACCGCTTCGCTAAGTTTGTGACCAGCGACGAGCACATCGGGATCCAGATGGATATGCCGGTGGAGACCCAGAATGTGGGCTCCGTGTGCGTGGAGCTGCTCTACCGGCTGCTGGACATCGCCGATAACGCCTACCCCGTCCTCCAGAAGGAGTTCGGCGGCGCCCCCGCCTCCCCCAACGGCGCTGAGCGTTTCTAAATCCCGCCAACAAAAAAACGCCCCCGAACCGAAGGGCTACCCCGCACAAGGACAACAACAAAACTACCGTTCAGAGCAGGACAAACGGGCAACAATCATGATGATTGCTGCCCGTTTGCTGTAGTTGGTGCCCCTGATTTCCAACACATACATCATTTGGCTTGCCAAAAAAATCTGCTCCAAGGCTTCTCGCTGAGAAATATACAGATTATCATGGGATGCTGGATTTCGATATGCGGCAAAAGCTCCTTCAAATAAAGATTGAATCCCGCGACGGTAATTGCGGTCACTCGCCGTTGTGTCGTTTGCAAAAGTATATACTCCTTTTTCACTTAAAAGAGCACCAATCAGTCCTGCTGCATTCGGAGGCGGAGAGGCTCCTGGTTTTAGTTCTAAGAATAACTCTCGCAGACGGCTTTCTACTTCTTTCATTGCTTTTTCAGCGGCTGAAGGAAAGTGACCATCAGCATACAGTGGACCCGATATCCGTTGAATGCGAGGATGTATCTTTGAGAAAAATTGAATATTGATTGGTTCACTGTAAAGATGCCTTTCAATTACGGAGAGTTCCGAAAACATCGTTACATTCAACGCTGGATTAGGTTGAAACCTGGGTGGTTGGTTTCTAATAAACAGTTGAGAGGATATACTGTAGAGCTGTGCAGAATAAAAAGGGTAATCAAGATTAATGCAGTTTGCAATACACTGAATTCCGTTCAAAACATTAGCTTCGATGCTTGGCGTTATAATAAAATTTATGTTTTGCCTAAGATAAGAGTTTATTTCATTGATCCACTGGTGGAGTGCATCTAAATGAGTTCTATATATTGTCTGCATATACCGGCTCCATTCTGATGTACATATAGTTAGCTATCTATAAAATCCGCAATGCCAAGCCCAAAATACTTCTCAAAAAACGCTTTGAATTTTTCGATAATGCCCTGTTTCTTTTTTGNCCGATTTCCTCCTCCAAAACGGGAAACAGGCGGCATCAGCTTATCAATATCGGTACCAGTGGTTTTAATGGCTCCGTCACGAAATGCGTTTTCAATGAATTTCCGGGTATCCTCCGGCTTGAGTTTTTCAGTTGCAATAATTTCCGCCAAATCAGATTCTTCCTGTTCCGAAACATATCGCCGCCAATCGCCCTGGACGGAACTCTCCACATTGACCTGACGGATAAACTGTTCAATCAATTCCTTTTTACTGCGGAGTTGGATACTAGCATCAACAGCTTTGCGGATCGTAGATAGGATTTCTTTGTCCTCACAGTTCCCATCATGGTACTTCTCCACCAACATCAGGATATAGTCGATATTGACCTCTACCTGCTTGATCAATTCAATCTCAAAGACGATATCGTCATTGATGTTCTNTTTATCCCCGGCGTCCTTCCGGCGATATTTGTCATACAGGTCGATATACCGGCTTTGATAATCCTGCAAATCCCGTGCGGCATGAGTCTGCATTTCTTCAAACTGGTCAAACGAGGACAGGATATTTCGCAGAGATAAAATACTGCCAAAAAGTCGAATAAAGTCCTTTTCCGCTTGCTCTCCAACAATTTCCGCATCCAGAGGGAATTCCGATCCCAGCTTTGCGATCAAGTCCACATAGCCGGGGTGATGTCTGCCGTTGTCATCCTCATAGCCGTTATAATAGTCCGCAAAGCTTCTGAGCAGCACGATACCATTGGCGTTTTTATCCCCAAACAAGGCGATGGCATCATTGGTGGCCTGCTGCAAGTCCCGGAAACAGACGATATTGCCATAGGTTTTTACGGAATTGAGGATGCGGTTCGTCCGGGAATACGCCTGGATCAATCCGTGCATTTTCAGATTTTTGTCAACCCACAGGGTGTTCAGTGTAGTGGCGTCAAAGCCGGTCAGGAACATATTGACCACGATCAGTAAATCAACTTCCCGGTTTTTCACCCGCATGGACAGATCCTTATAATAATTTTGGAATTTGTCGGCGGAGGTATCAAAGTTGGTGTTAAATGCCGCATTGTAATCTCTGATTGCGCTGTCCAAAAAGTCACGGGAGGTCTGGTCAAGAGCATCGGTGTCAAAACCTTCGTCACCCAGCACATCATCTGGATCGTCCTCATTGGCAGCATAGCTGAAAATGGTGGCAACCGTGAACTGCCGGTTCTGCTGGGCAAGCTGCTTTTTGAATTCTGCGTAATACTTCATTGCCATAGGGATGGAGCTAACTGCGAAGATGGAGTTGAAGCCGGCCATGTGCTGGCCTTTCAAAGAGTAATAGCTACTGCGCTTAGTTTTCTGGTCAAAATGATCCAAGATGTACTTCACAATCTCCTGCACCCGCTCCGGGGCGCCCATCGCCTTTTCAATGTCGATAGCCCGGACATCCTTGTCCTTGATATCGTCCTTCTTTTTTACCGTATCCACATAGTCAATGCGGAAGGGTAGGACATTCCCATCGTTGATAGCATCCACGATAGTATATGTGTGAAGCTGGTCGCCGAAGGTCTGCGGGGTGGTGAGTAACTCCAGATGCTTGCCCTTTGCGGCGTTCTTGGCGAAAATCGGCGTCCCAGTAAAACCGAACAGGTGATAATTCTTGAACGCCTTGACGATTTTCACGTGCATATCCCCGAACTGACTGCGGTGGCACTCATCGAAGATAATGACGCAATGCTTTCCATATACGGTGTGGCCTCTGTTTTTCGTGATGAAGTTGTCCAGCTTCTGGATGGTCGTAATGATAATATGGGCCTTTGTGTCCTCCAACTGCCGCTGCAGAACCGCCGTTGATTTGTTGCTGTTGGCCGCCCCTTTCTCAAAGCGGTCATACTCCTTCATGGTCTGGTAGTCCAGGTCTTTACGATCTACCACGAAAAGCACTTTGTCAATGTAGGGGAGCTGAGAGGCAAGCTGCGCCGTTTTGAAGGAGGTCAGAGTCTTGCCGCTGCCGGTGGTGTGCCAGATGTAGCCGCCTGCGTCAATGCTCCCCATCTTTTTGTAGTTTGTGGAAACCTCAATACGGCTCAAGATCCGCTCTGTGGCCGCAATCTGATAGGGCCGCATGACCATCAGCATATCTTCCGAGGTAAACACGCAATACCGAACCAGTACATTCAAAATGGTATGCTTGGCAAGAAAGGTCTTGGTAAAGTCAATCAGGTCGGCAATAACCTTATTGTTTCCATCTGCCCAGAAAGAGGTAAATTCAAAGCTGTTGCTGGTCTTCTTTGATTTCCGCCTACCAGCCTCATTTATCTCTTTCACATGGCTGGAACGGGTGGTGTTGGAGTAATATTTGGTGTGCGTTCCGTTGGAGATTATAAAAATCTGCACATACTCAAACAGCCCACAGCCAGCCCAGAAGCTGTCCCGCTGATACCGCTTGATTTGGTTGAACGCTTCCCGGATGGCTACACCCCGGCGCTTCAACTCCACATGGATGAGGGGCAGGCCGTTGACCAAGATAGTCACGTCATAGCGGTTGTCGTGGTTAGCCCCATCCGCCGTGCCCACCTCATACTGATTGATGACCTGCAAACGGTTGTTGTGGATGTTTTTCTTGTCAA
>CAJMXB010000065.1 GCA_905219705.1 Oscillospiraceae bacterium | reverse complement strand
GGGTGACATTGATCCCAGGCTCCTTCAGATCGCGCTGAAGGTCTATGGCGAGTATTCCGCCCAGGACGACGAAAAAGCCGCCCTGCTCTCCTCCCTAAAACCCTTTCTCCGCCCCGAACGGCAGGAAAAGCTGGAGAAGGCGGAGAAGATCGCCCGCCTGTCCCGCGTGGTTCGTGTCGCGGTAGCCCTTTTGAAGGAGGAGGGTGGCCATGTATAACCCCTATCTCCCCCAGTCCCGCCAGTTCCCGGAGGCGGGGCCGCCCCCGCCGACGGCGGATGCCGCTCCAAGGGAAAAGAAGGGTCTGAGCGCCCTTCTGGCCGGTCTGAAATTGGAGGAGCTGGACACGGGGGATGTATTGCTGCTGCTCATCCTCCTCTTTCTCTTCCTGGACGACAGGGAGGACAACCTGGAGCTGCTCATCACGCTGGGTCTGATGCTCCTTCTGTAGTTCCGCCGCCCTCGCCCACCACGTGGAGCACCTGGCCGTCGGGCAGGTCGAAGGAGGCCCAGGCGGGAGCGGGGATCTCCGCGGCAGTGGCGGCCATGGAATAGACCACCGCTCCGCCGGTCTCGGTCTCCGCGGCCATGAGAAGCCCGCTGTCCGCCGACACCCAGTACCGCTCCACCTGGTCAAGCTCGGGCACGGCCACCTCCACATAGACGCAGGCCATCCCGTTTTTATTTTCATACCCGGCATTGGTGATGCTCGCCGGATCCAGGGCCAGCACGTCCTCGTAGGTGGGGATGCGCTGGCCCTCCACGTCCACAGAGTCCTCGCCGGCGCTCCAGGTCAGGATGGTGCGGTCGTTGTTGTTCCAGCGCCAGACCGTGCCGTCTCCCACAATGGTGTGGNTGGTCANGCCCGTGGGCAGGNCCAGGTCGGCCCGCGTCCAGCCGCCGTCCACCCAGACCTGGGCGGTGGAGGTGACCCCCTCCAGGGTGGTGGTGACCACCCTGGAATAGCTCTCCAGCCGGCTCATAGCGGCGATGACGCTCTGAACAGTGCCCGGAGTCACATCTACCCGGACGCCGCCGCTCTGACCGCTCTCCCCCGGCTGCTCCACCCCGGTGGGGACAGGGGTGGGCAGGGTGATAGTGGCCGTGGGATTTGCAAAGAGGGGAAGGCCGAAGCTGGAAAAGNCGGCGGCGATGATGACCACGGCAATGAGCGCCACCAAAATATTCCGGCTTTTCCGTTCCATGGGCCATTCCCCCTTTCTTTTCAAAAGCCTCCCCCCAAGGGGAGGCTTTTGAACTCTTTTATGCCTTGAACTCCTCCGGGCCGCTCTCCCGCAGGCCGAAGTGATACTCGATGGCGTCTCCGATGCGCGCGCAGGCCCGGCCGTCCCCGTACGGATTGACCGCATGGGCCATGGCGTCATAGGCCGACCGGTCGGCAATAAGCTGGGCCCCCAGGGCGAAGATGTTCTCCTCCTCAGTGCCCGCCAGCTTCACCGTGCCCGCGGAGACCGCCTCGGGCCGCTCGGTCTCCCGGCGCATGACCAGCACGGGCTTTCCGAGAGCCGGGGCCTCCTCCTGAAGCCCGCCGGAGTCGGTCATCACAAAGGAGCACCGGGCCATGAGATTGTGCATCTCCTCCACATCCACCGGGTCGATCAGATGGATACGGCCGTGGCCGGCCAGGTACTCCCCCGCCGCCTGGCGAACTACGGGAGACAGGTGAACCGGATACACCAGCTCCACCTGGGGATATGCCTCCACCAGACGGCGCAGGGCGGTCATGATGTGCCTCATGGGCTCGCCGTAATTCTCCCGGCGGTGACAGGTGACCAGGATCACCGTTCGGTTTACATAATCCAAATGGTTCAAAAGCTCTGTGGGGAAATGAAAATCCNGCCGCACCGTGGTNGCCATGGCGTCGATGACTGTGTTGCCGGTGAGGAAGACCCCATCGGAGATCCCCTCCCGCCGCAGGTTGTCCCGGTTGGCGGCGGTGGGGCAGAAGTGGAGATCGGCCAGGTCGCCCACCATGGTGCGGTTCATCTCCTCGGGGAAGGGGGAGTATTTGTCGTAGNTGCGAAGGCCCGCCTCCACATGGCCCACCTTGATCTGGCCATAGAAGGCGGCCAGGGCGGCGGAAAAGGCGGTGGAGGTGTCCCCGTGGACAAGCACCAGGTCGGGCTTTCCCTCGGCAAAGACCTTCTCCAGGCCCAGCAGACATTTGGTGGTGATGGTGGACAGGGTCTGCCCCGGCTCCATGATATTCAGGTCAAAGTCGGGCCGGATCCGAAAGATGTCCAGTACGCTGTCCAGCATCTCCCGGTGCTGGGCGGTGCCACAGCAGANGCTCTCGATCCNCTCNCGGCGGGAGAGCTCCCGCACCAGGGGGGCCATTTTGATGGCCTCGGGCCGGGTGCCGAAGATGGACATGNCACGCACGCTCATCACTTCTCCTCCTCTTCCCTGCGATCCCGCCGGGGCCGGTGGGCGCCATAGAATACGCTCAGCGCCACCGCTCCCGCCACGCAGAAGGCGAACAGCAGCAGCATGGCCTTCACCGCCCCGGAGGTGGTGAGCACCACGGCGGAAAGGCCNAGAATGGCGGTGATGACGTACAGGACTGCCACCGCCTGCTTCNGGGAAAAGCCCATATCGATCAAACGGTGGTGGACATGGCTCCGGTCGGCGTGCATGGGGCTCTGGCCGTGGGCGATGCGGCGGATAAAGGCGAAGCAGGTGTCAAAGATGGGCAGGCCGAAGAGCAGGAAGGGCACCACAAAGGAGATGANGGTGTACATCTTAAAGAGGCCCTGGACAGAAATGACCGCCAGGATGTAGCCCAGGAAGGTGGAGCCGGTGTCCCCCATGAAGATCTTGGCCGGATTCATATTGTAGGGCAAAAAGCCCAGGCAGCCCCCCGCAAGGGCAGCCACCAGAAGCGCCACCTGAGGCTCCCCCAGCAGCAGGGCGATGACCAGCAGGGTCATAGAGCTGATGGAGGAAACGCCGCAGGCCAAGCCGTCCAGCCCGTCAATGAGGTTGACGGCGTTGGTCATGGCCACGATCCAGATCAGCGTGATGGGATAGGCCAGGATCCCCAGCTCCCAATAGGGGTTGGAGGAGAAGATGTTGGGGTTGGACAAAGCCTCGATCACATTGCCCGTCATGACGGCGATGANGGCGGCCACGATCTGCACCACCAGCTTGAACTNGGCCCGCAGGTCATAGATATCGTCAAAGACGCCCAGCACCACGATCATCACCGCCCCCAGCAAAGCGCCCTGAAGCTGGGTCGTCAGCGGCACGAAGATAAGGGTGGAGAGCAGGAAGCCCAGCACGATGGCCAGCGCTCCNAACCGGGGGATGGGGTCTGAGTGCATCCGCCGCTCCGGGTCTTTATCCTTGCTCGGATCGTCCACCGCGCCCATCTTCACCGCCAGGGTTTTCACCACGGGGGTGAGGATGAGGGCGATCAGGAAGGCCACACCCAGGGCGGCGGCCACCTGACCGATGAGTTCCAATGAAATAGGCATGGGCGTATCTCTCCTTGCTCCGGCGGGGCCGGAGGGTTTCATACGTAAAGGGGTCAGCGGGGCAGGAAGCCCACCTTTTTCTGTACCTTGCTCAGGGTGCGGCCCGCCACGCAGGCGGCCTTGTCCGCCCCCTGGCGCATGAGCCGCTCCAGCTCCCCCTTGTCGCTCAGAAGCCGCTCAGTCTCCTCCCGCACGGGGCGCAGGCATTCCACAACGGCCTCTCCCACGGCGGGCTTAAACGTACCGTAGCCCTGGCCGGCGAAGCGGCNCTGGGCCGCCTCCAGGCTCTCNCCGGCGGCGGCACAGTAGATATCCAGCAGGTTGCTCACCCCGGGCTTTGCCTCCCGGTCATAGCGCACACAGGCCTCCGTATCGGAGTCGGTGATGGCCCGCTTGAACTTGCGCATGATGTCCTCGGGCTTATCCATCACGAAGACGCAGCCCTCGGAGACGGNCTTGCTCATCTTGCTGTCGGGGGTGCTCAGGCCCATGACCCGGGCCCCCTGCTTGGGTATGACCGCCTCGGGCATGGTGAACACGTCGCCGTACACGCCGTTGAACCGCTGGGCGATGTCCCGGGTGAGCTCCACATGCTGGCGCTGATCTTCCCCCACCGGGACGATGTCCGTCTGGTAGAGGAGGATATCGGCGGCCATAAGGGTGGGATAGGTAAATAGGCCGGCGTTGATGTTGTCGGCGTGCTTGGCGGACTTGTCCTTGAACTGGGTCATACGGCTAAGCTCGCCGAACATGGTAAAGCAGTTGAGGATCCATGCCAGCTCCGCGTGGGCGGGCACCATGGACTGGACAAAGAGGATGCTCCTATTGGGGTCGATGCCGCAGGCGATGAGCTGGGCAAAGAGCTCTGTGGAGCGGCGGCGCAGGGTGGCGGGATCCTGCCGCAGGGTGATGGCGTGCTCGTCCACCACGCAGTAGACGCAGTCATATTCATCCTGATAGGTCGGCCAGTGCCGGAGTGCCCCCATATAGTTGCNCAGGTGGATATCGCCGCTGGGCTGGATACCGCTGAAGCTGATCTTGCGTCCTTTTATCATGTGANACACTCCTTTTCTCAGAACGGCTGACCGCCCTGGTAATACCAAATCACTATATCACATTTCTCCCCGCTTGACAAGTTCTTCCCCTGCCGATAAAATAAAGACAAACCCAGTCACATTTGGAGAAATTTATCATGGACATGTCCTGGTTCGATGAGATGGAAAAGCGGATCCCCCACGGGGAAGTCCGCACCCGGTTTGCCCCTTCTCCCACAGGGTATATGCACGTGGGCAACCTCCGCACCGCCCTGTACACCTGGCTCATTGCCCGGCACCAGGGGGGCAAGTTCCTGCTGCGCATTGAGGACACCGACCAGGGCCGCCTGGTGGAGGGCGCTGTGGACGTGATCTACAAGACCCTCCGGGAGTGCGGCCTCACCTGGGACGAGGGCCCCGACGTGGGCGGCCCGGTGGGCCCCTATATCCAGACCGAGCGGCGGGACTTCTACGGCAAGTATGCCCATCTTTTGGTGGAAANGGGCGGCGCCTATTACTGCTTCTGCGAGAAGGCGGAGTCCGCCGAGGACTCCGGCAACTTCGAGAAGACCGCCGACCCCTGCCGCGGCCTGCCTCTGGCCGAGGCCAAGGCCCGGGTGGCGGCAGGCGAGCCCTACGTGGTGCGCCAGAAGATCCCCCAGACGGGCCAGACCACCTTCCAGGACGCGGTCTTCGGCGCCATCACCGTGGACAATGACACGCTGGATGACCAGGTGCTCCTGAAGCGGGACGGCCTTCCCACCTACAATTTTGCCAACGTCATCGACGACCATCTCATGGGCATCACCCATGTGGTGCGGGGCAGCGAATACCTCTCCTCCGCCCCCAAGTATAACCTGCTCTACGAGGCTTTTGGCTGGGAAGTTCCCACCTATATCCACTGCTCCCCCGTCATGCGGGACGCCCACAACAAGATGAGCAAACGCCACGGCGATCCCTCCTATGAGGATCTGAAGGCCCAGGGCTATCTCACAACGGCCATCCTCAACTATGTGGCGCTGCTGGGCTGGGCCCCCAGAGGGGAGAATGCCGAGCGGGAGTTTTTCACCCTGCCCGAGCTGGCGGACATTTTTGAGCTCTCCGGCATCTCCAAGTCCCCCGCCATCTTCGACATCGAGAAGCTGAAATACTTCAACGCCAACTACCTGCGCGCCCTCTCCCCTGAGGCGTTCTATCCCCTGGCTCAGCCCTACCTGCAGCAGGCCGTCCACGCCCCCCAGGTGGATTTGAAGCTGGTAGCTCCCCTGGTGCAGCCACGGTGCGACACCCTGCTGGACATTGCCCCCCAGGTGGACTTCTTCGACGCGCTGCCCCAGTATTCCAACGAGCTATACTGCCACAAGAAAATGAAGACCGACGAGGAAAACTCTCTGGAGGCTCTCAAGGCCACCCTGCCGGTACTGGAGGCCCTCCAGGCATGGAGCTACGACGCCATCCACGACGCCTTGGTGGGCCTGGCGGAAAAGCTGGAGCTGAAAAATGGCCGGATCATGTGGCCGGTGCGCACCGCCCTGTCCGGCAAGGCCGTCACCCCCGGCGGCGCGGTGGAGCTGTGCCACATTCTGGGCCGGGAGGAGACCCTGCGCCGCATAGCGAAAGGGATCGAACAGCTGAGCAAATGATCTCATAGGCATTTTATCATTATAAAAGAAGGCGTATGATATGAANAAGCGTTCCCTGGCTCTGCTCCTGTCTCTGTGTATGCTCCTGGCCCTTCTGCCCACCGGCGTTATGGCGGAGGATGAAAGTCCCTCTACCAGCGCCTCCACTGAGGAAACGCAAACGCCCGACCCAGAGGAAAGCCCTACGGCGGAACCCACCCCCGACCCGACGGTGGAGCCGGATCCCTCGCCGGATCCCACAGCGGAGCCCACACCCACGCCGACGCCCACACCCACAGATACTCCGGAACCCACGAATACGCCGGGGGCTACGCCTACTCCCACGCCCACACCTACACCCACACCTACACCTACTCCTACTCCCACGCCCACGCCGACCCCGACGCCCGGGCCTGCGGAGTTCACCATCCTCTTTGACGCCCGCGGCGGCACGACCACTGTTCAGAGCGCCGTCACGAAAAACGGCAGGCTCTCTTCCCTGCCCACTCCCACCCGGGCCGGGTACCGCTTTGAGGGCTGGTACACCAGTTCCTCCGGCGGAAGCAGGATCACCACCAGCTATACCTTCACCTCCAACACCACCGTCTACGCCCAGTGGACGGCCAAT
>CAJMXB010000064.1 GCA_905219705.1 Oscillospiraceae bacterium | reverse complement strand
GATATTTACTCCATCGAGGATCTGGCCCAGCTGATCTACGATCTGAAAAACGCCAACCGCCAGGCCCGCATCTCGGTAAAACTGGTCTCGGAGGCCGGGGTGGGCACCATCGCCGCCGGCGTAGCCAAGGCGGGGGCGCAGGTGGTGCTGATATCCGGCTATGACGGCGGCACCGGAGCCGCTCCCCGCACCTCGATCCACAACGCGGGCCTTCCCTGGGAGCTGGGGCTGGCCGAGACCCACCAGACCCTCATCGCAAATGGACTTCGTTCCCGGGTGGTGGTGGAGACCGACGGCAAGCTCATGTCCGGCCGTGACGTGGCTATCGCCTGCATGCTGGGCGCGGAGGAGTTCGGCTTCGCCACCGCGCCCCTGGTCACCATGGGCTGCGTGATGATGCGGGTGTGCAATCTGGATACCTGCCCCGTGGGTGTGGCCACCCAGAACCCGGAGCTGCGCAAGCGGTTCCGTGGCAGACCGGAATATGTGGTGAACTTTATGCGCTTTATTGCCCAGGAGCTGCGGGAGCACATGGCAAAGCTGGGCGTTCGCACGGTGGATGAGCTGGTGGGGCGGACGGATCTGCTCCGCCGTCGGGCGGGCGTCAGCGGCCGGGCCGCCGCAGTGGATCTTTCCGCCATATTGGATCCCTCCTGTGTGGGCCGGCCCAAAACCCATTTTGATCCCGCCGATATCTATGATTTCCACTTGGAGGATACCGTAGATCTGAAGCTGCTGGAAGAGAAACTGAGAAAAGCGCTGGAGACGGGGGAGAAGGGGGAGCTTTCCCTCTCCGTGTCAAGTACAGACCGGACACTGGGAACCATCTTGGGCAGCGACATCACCCGAAGGTTTGGTCAAAGCTTGCCCGAGGATACCTTCACCGTCCACTGTACCGGCGGCGGCGGTCAGTCCTTTGGGTCATTCCTTCCCAAGGGCCTGACCCTGGAGCTGGAGGGCGACTCCAACGATTACTTCGGTAAGGGGCTCTCCGGCGGAAAACTCATTGTGTTCCCGCCGAAAAAGTCCCCCTTCCGGGCCTGCGACAATATTATCATCGGCAATGTGGCCCTCTATGGCGCCACCTCCGGTACCGCCTTTATCGCCGGACAGGCGGGAGAGCGGTTCTGCGTCCGAAATTCCGGAGCTACAGCTGTTGCGGAGGGGGTGGGCGACCACGGCTGTGAGTACATGACCGGCGGCCGTGTGGTGATTTTGGGCCCCACCGGAAAAAACTTCGCCGCCGGTATGTCCGGGGGAGTGGCCTACGTTCTGGATGAGAAGCGGGATCTCTACCTGCGGCTCAACAAGGAGCTGGTAGGGATGGAGCTGGTGACGGAAAAGCACGATGTGGCTGAACTGCGCACCCTTATTGAGCGCCATACAGAGGCTACAGGTTCTCTCCGCGGCCGGGAGATCCTGGCTGACTTTGACCATTATCTGCCCCTTTTCAAGAAGATCATGCCCCATGACTATGACCGGATGCTCCAGGCCATCGGCCGCATGGAGGAGAAGGGGATGAGCCGGGAACAGGCGGAGATCGAGGCATTCTACGCCAATGCCAAGGGAGGTGTACGGTAATGGGTAAGCCCACAGGATTTCTGGAATTTGACCGCAAAAATGACCCGGCGGAAGCGCCCCTGGAGCGGATCCGGCACTATAGGGAATTTCATCCACNCCTGCCCCGGGANGAGCGGCAAAGGCAGGGCGGCCGCTGCATGGAGTGCGGCGTACCCTTTTGCCAGTCCGGAGCGGTGCTTGGAGGGATGGCCTCCGGCTGCCCCCTCCACAACCTGATCCCAGAGTGGAATGACCTTGTATATACGGGAAATTTTCGCCATGCGCTGGAGCGGCTCCTGAAAACCAACAGCTTCCCTGAGTTTACCGGACGGGTCTGCCCTGCGTTGTGCGAGGCGTCCTGCACCTGCGGCCTTCACGGGGATGCAGTTACCGTAAAAGCCAACGAGCTGGGCATCATTGAGGAGGCATGGGCCGGCGGATGGATCGTTCCACGGCCGCCCAAGACCCGGACGGGAAAGCGGGTGGCTATCGTGGGCTCCGGCCCCTCCGGCCTGGCTGCGGCCCAGCAGCTCAACAGCCGGGGCCACCTGGTCACCGTCTACGAGCGCGCCGACCGGGCCGGTGGTCTGCTGATGTACGGTATCCCCAATATGAAGCTGGAAAAAGAGATCGTTTTGCGCCGGCTCCGGCTCATGGAGGCGGAGGGGGTGCGGTTCTGTACCGGCGTCGACGTGGGACACGACGTGATGGCGGAGGAGCTGCGGCGGGATTATGACGCGGTGCTTTTGTGCTGCGGTGCGGCCCAGCCCCGAGATCTGCAAGTGGAGAACAGGGACGTAAAGGGAGTGCACTTTGCGGTTGATTTTCTCACACAGACAACCAAAAGTCTGCTGGATTCCGGTCTGAAGGATGGAAAATTTATCTCCGCCAAGGATAAGCGGGTCGTCATCGTGGGAGGCGGCGATACGGGCAATGACTGTGTGGGCACCTGTATCCGTCACGGATGCAAGAGCGTGATCCAGCTGGAGATGATGCCAAAGGCGCCGGAGGGCAGGGGAGAGGGCAACCCCTGGCCGGAGTGGCCCCGGATCTGTAAGACCGATTACGGGCAGGAGGAGGCAATTGCCAAATTCGGCGCGGATCCCCGTGTGTATCAGACCACGGTGACTGCGTTGCTTTCCGATGAGAAAAACAGGCTCAGGGGGGTCAAAACAGTGAGGCTGGGCGGGGATCTGAAGTCCCTTCCAGGAACGGAGGAGGAGTTGCCCTGTGACCTGTTGCTCATCGCGGCGGGCTTCCTGGGACCCCAGGCCTATGTGCCGCGAGCCTTTGGCGTAGAGACGGGGGCGCGTTCGAATGTGAAGACTGCCCCTGAGAGTTACGCCACCAATGTGGAGAATGTCTTTGCCGCCGGCGATATGCGCCGGGGCCAGTCCCTGGTGGTTTGGGCGATCCGGGAGGGCCGCGGTGCCGCTCGTGAGATCGACCAATCCCTTATGGGGTACACCAATTTGTAACAAAAAGCCCCACCCTGTTTTAAAACAGGGTGGGGCTTTTGCCAAACGCAGATGAAACAGACGGTTTCAGCTCTTTTTGGGGGCGTCGAAGGCGGGATTGACAAAATAGACGTTTTTCTGATCCATGCGCTCCTTGGCCAGACGAATGGCCTCGCCAATACAATCAACATGAAGTGGATTGCAAAAGAGCCGCCAACACTCTTTTTTAATGGGATTTTGACAAATTCGCAACTTTTTTGTGCATTTATCAAAGTGCCATTGCAGCCGTATAGCCTCTATTGGGGTTATGCGGCTATTTTTTTACGGATTCACAGCCGGTCAAGCGCAATTCACCAACTGTCAAGCAAAATCTGGTATTCTATCATTGTTGCGTGGAGGTGAACGCAACAAATGATTATTGAATTGGGCGAAAAACTGAAAGCATTGCGGATAGAAAACCATTTGCGGCAGGATCAGGTTGCAAGATTAGTAAATGTTGAAAAATCGTCTATCTCTATGTATGAGACTGGTGTGCGCCAGCCCTCATATATTACGCTTGTACGATTGGCAGATGTTTTCAATGTTTCTACGGACTATCTGCTGGGGCGCAAGAATAACAGCCCCCTTGATCTATCTGGCCTGACAGCCGCCGAAGCAGCAATGATTAGTAAGTTAGTTGCCAGCATGACCGACAATAATAAAAAGTTGGAGGATTTAGAACGATGAAGAAAGTGATCTTGATTGTACTTACTATGCTGATACTGGCAATTCCCGCCTTTGCAGCGGAAGAGAATACCGCTACAGATCAGCCTATCCAGCAGGAGCAAGAGCCTGTTGTAGTTGCCACATTAGATGAACTACAAGCGGCTATTGATACCGCCGAAGAAGATGATGTTATTTACCTGTCAACAGAAATACACATTGAGGGGGAAACACTTGAAACAGATAAAAAATTAACTATTGTCAGTGGTAATGCAGAAAATAACGCATTGCTTTACTTAGACGATGGAGCCAAAATAAGCGGATTTTCATTTGCGGGAGATAATAGCGCATTGATTGTAGTAAACTACGCAACAAACAATGGGGTTACAATTTCTAACTGCATATTTGATTACAATGGTAATGATTACTTGGAGTTTATTAGAATATGCGGAGACTTAAACATAAACAAAGTGTACATAGATCATTGCACTTTTAGTGGTGCAACAGGAAGAGCAATAACGATAACAGCTTATACAGATGTTCAAATTGATTCATGCAATTTTGAAAGAAATCATACCAATTCGGCGGGTGGAGCAATTAGTTCTTCTGGCAAACTACAGATTCTAAATTCGACTTTTACCGACAATTCATCAAGTGCCGTTAATAGTCCTGACGATTTGCTCATAAAGAATTGTCAATTTAGCGAGAACTTTATTGCTCATAGTGGGGAAAAGAATGATATTTTTTCAACCGGGAAAACTACTATAATCAATGATTTGGATGATTCACACGATTATTACAATGAAATAACAGGCGAGAAAATTGAAATGCCTTTGACTGATTATGAAGGCACAATACAGTTAATACGCTTAACAGAAGAACAGGCCGCAGAATACTTTGTACCAGACCCCGGCGATACTGATAACGGTGAAGATGCCTCTTCAGAACAGCCACAGCCTCCACAGCAACCGGGGGATCAGACCGGGGATGATGATACCACAGGTGGAGAGCAGCCCCCACAGGAGTCGATACAACCGTCAGAAGGGGAGGGGACAGGCGGCGATACCAACACCCCCGATACCGGGGATCAGAACGTACCGCAGCAACCAGCACAACCCCCGCAAGGCGACAACGAGGGCGATCCAACAGATACCCCGTCACAGCCCCCGGAGCAGCCCACAGAGCCGCCGCAGGATGATTCCACAGACAATCCCGTAGACACTACACCAGACACGCCACAAAAGCCCTCTGAGGGTAGCAACGGTAATAATGATGATTATACCCCTCCAATAGACTATAGGCCGTCACAGCGGCCTACAAAGCCCTCTACAGGCACGAAGCCAGAAGAGAATAGCAAACCGCAAGAACAACCTGAAACTTCCGCTCCAACTAAACCACAGCTTGCTTGTAATGGAGCAGTTATAGACACATCTCGAACGGTTGTATTGCTTGGTTATGGGGATGGTCTACTCCATGAGGATGATCCATTGACACGGGCGCAGTTGGCAACGATTATATACCGTCTGTTAGATGATGAGTCTATTGCAAAATACAGCAATGCAGGACTGGCCTTTGCCGATGTTGCCGCCGATGCGTGGTATACCACGTATGTCAAGACGATACAGGCAGCGGGGATTGTCAACGGTGTGGGCAATGGTAGGTATGATCCCAATGGTAAAGTTACATGGTCGCAGATTTTAGCTATTTTGAGTCGATTTGTTGAGCAGAAGGAATACAGCCTTCAGCATATCCAGTATAGCGGCTGGGCACAAGAGGCTATACAGACTGCCGTTGCCCTTAACTGGATCGAGGACAGGGCAGACTTTACGCCTGATGCGGTTATCAGCCGTGGGGAGTTGGTACAGCTTGTCAATAATGTATTGGAGTTGTACCGGGCATGAGAATACTTGTTATCGAACCGCTAAAACCGCCTTATAGCAAGGACATTTGCGGTAGTTTGGAAGAAATGAAAGCGATTGTGGGCGGTTACATACAAGCCATATATCCATTTGATGATCCTATTGCCCTTGTATGTAATGAAGAGGGTAAACTTATTGGCCTTCCGCAAAATCGCTTGCTATTTGATAGAGAGGGCTGTGCATATGACATAATTTGCGGCACGTTCTTTCTTGCTGGACTTGGAGAAGAGGATTTTATATCACTTACAGATGATGAATTAGAAAGATACAGTCAGTATTTTACAGCATAAAAAGAGGACAGCCGCCGTAATATTCGGCGGTTGCCCCATACATTAACTTTTCTCATTCATGCGTTCCCATTCTTCTGATATGTGCTTATCAGCTTCAAAGAGTGTCATCTCAATATTATCAATAATAATCTTTCCTTGCTGCCAAAGCAAACGCAAATTATCTGGAAATTTGTAAACAAAGGAGTCAATTTCTTTCAAAACTTTGCCTTCATCAGAGCATAAATAGCACCGAATCGAAATAGAGGGATAGCTGCTCATAAACAATTCAGCGTTATCCAAAGTAGAATCCTCAAACCTTATGTTTCGGTGTTCTTTGAAGCTATAATACTCTAAAACGAACGGGAATTTTTGTTCTTTTAACCTATCTACAATTAGGCAAATTTGATCATATGTCCACCAAAAATCTTCACCACCATTTCCGCAATAAAAAGTTTTCATACATCCTTTAAGATGTTGCATATTCCTTCTCTTTTCCCATGCTACTCTGTCTGAATAAAATAAATTTTTTTCACATATGCTTTTCTTTGATTCGTGAGGCATTGGCTTCTTAATATCAAAAAACGCTTTATTAAGCAATATTCCGCCTAAAATGTCTACAATCATTTTATCCCCCTAAAATTCTGCTGTCTTTAATATCAGTAAGTTTAGTATCAAAGCGGTTACGATCCACTGTTAGAATATTACTTGACTGTCTATCAGCAATAACGTATTTTTTAGGGCTTTTCCCCTGTAATTTGATCCGAATACCCGTTTTATGGGCTACTGTCAAATATTCAGCCTGCGTAAGCACCACAATTTCACCGTCTAAGAAGGATTCTTCTCCACAGATGAATATAATATAAGTCTTAAATCCACTTTGAATACAGTCATTGATTCTGTCTTTGTCCGTATCCGATAGTGAAAACTGCCAGACACGCTCATCCTTTTGTTTTGTGCCATGACTGGTATAC
>CAJMXB010000063.1 GCA_905219705.1 Oscillospiraceae bacterium | reverse complement strand
AAGTTTGTCGCTTGAAAGCCTTGAAAAATAAGGACTTTTTCTGTTGCTTTTCAAGTATGACACCACTGGTGCAGCCGTAAAAGTGAGGAAAAGCATAAAAAACGGCCGGGAAACAGCGTTTCCCGGCCGGAAAAGTGATGGTGGTAGACATGTGGTAGACACCAAATATTGGTAATTTTTGAAGTCCTTGGGGGACAGTGGTTTGAAGGGGGATTTTGGTAGACATTTGGTAGACCTGAGAANTTTGCAGTCGTACAGTAATGTGCGAAAGCGGAGNAAAAGGACGAAAAAAGGCCCAGTCCAACTGGACTGGGCCTTTTGAGGGGACGCTCAGGGAATGACCACCAGGCGGATCTTGCCGCCCTGCGCCGCGGGGCGGTCGTAGTAGACGGTGAGCTGGTCGGCATAGCCGCGGGCGGCCTCCAGGCCGGTTTCACCGGGGGCGAACCAGGTTTTGGTGGAGTTATTGTAGCATTGCACTTTGTCGGACACGGGCCAGGAGACCCCGGCCACAGTAACGGTCATGTCGTCCATGTCGAAGCTGGCACGGGCCACGCCGGTGATGGCGGTGAGATANACCGTGGCGGCCACCTTACCGTCGGCGGTGTAGGCCACGCCGCCGGGAACCTTGTTGCGGATGGTGGAGAGGNAGGTGCCGGCNGGAGTAGTNGTCTNCGCGCCCTTGTCGCTGCCCTGCCTGACGCAGAGGGTGGGGGAGCCTTCCGTTTTATAACCTANAATGATGGGATTGCCGTTTCCGTCGTAGACGATGACCTCTTCTGTCACCGGGTTTCCATCCTCGTCGGTCAGAGGCTTGCCGTCTTTATCCAGCACAGCCTTTTCCTCGGTCTTATATTCGGGGATCCGCTTCCCGCTTTCATATTTAAAATACCCGTACTGGTAAGCGTCGCCGGTGACGTCATTGAGCACCAGGCAGTTGATGCGCCCGGTGGAGTCGGTGGAGGTAAAGGCGATCTTGTCCCGGGAGACGGTGGCGGGGAGCTGGTCGTAGCTCACAGCCACCATGTCGCCCTTCTCCACCCGGTCATAGACCACCACGTTCTCGGAGAGGACTTTATCTCCCACGGTGCGCGTAGCCACATCCAGGTTCCCCCGGGCAACGGAGCCGGAGACCAGGGAAAGGCTCAGGCGGCCGGAGGTAGAGCTGGTGACGGTGACCAGCTGGTTGTTGTAGCGGTCTTTGGCTGCGGAATGGACTTCGCCGGTGACTTCCAGGCCGCTCTGAAGGAGCTTGACGGTGGCGGTGGTATCCGTGACGGTAGCCACGCCCACGGCGTTTCCGGTCACCGTGTCGGCGGAGACCACACCGGCCACCTGGTGCTCCATGGTGAGCAGAAGGGTGATCTTGTCCCCGGGCTTAAAGGCGGCCAGGTCGCTGCGGGCGGAGGCGAGCACGTCGAAGGACTTACCCATGAGGGTGACAGTGATGGGGGCCTGGGGGCTGGGAGTGACGCTCTCATAGACGCCGGTGAGCTTCAGGTCGGAGACCTGAATGACCCGGGTGCCCGCGTCCCAGGTGGCCACGTCCCACTGGCGGATGTCAGAGGCGTCGGCCGCCACGCCGTTTTTGAACATGGTGTAAGTCCCGCCATTGGCCAGGGCGGCAAAGGGATTGGCGCTTCCGTTGGGGGCGGTGCGGGCCACCATGGAGGTGGCGGAATCGGGGTCGGTGGAGGGGAAGAAGAGATAGGAGAGTTTGCCGTTGGCTCCATAATGGAGGGTGACGGAGGTGGAGGACTTGACGTTGGTATAGACCTCGCGCCAGGTGGTGGTCTTTCCGTCGCGGTAGACTGTGGTGTCGGGCTCCACATCCAGCCGGTCGCCGCCGGAGATGGTGAGGTAGGTGGCCTGGGTGNAGATGATGTTCACCGTGCGGCTGCTGGCGCCCTCCTTGCGCTGGAAGGCTAGGAGCTTGCCGTCGGAATCCAGGATGGCCTTGCCCTCAAAGCCCTCCAGCGCGGCGTCGAAGACCCGGTCGGTCTTATAGGTGCCCTTGGTGGTCTGCACGGCGCCGGTGGTGCCGTCGTCAGCGGTGGCGTCCACGTCCAGGACAATGCCGCCCTCCTCCTCTTTTCCGCCCATGGAGACCAGGTAGCTGTCCTTGGAGTCCTTGGGCTCGGTAAAGTAGAGGTTATAGAAAAGGGTGGCGGCCTGGGCCCGGGTGAGGGTTTCGGTGGGGCCGACGTAAAGATCATCGGTGAGGCCGACGGAGGCGGCGGTGGAGATATAGCCGTCATACCAGGCCATGCCGAAGCCCACATTGGAGTCGTTGTAACCCAGCACCCGTATAAGGATGGTCACTGCCTCGGCAAAGGTGATGGGATCGTCGGGATGGAAGCAGCCGGTGGCGTCGCCCCGGATGATCCCGGGGGTGGCGTTGTCGCCGGTGCCGGTGGACTGGGTGGCCACATTGATGTAGCCCCGGGCCCAGTAGGTGGAGGGGACGTCCTTGAAGATGGTGCGGCCCTCCTGGGTGGGCACCTCGTCGGCGCGGTCCAGGGCCCGGACAGCCATAGCGCAGAACTCAGCCCGGCTCAGGGTGCCGCTGGGGTTAAAGAGCCCATCGCCTACGCCGTCGGTGACCTTCATCAGGCGGAGGAACTGAACCGACTCCATAAGCTGAGGATCGGAGATNTCCCGGACGGGGGTCTGCTGGGCGGCGGAGGCCGCGGGGAGGACGGTAAGGCTCAGGCTCAAGGCCAGGCCCAGGGCAAAAATGCGTTTCAGTTTCATTTGCGTTGTCTCCTTCAATCAATCTGCGCGCAGAGCTTCTACCGGCTGGAGGGCGGAGGCCTTGATAGCGGGGTACAGGCCGAAGATGATGCCCAGGGCCACGGAGATGGCAAAGGCTCCCGNAGTGATACTGGAACCTGGCATCATCACTAACCCGAAGGATAGCTTTGTGACCACCATGGTGCCTATGTAGCCCACGACAATACCCAGGATACCACCGATCCCGCAGATCATAGCCGCCTCAATGAGGAACTGGGTGATAATGCTCCGCCGCTCGGCGCCGATGGCCTTGCGGATGCCGATCTCCCTTGTCCGCTCGGTGACGGTGACCAGCATGATGTTCATGATGCCGATGCCGCCCACCAGCAGGGAGATGGCGGCGATGCCCCCCAGGAACCGCTGCTGAACGGCCGCAGCCTCGTTCTGGCTGTCCTGCCACTGCTGGGGATTGTCCACATAGTAGCCGCCGTAGTTGGTGTTGACAATATTGGACAAAAAGCCGTTGAGGTCGGTGACCACCTTGGTGATAGAGTCGGAATCCTTGACCTTCACGGTGTAGTCGGTGATGGACTCGTTGTTGTTGAAGTAACGGGTCATGGAGCTGGGCAGGAGGAGAAGCTGGTCGTTGCGCTTGATGGACTCGCTCATCCAGTAGGAGTCCTCGCTGTTACCCAGGTTCAGCCCGGCGGCCTTGCTCTGGTAGACGCCGATGACCCGGAAGGGCAGACCGTTGACCGAGATGATCTTGTCGATGGGGTCAGCGAAGGAAAACAGGTACTCCGCTGTGTCCGAGCCCAGGATGCACACCTGGCTCATGTTTTGGATCTCCAGATAGCTGAACTCTCGGCCCTTGGCGATCTTGTAGTCATTGCACAGGCCATACTTGTCGTTACCCAGGCGGATCTGGGGGTAATGATCGTCACTGCCCCCTCCGTAGGACACAGACATTCCGCCACCCTCTACCACTACCATACCGCCGCCGTAGTTCCGGTTCCGGGCCAGGGTCTTGGCTCCGTAGGAGATAGTCACGTCCTGGTTCACATAGCCGTTGGGGGTGATGCCCTGGATCTCCTTCATGCCCAGGCAGTAGTCATAGAGCTGCTGGCCCACATTGTTGCTGGAATCCATCCAGTTGTAGGCCGAGACCGACAGGGTGTTGGTACCCATGCTCTCGTAGTAGGCCTTCATGGCCAAGTTCTGGCCCTCNGCATAGGAGACCAGGATGATGACGGCGGCCAGGCCGATGATGATGCCCAGCATGGTGANAAAGCTGCGGCCTTTNTTGGAGGAGATGGATTTCGCGGCCATCTTTACCGCTTGGGAGATATTCACAGGCCCACCTCCTCTCGGGTGCCGTCGGCGATGATCTTGCCGTCCGCGATGCGCACGATGCGCTCGGCGGTGGCGNCGATGCCGTTGTCGGGGGTGATAAGAATGACGGTGGTGCCGTCATCGTGGAGAGAGTGGAGGATCTCCAACACATGGCGGCCCGTCTTGGAGTCCAAGGCGCCGGTGGGCTCGTCGGCCATGATGATGTTGGGGTGGGTGGCGATGGCCCGGGCGATGGCCACCCGCTGCTGCTGGCCACCGGACATTTCGCTGGGCTTATGGCCGGCCCGTTCAAACATGGCCACCCGCTCCAGGGCGGCTTCGCTGCGGTCATGCCGCTTGTCAAGGCCGATGCCCTGATAGATGAGGGGCAGCTCCACATTTTCCCGGGCGGAGAGGGCAGGTATGAGGTTATAGCCCTGGAAGATGAAGCCGATCTGCTTGTTGCGGATATGGGCCAGCTGCCGGTCGGAGAGCTCAGTGACATCGGTGCCGTCCAGATGGTAGTCTCCGTAGGTGGGAATATCCAGGCAGCCCAGGATATTCATGAGGGTGGACTTGCCCGAGCCGGACTGGCCGATGATCGAGACAAACTCCCCCCGGTCGATCTGAAGGCTGACCCCATCCAGGGCCCGCACCTCGCTCTCCTTCCCCTCGTTGTAGATCTTATAGAGGTCTTTAATATCAATCAGCATGGCGGCCTCCTTAGCCCCAGGCCTGCTGTACGAAGTAGTTGACGAAGATGGTCTCTCCGCCTTTCAGACCGGACTTGATCTCCACATTATAATTGTCGGAAAGGCCGGTCTCCACGGGCACGGCGTAGTAGCCGTCCTCCTGAGAGGGATAGGTGGGGGTCTCGCCTGGCATGAGCTCGGGAATGGGCACATCCACAGCGTTATCCGGTTTGGCCTCCGCCTGAACGAAGACCACCGAGGCGGTCTCCCCGTCCTCCAGGGAAACGTACTTTACGCTCTGCATGGGCACCACCAGGCAGTTTTCAGACTGGCTGGTGACGAAGGAGTAGCTCAGCCACATGCCCTCCAGCAGGCTTCCGTCGTAGTTGTCCACCTCCAGGGTCACCGGGTAGTTGGTCATACCGGAGCCCATGGAGTCGCCGGAGAGGGACATGTCGATCTTGGTGACCACACCGTAGAAGCTGCTGCCGTCGCCCCGGCTGGACTGGAGATCCACACCCATGCCGGGCTTGACGTAGGCGATGTTCCGGTCGTCCACGCTGATGGTGACCACCATAGTAGTATTGTTGGAGATGGTGATGACGGTGTCGCCGCTTTTCNCCTCTCCGCCCTCCACCAGAGTGCAGGAGGTGACGGTGCCGTCAATGGGGGCCACGGCGTCAAAGTCCTGAAGGGCCTCCTGGGCGGTCTCCAGCGCCTTCTGGGCGTCGTCCACCGCCTTCTGATTCTCCTCCAGAGTCTTGCGGAGATTGCGGATCTCCTCGTCGATGGTGTCCGAGCTCATCACCAGCAGCACATNGCCGGCCTTCACGTCGGCATAGCGCAGCAGGTTGGTGCTCACCATGGGGCCGCCGGCCTCGGTGACCACCTCCCGTACCTCGTAAAACTCCGTTTTGCCGTTTTCGTAGGGATAGATGGGCGCGCCGTAGGCGTCCACCAGCGCGGCGGTCGCATTCATGCCCTCTGTCAAGGTGCCCGGGTTGTCAAAAACCACGATGACCTCGAAGTGGTCGGCCCCCTCCGGCGATATGTAGTGAACTTTGTTAATGGTTTCCACTTTACCGGTAAAGCCGCCCATGACCGCGGGGATGGAGACGCTCACGTCCTGCCCCACGCTGATGGCGTTTTCATAGGCGTAGCTGAAATAGAGGGAGAGCTTCAGCTTCCGGTCGTTGACCAGAGTGCATACCGTGGCGCCCTTGGCCACATCCAGGCCCTCGGTAAATTTGCCCACCTCGGTGATCTTGCCGTCAAAGGGGGCGCGGACAGTCAGGTTGTTCTGCTGTTTATAGAGGTCGTTGATGTCCTTCTGGGTGTCGGCGATGCGCTCCTGGGCGGTACGCAGGGCGTCCTGCCGGGAGGTGACCTCGTCCTGAGCGGCCTGAGAGAAGATGGTGTAAAGGGGTTGGCCCGCCGTCANCACGTCGCCGGCGTTGACATAGAGCTGCTGCACCGTGCCGGACTGGGTGAGGGTGATGGCCGCGGATTCCTTGGCCCGGGCGGAGCCGGAGCCCTGCACGGAGGAGGTGATGGAGCCCAGATTCACCTCGGTGGTCTGCATCTCGGTCTCGATCTCTTCCGTTTTGTTCAGGAAGCCGTAGAGGAAGTACCCCCCCACGCCCAGGGCCGCCAAAACGACGACGGCGATCACGGCGTTGCGGATCTTCCGTTTGTTCTGCTTCTTTTTCACGCTGCTGGTCTTGTTGATAGCTTGGGTGGGGGTGGTCTGCTGGGCCACCGGGGTCTGTTGTTCGGACATAGCGTTCCCTCCTGCGTGTTCTTGATCGTCCTTTATTATTGTTCTCTTCCATCCTGGAAACAAGGACAAAGCGGTAANAAATTCTTNAAAAAATCTGACGTTGTTACCTTGTATAATATATAGACGTTTTTCGATGGGGAAAAGTTCCCCTCAAATTGTATTCTTTTGTCCAATTTCCAATACACGCAAAGTTTTTTACGGTTGTGTTACAAATGGGGTGAGGGTGTTGACGGGGAGAGAAAGATGGTTTATGATGATGTGCGTAAGGCGAGGGGAGTCATACTTCCCTGAAAGTACTGGGAACACTAAGTTTCCAGGGATTTTAGGGGTAGGGCGAACC
>CAJMXB010000062.1 GCA_905219705.1 Oscillospiraceae bacterium | reverse complement strand
GGGCCGTAAGGCGCAGGGGGCGGGGAGAGCTG
Organism: Oscillospiraceae bacterium; assembly: GCA_905219705.1. GTDB lineage: Bacteria > Bacillota > Clostridia > Oscillospirales > Oscillospiraceae > Vermiculatibacterium > Vermiculatibacterium agrestimuris. Next base: position 7,276 of record CAJMXB010000062.1, on the reverse strand, counting down.
CCAGTCCGGACGGCGCGCTTGCGCAGATCCATCCCACGCGCGCGCTTCCAACTCCTCCCGATCCATGGCAAACCCTCCTTTCTCTGCGGTGGAGACGGCTCAGGCCAGGGTGAGGGTGAAAGTGAAGGTGGTCACCTGCTCCTCACTGCTGACGGAGATGGTCTCCTTGTGGTTGTCGATGATAGTCTTGACAATGTAGAGGCCCAGCCCCACGCCGTCCCGATCCTCGCTGCGGGAGTGGTCGGTCTTGTGGAACCGGTCGAAGACTTGATTGAGCTCCTCTGGCGGGATGGTCTCCCCCGTGTCGCTGACCGATACCAGGGCCTTTTCCCCCTTGACCGCCACGCTCAGTTTCAGGATGGAACCGGGGGCGGCAAATTTGATGGCGTTGTCCAGCAGGTTGTAGCATACCTGGGTGATGGCGTCCGGGTCGCCCCAGACGGTGACAGGCTCCTCAGGCAGGTCGGTCTCCACATCCAGGCCCCTGTCATTGATCTTACCCTCCAGGCTCACCAGCACCCGCAGAAGAAGCTCGCTGACGTCGAAGCGCTCCTGTGCGGTGACATTCTCGCTGGACTGGAGCCGGGAGAGATCCAGCATCCGCCGCACCAGGCGGCTGAGCCGCCGCGTCTCGGAGGAGATNGTGGTGAGGGCGGCGGCCTNCNTTNCCGGGGGGATGGTGCCGTCCAGGATCCCGTCGGCAAAGCCGGCGATGGTGGTCATGGGGGTCTTCAGCTCGTGGGAGACATTGGCGATAAACTCGCTGCGCTGGTGANCGCTCTTGGCCAGGGAGTCGGCCATGGCGTTGAAGGATTCGGCCAGCTCTCCCACCTCGTCCTTTCGGTTCTCGCAGCCCTCCACCCGCACGTCGAACTCCCCCTGGCCGAAGCGGCGGGCGGCGGCGGCCATGTCCTTCAGCGGCTTGGTCAGCCGCAGGGAGGTGAAGGAGGAGATGGCGGAGGCCAGCAGGAACACGATGCCGGCGGCCAGGATAAAGATGGAGGCGAAATCCCGCCACAGCTGAGTGAGGCTGGAGCTCTCGTTGATCACGAACACCACGCCCCGCTGGTAGGTCTGGCCGGTGATGGCGGAGCGCTGCAGGATGGGCGTGGCCACCACGTAGGATTTGGCCACCAGCCCCCCCAGGTCGGACAGGCGGGCGTAGCCCGCGGGGCCGGACGCCTCCTCCATCACATCGGCGGGAATGGCCCCCTGGAGCAGGGAGTTGGTGCCCTGGCTGGCGGCGGAGACGGCAAAGGCGATGTCCCCGTTGTTCTCCGCCAGGATCACCGTGGAGCCGGAGATGCTGGACAGGGAGGAGATGTAGAGCTGATAGGCGCTCTCCTGCACGCTGGAGCCCAGAGTGGACAGGTAGGCGCTGGTAAAGGAGGCNATGTGGCTGGCGTTGTGTTCCATGTTCTCCCGCTTGTCGCTGATGACGTACTGGTAGCTCAGGCCCGCGAAGGCGCCGCCCAGCAGCAGGAAGGACAGGAAGATCATGCCGGCCATCATGGCAAACTGCCGCCGGTAGAGGCTTTTCACTGGCCGGTCACCTCGAATTTATAGCCCACGCCCCACACCGTCTTCAGGCTCCACTTGTCGCTGACGTTCTCCAGCTTCTCCCGCAGGCGCTTGATGTGTACGTCCACAGTGCGGCTGTCGCCGAAGTAGTCGAAGCCCCACACCTCGTCCAGCAGCTGGTTGCGGGTAAACACCCGGTTTGGGGAGGAGGCCAGGTGGTAGAGAAGCTCCAGCTCCTTGGGGGGCGTGTCCACCCGCTTGCCGTCCACCAGCAGCTCGTAAGCGTCCAGGTTGATGGTGAGCTTANCAAAGCAGAGCTTTTTCTCGCCGGCGGCGTCCTCTTCGCCAACCGTANGGCGCAGCACGGCGTGGATGCGGGCCAGGACTTCCTTGGTCTCAAAGGGCTTGACGATGTAGTCNTCGGCGCCCTCCTNCAGGCCGGTGACCTTGTCGGAGGTNTCCCCCTTGNCGGTGAGCATGATGACAGGGGTCTTGCTCTCGGCCCGGATCTTTTTCAGCACCGACCAANCGTCCATGACCGGGAGCATGATGTCCAGCAGCACCAGGTCAGGGCCGAAGGAGCGGAACAGCTCCACCGCCTTGCCGCCGTCCGGGGCGATCTGGATGTCATAGCCCTCCTTTTCCAAATAGAGGTGAAGAAGCTGCGCAATGTTGCTGTCGTCCTCTACGATCAGGATCTTCTGTGCCATGGTGGGTTCTCCCTTCTGCTGTAAAGCGTCTATTGCGGTTTTTTCTATTATATAACTTTTTTCCTTCGGATTCGATGAATGAACTGTGAATTTTCCATCAGTCCACAAAGGAGTGGTCCACCTGCACCACCGTCATGTACTTGGGATCCTTTTCCCTGGCCAGCCGGCTCAGCTCCCGGCGGATCTCCTCGTCGGAGAGGGGGCAGGAGTGGGGGGCGACCACATCGAAGATCAGGTTGGTGTGGCTGGGGCCTGCTGTCATGCGGAAGTCGTGGAGGGTCATGGCCGGGTCGATCTGCTGGGCCAGGGCCAGGATCTCCGAGCGGACGGCGTTGATATGGGCGTCGTCGGTGACGATGGGATCCATATGTATGGTGGCGATAAGGCGGTATTTCTGGGCCAGCTCCCGCTCCACGTTGTCGATGACGTCGTGGGTGGCGGCNATGTCGGCGTTGATGGACACCTCGGCGTGGAGGGAGGCCATCACATGGCCGGGGCCGTAGTCGTGCACCATCAGGTCGTGGACGCCGGCGATCTCCGGGTGGCTGAGGACGGTCTGGCGGATGCCCTCCACCAGAGCGGGGTCGGGGGCCTTGCCCAGCAGAGGATCAATGGTGTCCTTGGCGGCCTCCCACCCGGCCCGGAGGACGAAGGCGGCCACCACCACGCCCACCCAGCCGTCAATGGACACCTGGGCAAAATGACTGACCAGCAGGCCCAGCAGCACTGCGCCGGTGGCCACGCAGTCAGAGAGGGAGTCGGCGGCAGTGGCGGCCATGGCGGCGGAAGAGATGCGGCGGCTCAAAGACCTGTTGAACAGGTACATCCACAGCTTGACCGCGATGGAGGNGCACANGNNCCCCACAGACAGNCAGGANAAACGGACGGCCTCAGGACGGAGGATCTTCTCCAGGGCCCCCTTGGCCAGCTCCACCCCCACCAGCAGAATGGCCGCGGATACCGCCAGGCCCGCCAGATACTCCATACGCCCGTGGCCGTAGGGGTGATCCCGGTCAGCGGCCTGACCCGCCATGTGGAAGCCCACCAGAGTCACAAGAGAGGAGGCGGCGTCGGAGAGGTTGTTGAAGGCGTCGGCGGTGACGGACACCGCCCCGGTGAGAAGTCCGGCGATGNATTTGCCCANGCACANAAGCACGTTGAGCAGNATCCCGGTGATGCCGGACAGGGCGCCGCAGCGCTCCCGCACCTCCGGAGACTGGACGTCCTGGTAATTGGGGACAAAACGGCGCAGGAGAAATTCTGTCAAGGCAAACGCCCCCCTTTTTTAAGATGTAGGATATGGGTCTGATTATCTCACGGATCGGCCGCAACGTCAACGGGAAACAGGGGGAAAAACAAGCCGCNTCCAGAGGAGACGGCTTGATCAATCCAGATTTTCCGGCATGAACTGCTCCAGAGGAAGGAGCGGGGAGAGCTCCACCAGAAGAAGGGGGAACCCGCCGGTCAGATCGCTCCGGAGAGGCGTTTTTACGATCTCGCTGGGCTGGGACGGTGGGGTCTGGGGAAGAGAGAGGGTCACGGACAGCCCGCCGCCGGCCCGGTCATGCCACATCACCGTGCCCTTGTGGAGCCGNGCGATCNTTTTGACCATGTCCATACCCAGGCCCACGCCGCCGGGCGTTTTGAGGAAGGGGTNAGCCCAGGAGGTGGCGCTGAGCTGGGGATCGGATCCCATGCCGGGGCCGTTGTCCTCCACCGTCAGGAGGATGCTGCCGCCGCTCAGGGCCGCGCGCAGCCACACCTTGCCGCCCTCGCCCGCGGCCTGGATGGAGTTGATCAGAAGGTTCAGCAGGGCCTGCTCCAACAGCAGGGGGTCGGCCATGGTGGAATAGTCGCCGCTGTCCACAGACCAGGAGAAGTCCACCTTCAGATCGGCGGCGATGTGCTCCAGGGACTCTCCCAGCCGGCGGCACGGCTGGGCCACGTCGATGAGCTGAGACTGGAGGATGGGCGTGCTCCCATGGACAAACTCCAGGTGCTGAATGGTGCGCATCAGGCGGTAGNGGGCCTGGTCGGNNAGGGNCGNGCAGTCCAGNNCCCGNTGGACGCCCCTTTCCCGCACCAGGGTGGTGAGGAGATGGTTGGCGGAAAAGAGGGTATTGATCTGTTCCCGCAGCTCCCACAGAAGCCGCCGATAGGTTTCCTCGTCCATATCCATCCCTCCATTTCCTCCAGTTTGCGCAAAATCTTGTTTAAAAGTATACCAAAATATGGGGCTAGCAANAACACCTTTTGACAAAATTTGTCGTTTCTTGTCGAAAGTGTGAAATAAGAGGTGCAAAAACTGTAAAAAATTTCCCCAGAATCAGCAAAATTCCCCTTTGCAAATAGAAGGAATTGGGATATAATGATGGGCGTGAGCATCGTTAATACTATAACAAAGGAGTAATGAACATGAGCATCAAAGTTGGCATTAACGGCTTTGGCCGGATCGGCCGTATGGTCTTCCGGGCCAGCATCAATCATCCTGACATCGAGATCGTGGGTATCAACGATCTGTGTCCTGCCGACTACCTGGCCTATATGCTGAAGTACGACACCATGCACGGCCAGTTCAAGGGCGAGGTCTCCTCCGACGACAAGGGCATCGTCGTCAACGGCAAGACCATCCCCGTCTTTGCCGAGCGGGATCCCGCCAACATCCCCTGGGGCAAGCTGGGCGCGGAGTACGTGGTGGAGTCCACCGGCCTGTTTCTGACCAAGGAGAAGGCCCAGGCCCACATCACCGCCGGCGCCAAGAAGGTGGTCATGTCCGCCCCCTCTAAGGACGACACCCCCATGTTCGTGTGCGGCGTGAACCTGGACGCCTACACCCCCGACATGCAGTTTGTCTCCAACGCCTCCTGCACCACCAACTGCCTGGCCCCCATCGCCAAGGTGCTCAACGACGCCTNCGGCATCAAGGACGGCCTGATGACCACCGTCCACTCCACCACCGCCACCCAGAAGACGGTGGACGGCGTTTCCATGAAGGACTGGCGGGGCGGCCGCGCCGCCTCTGGCAACATCATCCCCTCCTCCACCGGCGCCGCCAAGGCCGTGGGCAAGGTCATCCCCGCCCTGAACGGCAAGCTCACCGGTATGTCCATGCGGGTGCCCACCCTGGACGTATCTGTGGTGGATCTGACCGTCAACCTGGCCAAGAGCGCCACCTATGACGAGATCTGCGCGGCCATGAAGAAGGCCAGCGAGGGCGAGCTGAAGGGCGTTCTGGGCTACACCGATGAGGATGTGGTTTCCAGCGACTTCCTGGGCGATCCCCGCACCTCCATCTTCGACGCCAAGGCCGGCATCGCCCTCACCGATACCTTCGTGAAGGTGGTCTCCTGGTACGACAACGAGATGGGCTACTCCAACAAGGTGCTGGATCTCATCGAGCACATGTACAAGGTGGATCATAAGTAAGACAGATATTCAAAGCGATAAAAATACTCCCTCTTGGGTCTATGACCCAAGAGGGAGTATTTTTATAAGAGTGCAAAAATCGAACTACTTCATTTATTGATGAAGCTGTCCACGTCTATGCCGAAGCTCTGCCCAGAGCCCGAAAAGGAGCAAGAGAAGGGAGAGGGGCAGGAGCAGGAGAAAGATCAAAATATTGACCCAGGCCGGATCTCCCGCGGCCCGCCGGGCCAGCAGGGCGGAAAAGGAGAAATACTCCCAAAACCGGGGGCCCTCCGACTGGGAGAGCAGAATGGTACACAGAGTGTTGAATACCGGGATGAGGAGGCTGGTCGTCAGCGCCAGTACGCCGGCCTTCAAAAGAGGGCCTGTGGGGAGCCAGCGTACACAGGCCAGGTATCCCCAGCCGAAGAGCGTCCCTGCCGCCGTCAGGGGATAACCCACCCCCAGCAGCCAGTCTCCTCCGGTAAAGGCCCAGATCACCGTCAGCAGAAGAAAAAGCCAAGCGCTGGCCCAGCAGGCGGACAGGATCACGGCTTTTCCCGGGAGCCGGCAAATAGCCCAGACGCCCCAGGGAAGGGCCAGACAGGCCACCGTAATGGCCAGGCCACCGGCCAGCCAGTGTCCCCCGGCATACCGCCAGATAGAGGCCAGCAGCAATGCCGTGCAGATGGAGGCCGCCCCCAGGCACATGGGGATCCGGTTTCTTTTGATCCGAAAAGGCAGGTTGGTAAAGCAGGCGCTCAGACTGACGGCGGTGAGGACGATCCAAAACCAGTCCAGCCTGTGATAAATGGCGATGTCGCACACAAAGCACACCGCAATGGCAACGAGATATCCCACAGCAAAGAAGCGCCGCAGCCCTGCCACTGTCCGCCGCCAGTGGTGGGCGGCCTTTTCCTGGGCGTGGGCCTGGTCGTCGTCACAGGCGGCGAAGAACTCGTGCTCTGAGATGCCCAGCTGTCCGCAGATGGCGGGAACCAGAGACACATCGGGATAGGAGAGGCCCCGCTCCCACTTGCTCACGGTGGATTCGGTCACATAGAGCCTCTGAGCCAACTCCCTCTGGGTCATGGCTTTTTCCAGCCGCTTTTTGCGGATGTATTCTCCGAAGGGACGTTTTTCTTCCATAGGGCAACGCTCCTGTCATAGTTTGATCGGCGCCGCTTTCACACTATCCCATAGGCTGTAAAAAGTCAATAAAAATGTCCGATTCCCGCCTCGACTGTCAGGAAAGTCCTTGGGAGAGAAGGGCTTTCGGCGCAAAAAGAAGCTGCCGCAGGATGAAACCTGCGGCAGAAGGCGATAGGGGTTCGGCTGCGTTCGTCCCGGGCGTTACTCGATGTTCTTCGCCCTTTTATCCCGGACGTAGATGTGCTTCACGTTGGGTGCGCTGGTGGGGCGGGCGTCGATCTCGAAGCGGTCGATGGACTTGACCAGGGTGGTCAGCTTCTCAAAGCCGTAGTTCCGGGGGTCGAAGTCGGGCTGCTTCCGGGGCAGGATGTTGCCCAGCTCCCCCATGAAGGCCCAGCCGTCCTCGTCGGACACGTCCTGGATGGTGGCGGCAATGAGATCCACGATGGTCTTGGGGATGGGCCTGCGGGTGGAGGAGAAGCTGTCTC
>CAJMXB010000061.1 GCA_905219705.1 Oscillospiraceae bacterium | reverse complement strand
CATGGGGGAAGAGCCGATCCACCTTTTCTCCCAGCGCCTCCAGCCCCGCGCCGGTCTTGGCGCTGACCTCCACCGCGTCGGGAAGGGCCTCCAGGGGCACGGGGGCGTCCCCGGCGGGCAGGTCGCACTTATTCCACACCAGGATCGTGGGGGCCAGTCCCACCGCCTCCCGGCACAGCTCCATATCCTCCTGGGTCAGGCCCACGCAGCGGTCTGCCACCACCAGGATGAGCTGCGCCTCCTCCATGGCTCTCCGGCTGCGCTCCACCCCCAGTCGCTCCACCGGGTCGGCAGTTTCCCGCACTCCGGCGGTGTCCACGAGCCGCANAAGAGTCTCCCCCAGGACGCACCGCGCCTCCACCGTGTCCCGGGTGGTGCCGGGGATGTCGGTGACGATGGCCCGCTCACAGCCCGCCAGGGCGTTGAGGAGGGTGGACTTGCCCACATTGGGCCGGCCCACAATGGCGCAGGGCACGCCCCGGTTCAGAAGCCGGCCCCTCCCCCCGGTGGCCAGAAGGGCCTCCAGCGCCCTCTCCGCCTGCTCCAGTGCCTTTTCCACTGTCTCCCCGGTGAAGGGATCCAAATCCTCGTCCGGGTAGTCCAGCACGGCGTGGAAGTGGGCCNTCACGTCCACCAGACCGCCGTAGATCTCCTCCACCCGGTGAGAGAGGAGCCCCGAGATCTGCCCCGCCGCCTGGCGGACAGCCTGGGGGGTCTCGGCGTCGATGAGATCCATCACCGCCTCCGCCTGGGTCAGATCCAGCTTTCCGTTCAAAAACGCCCGCCGGGTAAACTCCCCCGGCCCGGCCTGGCGGGCCCCATGGGCAAAAAGGGCCTCCAGGGCCAGGGAGAGCGCCATGGGGGAGCCGTGGCACTGAAGCTCGGCGGCCTCCTCCCCGGTGTAGCCGCTGCCCTCCGGCCACCACACGGCCAGGGCCATGTCGACGCCCTTCCCCGTCCTGTCCAGAACGGTGCCGTAGACCAGGGTCTTGGGCGGGTGGGTCTCCAGGGCCCTGCCGTCGGCGGGGCGAAAGACCGCCCCGGCACACCGGGCCGCCCCCGGCCCGGACAGCCGCACCGTCCCAATGGCGGCGCGGACTGGGCCCGTAGCGATGGCCGCAATGAGCTCCGATGGCATATATTTCCCTCCTCAAAATTTCGTAAAAAACGCCCACAGATTTTCCCTTGACAAATATTATGTTAACCCCTTTTGCATATCCCACCCTTGCCGCGTTAACATAATCGCCTGTGGAAAAGCCGGTGGATAATGTGGAAAACCTTGATATCTTTTGATTTGTTACTTTTTGTAACTTTTTGTCAATTGAATATCGTCTTGTATATCGGCTGCCAAAGATTCGATTTTAGAACATTGCTGGTCAACCAAATTTATTTATTCTCCCCCAGCCGCCGGGCGATGACCCGGGCCACCTTCACGCCGGAGGCTCCCGCCTGGGCCAGGCCCCGGGTAACGCCCGCCCCGTCGCCGATGGCGAAAAAGCCGGGCAGGGCGGTCTCCAGCTCAGCGGAGAGGGCGAGGCGGGCGGAATAAAACTTCACCTCCGCCCCGTAGAGAAGGGTGTCGTAGTTGGCGGTGCCGGGGGCCAGCTTATCCAGCTGATAGATCATCTCGATGATGTCGTCCAGCTGCCGCTTGGGCAGGGCCAGGCTGAGGTCGCCGGGCACCGCCGCCGTCAGGGTGGGCTTGGTAAAGGACTTGCTCATGCGGTGCTCGTTGGAGCGGGCNCCCCCCACCAGGTCGCCGAAGCGCTGCACCAGTACGCCGCCGGANAGCATNTTGCTCAGGGAGGCGATGTNTTTGCCGTAGCGGTAGGGCTCGTTAAAGGGCTCGGTGAACCGGTTGGACACCAGCAGGGCGAAGTTGGTGTTNNCACTGCGCAGGGCGGGATCGGCGTAGGAGTGGCCGTTGACGGTATTGNTGCCCTCCACATTCTCCGCCACTACGTGGCCGTAGGGGTTCATACAGAAGGTGCGCACCTGGTCGCCGTACTGCTTGGTGCGGTAGACCAGCTTGGACTCATACACCACGTCGGTGATGTGCTCAAACACCCGGGCGGGCAGCTCCACCCGGACGCCAATGTCCACCTGATTATTGAGCAGTTTCAGCCCCAGGGCTTTGCACTGGTTGGCAAACCACTCCGCCCCGGAGCGGCCGGGCCCGGCGATGAGCCAGTCGCAGTCCACCTCGTCCCCCTTTTCGGTGATCAGGCGGTACCCCTTCTCCATCGTCTCGATGCGCTCCACCCCGGTACGGAAGCGGAACTCCACCCGCTCTTTCATATCCTCGTAGATGTTTTGGAGGATGCGCAGGTTGTTCTCAGTGCCCAGGTGCTTACATTTGGCCTGGAGCAGGTGAAGATCGAACTCCAGGGCCTTTTTCTCCAGAGCCTTGGCCTCCGGCGTAGCCGTGGAATAGANCTCCCGGNNGGCCCCATGNCCCACGTTNNTCTCGTCCACATAGCCGATGAGCTCCATGACCTGGTTGGCGGGCATAAAATCAGTGAGCCAGCCACCGAATTCGGTGGTGAAGTTGAACTTCCCGTCGGAAAAGGCACCCGCCCCGCCGAAGCCGCACATGGTGCCGCACACCGGACACTGAACGCACGAGCGCACCTTTCCCGCCACGATGGGGCAGCTGCGGCGGTAGATGTCCTCGCCCTTCTCCAACACCAGCACCTTCAGCGACCGGCACAGACGGGTCAGCTCATAGGCGGCGTAAATGCCGGCCTCTCCACAGCCGATAACGGCCACATCCACTTTTTCACGCATGTCCATTCTCCTTTTTGGGATAGTGAGATCATGATACCACAAGGGCACAGAAGATTCCCTAAGCTCGCTTTGCTCGCAAAGTGAATCTATTGTATCATAGTTTGCCGCCCTTTTCTACTTCGAGCCCATTTTTTGGGTAGCTTTTTCCCAAAAACGTGTTATACTGGTGTAGATTTCATAAAGGAGGTTTTTTCTCATGATNATCCTGAAGGACAAGATCGCCATTGTCACCGGCGGAACCCGCGGCATCGGCTACGCCATCGTCAAGGGCTTTTTGGAGTGCGGCGCCACCGTGGTGCTCTGCGGCTCCCGCCAGGAGACCGTGGACAAGGCTCTGGCCTCTCTCAAGTCGCTCAACGCCGGCTGGAAGGTGGAGGGCATCGCCCCCAACCTCACCGACTNTGATTCGGTCAAGGCCGCTTTTGACGCCGTGGAGGCCAAGTACGGCCGCATCGACATTCTGGTAAATAACGCCGGCGTGTCCGACTCGGCCAAGATCGGNAGCTATACCCCCGAGATGTTCCGGAAAACCATGGATCTGAACGTGAACGCCATGTTTTACTGCATCCGGGCCGTGGTGGACGGCATGAAGGAGCGCCACAGCGGCGTCATCCTCAACACCTCCAGCATGGTCAGCAAGTACGGCCAGCCCGGCGGTGTGGCATACCCCACCAGCAAGTTCGCCGTCAACGGCATGACCCTCTCCCTGGCCCGGGAGCTGGCTCCCGACGGGATCCGGGTCAACGCCGTGGCCCCCGGCATCACCAAGACCGACATGGTCTCCGCCCTGCCTGAGAGCATGATCGCTCCCCTTATTGCCCAGATCCCCCTGGGCCGGATCGGGGAGCCGGAGGATATCGCCAACGCCTTCATCTTCCTGGCCAGCGACATGGCAAGCTACATCTCCGGCCAGGTGCTGGGGGTGGANGGTCTGACCCGGGTGTAAGCGCCCGCATACGGGCCCTTTGGCCGGAAGGCCGCGACATGTGGTTATACACCCTCCGGGGCAAAAAAAGGGACGGGCCTGCAGGCCCGTCCTTTTTTATACGAGATGGACAAACAGCGGGGCCAGCGCCACGGTGAGCAGCCCCGCCACGGCGATGGAGAGGCTGGACATGGCCCCCTCCACCTCCCCCAGCTCCAGGGCGCGGCTGGTGCCGATGGCGTGGGAGGCGGTGCCCAGAGCCAGTCCCTTGGCAATGGGCTCCCGGATGCGCAGGAGCTTGNAAAGCCCCTCGGCGCACACGGCGCCCACAACGCCGGTAATGGNNATGGCCGCNACGGTGAGGGACGCCACGCCCCCCAGCTCCTGGGACAGGCTCATGCCGATGGCGGTGGTGATGCTCTTGGGGAGAAAGGACACCGCCAGGGCGTGCTCCAGGGAGAAGGCCCGGCACAGCAGGGTCANGCAGCACAGCGCCGTTAGCGTGCCCGCCAGGATGGCGGAGAGCACCGCCGCCAGGTTTCGCCGCAAAAGCTCCACCTGCTCGTAGAGGGGCACCGCCAGGGCCACGGTGGCGGGAGTGAGCAGGTAGGAGATATACTTGGCCCCTTCATTATAGGAGGTGTACTCCACCCCCACAAGGCGCAGGAAGAGGATGACCCCGATGGAGGCCAGGAGCAGCGGGTTCAATATGGCCAGCCTGAACCGCTTTTTGATCAAAAGCCCCAGCTCGTAAAAAACCAGGGTCGCCACTCCGCCGAAGAAGAGGGAGCCGGAGAGGAACTCACGCACGGCCCTTCCCTCCCTTCCTGCCGAGCATCCACTGGGCGGTGCAGCCGGAGACCGCCATCACCACAAGGGTAGAGGCCACCACGATAACCAGGGCGGGCAGCAGCACGCTTTGGAGCACGTCCCAGAGATCCATAAGCCCCACCACCGCCGGGATAAAAAGAATAGGCATGATCTCCAGGAGAAAGCCCGCCGCCGGCTTTACCTGCTCCAACTTCACCAGGCCCAGGCACAGGCCGGCAAAGAGGAGGATCAGGCCGTAGACGCTGGCGGGGACGGGCAGGGGGATCAGGAGCCGAAGGGCCTCCCCGGCGAAGGAGAAGGCCAGGATAATGAGAAATTGCCGTGCGTATTTCAAGGGATCGCCTCCAAAGAAAACAGGTATCCCTATTATACCCGGCTTGTCAAGGGGCCGGGTGAACCTCCGCGCCGGTATAGTACCACTCCAGGATATCCGTAAAGCTCTTCCCCTCCCCCGCCAGGGCGTTGGCCCCGTACTGGCTCATGCCCACTCCGTGGCCGTAGCCNACGACCTGGAANCGCACCTCTTCCTCCGTGGCCGTGACGGTGAACCGGGCCGAGCGCAGGCCGAAAATGGAGCGGGCCTGTCCCCCGGTGAGCTGCCGACCGCCCACCGTCAAATGCTCCACCATGCCGGTGTCGTCGGTCTCTATGTTTTCGATCCAGGTGGCCGGATCGGCGCCAAACTCTGCGTTGGGGTCGGACAGGCGGAACCGGGCAAAGAACTCCGCCGGAGTGAAGACCACCTCGGTGCGCCAGCCGGGCACCTCCTCCCCCTCTGGGGAGGCCACCGCCGTCAGATAGGGCACCTCGGTGCCCCAGACCGTCACGGCGTCGTTGGTACGGCTGGCGGTGGAGGAGAAAAACACCGCGTCGATGGGTGCGCCGTCATAGAGGCACACCAGGCCGTCGGTGCTCTCCACCGCCTGGGCGATCTTGTCTGTATACAGCTGGGCGTTGTCCCCCCAGCCCGCCGCCGCCTGCTCCTTTGTCAGATATGCCTGGCAGCAGGCATAGTCGGTGCATACGTCGGCCCCGGGGTGCTTGTCCCCTCCGGAGCGCTGATAGAGGCAGTAGGTGCGGGCCGCCACCGTCTGGGCCTTCAGGGCCTCGGAATGGAAGGAGGCCGGCATCTCCGCGGAGACCACGCCCCAGAGATAATCCCTCATGGTCAGCTCCTCCACCGTGCCGTCCGCCTTCAAAAGGCGCAGCGTCTGCTGGGCGTCCCAGCCGGTGTTGGACTCCACCGCGGGAGGCTCCAGCACCGGCAGCGTAGCGGTGGGAAGCGGAGGCTCCGTCTCCCCCTTCTCCGGGCGCTCCTCCNGCGGAAGGAGCAGCAGCGGAAGGAGAAAAAATACCGCCAGCAGCGCCACGCCCAGCAGCATCGCCCTGCCGGCCCAGCCGGTATGTCCTCTGCGCTCTTGCTTGACCATAGTCTTCGACCTCTTCCCCGCCCTTTTTCGGGCATTTTGAATTGACCAAACCGAAAAAATAGAGTAGAATGAAGTATTCTTTATCTGAGCGTGAAGGAGTGCTGCCTCATGTCCGACGCCGCCTTTCTCGAGAGCCTGTGCCAGGAGTTTCAGGCCAACAGCCACATCGACCCCTCCGCCTACGAACACTTCAACGTGAAGCGGGGTCTGCGCAACGCCGACGGTACCGGCGTGGTGGCGGGCGTCACCGAGATCGCCAACGTCCGGGGCTACTATATTCAGGANNAGGAGCGCGTCCCCATGCCCGNCCAGCTCCTCTACCGGGGCATCGACCTCCAGGAGCTGATCCATGGCTTCACCTCGGAAAACCGCTTTGGCTATGCCGAGACCGCCTACCTGCTTCTCTTTGGCGCCCTGCCCACCCGGGAGCAGCTTGTGAGCTTTGAGTCCTTCCTGGACGCCAACCACGCCCTGCCCGATATGTTCACCGAGGACATGATCCTCGAGGCCCCCAGTCCCGACGTGATGAACAAGCTNGNCCGGGGCGTGCTCACCCTTTACTCCTACGATGATAACCCAGAAGACATGACGCTTTCCAGCGAATTGAGGCGCTCCATGGTTTTGATCGCCAGGGCCCCCCAGATGGTGGCCNACGCNTACGCCGCCAAGCGGCACTATTACAACAACGAAAGCCTTTACCTCCACCGGCCCCAGCCGGGGCTGTCCCTGGCGGAAAATTTCCTCTGGGCGGTGCGCCACGACAACCAGTTTACCGCCGAGGAGGCCCGGCTGCTGGATCTGTGCATGGTGCTCCACGCCGAGCACGGCGGCGGAAACAACTCCACCTTTACCTGCCGGGTGCTCACCTCCTCGGGCACCGACCTCTACTCCGCCATCGGCGCGGCTGTGGGCTCCCTGAAGGGCCCCAAGCACGGCGGGGCGAACAAGAAGGTCATGGAGATGTTCTCCTACATCAAAGAGGGTGTGAAGGACTGGGCCGACGAGGAGGAGGTCTCCCATTACCTGGGCCGGCTCATGGACAAGGCCGAGGGCGACCGGTCGGGCCTCATCTACGGAATCGGCCACGCCATCTATACCCTCTCCGATCCCAGAGCTGTCATCCTCAAGCAGTTCGCCCGCTCCCTTGCCCAGAGCAAGGGTATGCTGGAGGAGTTCCAGCTCTATGAGGCGGTGGAGCGGCTCACTCCCCAGGTCATGGCCCAGCGGGGCCAGAAGAAGGTGGTGTGCGCCAACGTGGATCTCTTCTCCGGCTTTGTCTACCAGATGATGGGCATCCCCATTGAGCTCTATACCCCCCTCTTTGCCATGTCCCGGATGGTGGGCTGGTGCGCCCACCGGCTGGAGGAGCTGTTCACTCCCGGCGGGCGGATCATCCGCCCCGCCTACAAGGTGGTGGCGCCCCTGCGGCCTTTCGTGCCCCTGGAAGAGCGGAGAAGCGGGCAAGTTGGGAGCTTGGACTGAAGCGAGGACGAGCGGTAAAGCGCAAAAAAGCGCTCTGCCAAAAAGGCAGGGCGCTTTTTCAGTTCAGAAGCCAGATGCCGAAGTTGAGATAGCCGGCAAAGGCGACCCAGAGCAGATACGGGAGCAGAAGGAGTCCAGCGGGCCTTGAAAGACGCCAGAACAGGCGCAGGGTACACAGGATCAGCACCCATAAGAAAAGCAGCCAGACAAACGCCAGCAGGTATCTGCCCAGGTTGAAAAAGAGGATCGTCCAGAGAAAGTTGGCGCCCAGCTGGAGCGCGTAAAGCGTCAAAGCCCGGCGCTTATCTCCCCGTACATCTTCCCCAACGCTCANCAGGTAAGATGCCACGCCCATCAGGAANAAGAGGAGCGTCCACACCACCGGGAAGACCCATTGCGGCGGAGACAGAGGCGGCTGACGCAGAGTCAGGAACCGTTCCATGCCGTCCTTGGTGAGAAGGGCGGACAGCCCGCCTACCGCCTCTGGGATCAAAACCGCCACGATCCATTNTTTCCACTGTATCCGCATATTNCCCACCCCGCCTAGGATACACGCCCCGGCGGGTAGTTATACATACGGTCAAGGAGACAGGGGCAGAATTACTTGCCCACCTTGCTCAGAGCGTCCTTCACGGCCTCCATGATGCCGTTGCTGGCCATGGTGGCGCCGGTGGCAACGTCCACCTCGGCGGACTGCTTCTCAATAATGGCCTTGGGCACGGACTCGAAGGCGGGGTCGGAAATACCGGCAGACTCGCTGTGGCTCAGGACGTCGATCTTGGCGATCTTGGTGCCGTCCATGGTGACCTTCACCCTGATCTTACCGCCGTAGNCCTGGCCCTCGCCGATGTACTCGTTGGGGCCCNGCTCGNGCTCGTCAGCGCCGTCCAGAGTGGACTGGGCCACCTTGGGCTCGGTGTAGTAGCCGAACTTGATGTTCAGCAGGTCGGCGGCCTTGGCGGCCACCTCACCGGTGACGGCGGCGCAGCGGGCCAGACGGCCAGGGTCGCTCATGGCGTAGCCAGTGGCGGCCATGTACTTGCCCACGGAGTCGCGGCACTCCACGGACTCGGAGACGGTCATGACGGGAGAGGCCATCTCGGGCTGATACTGGGGGAAGGCGTGGCCCTTGTACCACTCGTAGAGCTCATTGCGCAGGCCGTTGGCATCCGAGCCCTCCATGAACAGGCCGAAGACGGCGCAGGCGCCGCCCAGGGAGCCGCACAGGCTCTGCACGCCGTAGCCGCCGGCACCGTCGGCGAACATTTTGGCGTTGATCTGGTTGTAGGGATAGCCATACTGGCCGGCCAGGGTCTCCACAATGGCGGAGACGGCACCGGCGCAGCAGCCGCCGTGGCTGTAGAAGGCCTTGTAGCCGTTCTCCAGGGCGACCTGGGGATCAAGCTCCTCCCACTTCCAGGGCCAGGCGGGAGA
>CAJMXB010000060.1 GCA_905219705.1 Oscillospiraceae bacterium | reverse complement strand
GTCCAGGGTAGAAAAATCATAGACTCCCGGCGCCAGAAGGATCTCCGTGTCGGGTGCGACGGCGTCCACCAGCTCCCGGACTGTGGAGACCTCCACCTGCTTTTGGGGCCGCTCCAGGGTCACCGCCCCCGCCTCGCCGTCCCAGCCCACGGCGATGCCAAGCGCCTCGGCCACGCCCCGGAGGGGA
The DNA here is from genome assembly GCA_905219705.1 of Oscillospiraceae bacterium. GTDB lineage: Bacteria > Bacillota > Clostridia > Oscillospirales > Oscillospiraceae > Vermiculatibacterium > Vermiculatibacterium agrestimuris. The sequence continues at coordinate 8,960 of CAJMXB010000060.1, read as the reverse complement.
ACGTAAATTACCGCACCCCGGCGCTCCACAGGGCAAGGCAGGGGTATTTTTTCACCTTGCTCATTGGAAAGGGCGTCATATCCCACTGACGTCGATACCATGTGACCGCCTCGCGTCACCGTGATGATATTTTCGCCTCCCACGGCCTGTTCGATCTTAGCTACAGCTCCTGTCTCATCGCAGAAGGCGGACAGGGGAACCATGGTAACTCCGTTTTCCGCCTCCGCCTCCAGCGCCAGAGGAAAACCGCCGCAGAGGACTGTCACCGGCTCCGCCGCCCAGGCGCTTCCCGCCAGGCACACAAGGGAAAAAAGGGCCGCAATGAAAAATCTGCCGTATTTTTTCATAGGAAACTCCCTCCTTTTATTATTATTTTATCACGCCGCCTACCCTTGCGCAAGCCTCCCGGCCTCCTCTTCCGGCCCCTTGCGCAAAAAAGAGAGCCAGTCTTTCGACTGGCTCTCTCCTTTATTCTAAGNCGTGAATTACTCGTTGACCTTGATGACAACGCCGGAACCCACGGTGTGGCCGCCCTCNCGGATAGCGAAGCGGAGGCCCTCCTCGATGGCGATGGGGGTGATCAGCTCCACGTCCATCTCCACGTTATCGCCGGGCATGCACATCTCAACGCCAGCAGGCAGGGAGATGACGCCGGTCACGTCGGTGGTACGGAAGTAGAACTGAGGACGATAGTTGTTGAAGAAGGGGGTGTGACGGNCGCCCTCGTCCTNGGTCAGGACGTAGACCTGGCCGCGGAACTTGGNGTGGGGATGAATGGAGCCGGGCTTGGCAATGACCTGGCCGCGCTCGATGTCGGTCTTGGCGATACCACGCAGCAGGGTGCCGATGTTGTCGCCGGGCTGAGCCTCGTCCATCATCTTGTGGAACATCTCGATANCGGTGATGACGGTGGTCTTGCTCTCGTCCATCAGGCCGACGATCTCCACGTTGTCGTTCATCTTCACGACGCCGCGCTCCACACGGCCGGTGGCCACGGTGCCGCGGCCAGAGATGGTGAACACGTCCTCCACGGGCATCAGGAAGGGCTGGTCGACCTTACGGTCGGGAGTGGGGATATAGCTGTCGACAGCGTCCATCAGCTCCNTGATGCAGGCATACTCGGGAGCGGCGGGATCGNTGGAATCGCTGACCAGAGCGTTCAGAGCAGAGCCCTTGATGATGGGGATGTCGTCGCCGGGGAACTCGTACTTGGAGAGCAGCTCGCGCACTTCCATCTCCACCAGCTCCAGCAGCTCGGGATCATCCAGCTGGTCGCACTTGTTCAGGAACACCACGATGGCGGGCACGCCCACCTGGCGGGCCAGCAGGATGTGCTCACGGGTCTGAGCCATGGGGCCGTCGGAGGCGGCGATGACCAGGATGGCGCCGTCCATCTGAGCAGCGCCGGTAATCATGTTCTTGATATAGTCGGCGTGGCCCGGGCAGTCCACGTGAGCATAGTGCCGAGCCTCGGTCTCATACTCCACGTGAGCGGTGTTGATGGTGATGCCGCGCTCCTTCTCCTCGGGAGCCTTATCGATAGCGTCATAAGCCTCGAACTGGGCCTTACCCTGGAGGGACAGCCACTTGGTGATGGCGGCGGTCAGGGTGGTCTTGCCGTGGTCGACGTGGCCGATGGTGCCGATGTTGACATGGGGCTTGGTACGCTCAAACTTTTGCTTAGCCATGTTANTATTTCCTCCTTAATTTCCACAATTATGTGGTNTTACATTTTACACGNAGGATTATTNTACAGTATAGACAGGGAAAATGCAACAACAAAATTGCGTTTTAGCCCTCGTCCTTGCGGCCCCGCTCGGCCACGATCTTATCCGCGATGCTCTTGGGGATCANCACGTNGCTGTGGGGCTCCATAGAGTACTGGCCGCGGCCCTGGGTGGAAGAGCGCAGGTCGGTNGCGTAACCGAACATGCTGGCCAGNGNCACCAGCGCGTCCACCTGCTGGGCGCCGGGCCGGGCCTCCTGGCCCTGGATCATACCCCGGCGGGCGGTCAGGTCGCCGATGACGTTGCCCAGATACTCGTCGGGCACGATGACGGAGACCTTCATAATGGGCTCGAGCAGGATGGGATCGGCCTTGCGCATGGCCTCCTTGAAGGCCATGGAGCCGGCGATCTTGAACGCCATCTCAGAGGAGTCCACCTCGTGGTAGGAGCCGTAGGTCAGGTGCACCTTCACATCCACCACGGGATAGCCGGCCATCACGCCGGCCAGCATGGCGCCCTGGATGCCCTGATCCACCGCGGGGATATACTCCTTGGGGATGACGCCGCCGGTGATCTCATTGAGGAACTCATAGCCCTTGCCGGACTCGTTGGGCTCCACAGTGATGCGGACATGGCCGTACTGGCCCTTACCGCCGGACTTACGGGCATNCTTGGTCTCCTGCTCCACCGTCTTCTTGATGGTCTCCTTGTAGGCNACCTGGGGCGCGCCCACGTTGGNTTCCACCTTGAACTCACGGAGCAGACGATCCACGATGATCTCCAGGTGGAGCTCACCCATACCGGCGATGATGGTCTGGCCGGTCTCCTCATCAGTCCAGGTCTTAAAGGTGGGATCCTCCTCAGCCAGCTTCATCAGGGCGATGCCCATCTTCTCCTGGCCGGCCTTGGTCTTGGGCTCGATGGCCACGCGGATGACGGGGTCGGGGAACTCCATGGACTCCAGAATGATGGGATGCTTCTCATCACACAGGGTGTCGCCGGTGGTGGAGTTCTTCAGGCCCACCACGGCGGCGATATCGCCGGAGAAGACCTCCTCGATATCCTCCCGGTGGTTGGCGTGCATCTGCAGGATACGGCCGATGCGCTCCTTCTGGCCCTTGGTGGCGTTGAGCACCGAGGAGCCGGTGGTCAGGCTGCCGGAATAGACCCGGATAAAGCTCAGCCGGCCCACGAAGGGATCGGTGGCGATCTTGAAGGCCAGAGCGGAGAAGGGGGCGTTGTCGTCGGCGGGACGCTCGTCCTCTTCCTCAGTCTCGGGATTGACGCCCTGAATGGCCGGAATGTCCAGCGGGGAGGGCATATAATCCACGATGGCGTCCAGCAGCTTCTGCACGCCCTTGTTCTTATAGGAAGTTCCGNAGGTCACGGGNNCCAGCAGGTTCTCGATGGTGCCCTTGCGCAGGGCCTTGCGGATCATATCCTGGGGCACGTCCTTCTCCTCCAGGACAAGCTCCATGATCTCGTCGTCGATGTCGGCACAGGCGTCCAGCAGCTTGCTGCGGTACTCCTGAGCCAGCTCCATCATGTCGGCGGGGATCTCCTCCACCCGCATATCCTTGCCCATCTCATCGTAGTAGATGTCGGCGTCCATCTCCACCAGGTCAATGATGCCCTTGAAGGTCTCTTCCTTGCCGATGGGGAGCTGGATGGGCACGGCATTACACTTGAGCCGGTCATGGATCATGCGCAACACGTTGTAGAAATCGGCGCCCATGATGTCCATCTTATTGACGTAGATCATGCGGGGCACGCGGTAGGTGTCGGCCTGACGCCAGACGGTCTCAGACTGAGGNTCCACGCCGCCCTTGNCGNACATAACGGTCACAGAGCCGTCCAGCACGCGCAGGGAGCGCTCCACCTCCACGGTGAAGTCCACGTGGCCCGGGGTGTCGATGATGTTCAGGCGGGTCTGGGGGAACTGGTTCTTGGTTCCCTTCCAGTAGCAGGTGGTGGCGGCGGAGGTGATGGTGATACCCCGCTCCTGCTCCTGGGCCATCCAGTCCATGGTGGCAGTGCCGTCATGGGTCTCGCCGATCTTGTAGTTGACACCGGTGTAGTACAGGATCCGCTCGGTGGTGGTCGTCTTGCCGGCGTCGATATGGGCCATGATACCGATATTCCGGGTATCATGCAAAGAAACTTTTCTCGGCATAGTCTATACTCCTCGATTACCAGCGGTAGTGGGCGAAGGCCTGGTTGGACTGCGCCATCTTGTGCACGTCCTCGCGCTTCTTCACCGCGCCGCCGACGCCGTTGGCCGCATCCATGATCTCGCCGGCCAGCCGCTCCTTCATGGTCTTCTCACCCCGAGAGCGGGCATAGCTGGTCAGCCAGCGCAGACCCAGGGTCTGCCGACGCTCGGGACGAACTTCGATGGGCACCTGATAGGTGGCGCCGCCCACGCGGCGGGCCTTGACCTCCAGGGACGGCATGATGTTCTCCAGACCAGCGGTGAACACCTCCAGGGGATCCTTCCCCTGCTTCTCCTGGATGATATCAAAGGCGCCGTAGACCACCTTCTGGGCCACGCCCTTCTTTCCGTCCAGCATGATGCTGTTGATGAGCTTGGTCACCAAGACGGAATTGTACATGGGATCCGGAAGGATCTCACGCTTGGGTACATTTCCTCTTCTGGGCACTTTGCTTCCCTCCTTCATATAGGAATGATTTCATAGGTACTCGAACGGCTCTGCCGTCCGTGTAAAGACAAGTGCCTGCTTGTCCCAGTGCCTCACAGGAAACGCCCCTATATATAGGTAAGCGCTTCCGCAAGGACAACTGCCTTGCGCGTTTTGCGCGAATGGGTCTTTTGATGGTTCGAAGCAAGCGCCGCTTACTTCTTGCCGGCCTTGGGCTTCTTGGCACCGTACTTGCTGCGGGCCTGCATCCGGCCGGAGACGCCCTGAGTATCCAGAGAACCGCGGATGATGTGGTAACGCACACCAGGCAGATCCTTGACACGGCCGCCGCGGATCATCANCACGGAGTGCTCCTGCAGGTTGTGGCCGACGNCGGGGATATAGGCGGTGACCTCGTAGCCGTTGGTGAGCTGCACACGGGCGATCTTACGAAGGGCCGAGTTGGGCTTCTTNGGAGTCGGNGTACGCACGGCGGTGCACACGCCTCTCTTCTGGGGAGAGGGCAGGTCGNTCTCCTTGTCCTTCAGGGTGTTCAGNCCGAACTNCATGGCGGGGGAGTTGGACTTGTAAGTCNCCTGCTTGCGGCCCTTCCGAACGAGCTGATTGAACGTAGGCATGGTTTTCCTCCTTTCTTTTCGGTTGATTTCTATATTTTAACGAGATACCGGTAAAAATATCCCGCTAAAACCAAAGCAGAGGGCTTATTCCCGCACCAGGGCGGCCACAGCGGCTCCCACAGAGATCCCACAGGCCCTGCCCAGGGCCTCCATGGAGCACTCCCGCACCGTCTCCACGCCCTTTTCTGCGCAGAGGGCTTCAATGGGCTCCGTGATCCGGGGATCTGCGTCCTNTGCCAGGAACACCCGCAGAGCCCTGCCGGCCTCCAGCGCCCGCTTGACCTGCTTGGCGCCTGTGACCTTACATTGTGTGGAAAGCTCTGTCAACATGGGNGGCCTCCTATCTGGAAATGGGCGCACTCCTCCCTTGAGAAGAGGCCCACGCAAAATGGAATTATAGCATAGGGTGATTGGCAAGTCAAGGATTTTTCCGTTTTTCAGGCCCTTTTGGAGCAAAAACGGGACGTTCCGCCCGGTATTTCCACCCCGGCGGACGTCCCACTCTCCTTTTTAGAGTTATGTAAACTACCTATTCAAAGCCGAAGGGGCACAGAATCAGTTATNTAAACCTCCTCCGGCGTCACATGGCATGCCCGCGTCAGGATCTCCACTCCGGCCTTCGCCGCCCGGCGGAGCACCTGACCGAAGGCGGGGTGGGTGCGGTCATTGGGAGAAAATCCTTCCGCCCCGGCCATCTGGATGACAAAGCACACTGCGGCCTCGTAGCCCTCGGCCCTGGCCCGGATCAGCTCCTCGAGGTGCTTCACCCCCCGCTGGGTGGGGGCGTCCGGGAAGTACGTCCAGCCCCCCTCCTCCAGGGTGCAGCCCTTTACCTCGACGAACCCCTTTCGCTCTCCCGCTTCCCAGTAGAAGTCGAACCGGGAGTTGCCCCAGGTGGTCTCGGGGNGGAGCAGGGTCAACCCCGGCACAAAATGCCCCGCCTGGGCCCACTCCTCGAACAGGCGGTTGGGGGCCTGGGAATCCATGTTGATGAGCCGGCGCCCCTTCTCCACCGCCACCAGGTCAAAGGCGGTCTTTCGGGCGGGGTTGGGGGACTTCTCCATGTAGACGGTGCAGCCGGGCACCAGCAGCTCTTTGCACCGGCCGGTGTTCTTCACATGGACGGTGAGTTCCTCTCCATTCAGCAGCACCTGGGCAATGAACCGGTTAGGCCGGCTCAAAAAGATAGCCTTATGGATATTTTGATAGCGCATCCCCGTCTCCTTTCAAGCTGGGGCACATTTATTTCTTTAATTGCTCCAGCTTATGAATAAACGCTCTCTCATCTGCTGANAGAGCCTTTTCTTCTTTACATATCCACCCCACATAGATCTCAATCTGACAATTTTGTATCGGAATGCTACGAATCCCAAATCGCTCCAGATCCATGCGGCTGACTCCAGGCCCCAATCGAAAAACCGTTGTATCTTGTAAAAAGGATATCATCGCTCCACAGCCATTCACAAAAACGGTATTTTTTATCTGGTGGAACTTTACGCCGTCTATTTCCACGCAGGAAGTCAGATTGGAAAAGCAATCGTCAGGCATCCGAACCGGAGCGTATGAGAGAAGCTCATGAAGCTCAACAGAGTCACGATTATACAAAGGACTTTTGGGGCCCACATTTACATACCAGGAATCTTGAAAAAGTTGTGTCAATTGCAGCTTTTTTTGCTTTAATTGGTGCTTTAAAGTCCTGCATTGCTCACTGTTATATACCAAAACGCCAATATCTGCAGCGCCGTTTTCCACGCGTTCAATGACCTCTTTTATGCGACACTCCACCAAATGATAGGAGATATTATTGTGACCAGAACTTTGGCTGTATAGTTCCCCCAGCAGTCGTGGAACAGAAAAGAAGGGATAGGATGCAATAGACAATGTCCGGGAGAGAATTTCCTGCGAAAGGCTGTCAATGATCCCCTTCTGTTCCAAGATCACCTTCGCATGGGAATATAGTTTTTCCCCCATCTCCGTCATTGTAACACCGTGACGGCTGCGCTTCAAAACAGGATATCCCAGTTCCTCCTCCAAATTTTTCATCGCTTTGCTGAGATTTGACTGTGTAACAAACAGCTTTTCTGCCGCCTTATTCATACTTTTACAGTCTGCGATCACCACAAAATATTCCAGCTGGTGTAACTGCATTGCGTTCCCTCTCTATCATTAGTCGTTTTATTGATATGTCGCTTATAAATAAAAGGACTTGGCCGAAATATAAAAATTCCCGTAAAATAATTATAGGCAATCTATATTGTGAAGTCAAGAACGGCAGATCCCCTGTCTAGTTATCAGTTTTATTCCCCTGAATACTGCCCGCTCATCTTCCGCTGAAGATAACCGGGGTATAATAAATTTTGGAGGTATCCAGCATGTCTACCGCAATGTACATCCCAGAGCCCTTCCGCATTAAATCTGTAGAGCCCTTGAAAATGCTTACCCGGGAAGAGCGGGAAGAAAGGATCCGACAAGCACATTATAACCTCTTCAATCTGCGCAGCGATGACGTCTACATCGATCTTCTCACTGATTCCGGAACAGCTGCCATGANCTCCGCCCAGTGGGCCGGCGTTATGCAGGGCGATGAATCCTACGCCGGCGCCAAGAGCTATTACAAACTTGTAGACGCCTGCAAAGATATCTTTGGCTATGGCTATATCCAGCCTGTGCATCAANGCCGGGCCGGTGAAAAAGTTCTCCTTCCCCTTTTGCTGGGCAACGGGAAATTTGCCATTTCAAACATGTTTTTCGATACTACCCGGGCCCATGTGGAGTTGGCCGGTGCCAGGGCGATCGACTGCGTTGTCGACATTGCCAAGGATCCTGCCAAACGCGCTCCCTTCAAGGGAAACATGGATATTGAAAAAATGGAGCAGGCCATCCAGAAGCACGGGGCTGACAAAATCGGACTTGTGGTTATGACCATTACGAACAATGCCGCCGGCGGGCAGCCTGTTTCTATGAAAAATCTCAAAGAAGTTTCTCAAGTGTGCAAGAAGTATGGGATCCCCTTGAGCATTGACGCCGCCCGATATGCGGAGAATGCCTATTTTATCCAGCGTGATGAAGACGGCTATCAGAACACTTCCATTAAGGATATTGTCAGAGAAATGTTCAGCTATGCCGATATGTTTACCATGTCCTCCAAAAAGGACGCCATCGTCAACATGGGCGGTCTCGTTGGTATCAAGGATGAAAATTCTCCTTTGATCTTAGAGCTGAAAGCAAACTGCATCGTGTCGGAGGGCTTTGTGACCTATGGCGGTCTGTCTGGACGTGAGCTGGAGACGCTCGCCATTGGCCTGTATGAAGGTATTGACGAAAACTATCTGCGCTATCGCATTGGTCAGGCCGAGTATTTGGCGTCAAAGCTGGATAGTGCAAAAATCGCCTATCAGGCCCCGGTAGGCGGACATGGGGTNTNTGTAGACGCTGCCGCACTCTTTCCCCAGATCCCCTATTATGAGTTCCCCGCCCAGGTGTTGTGCATTGAGCTTTACAAGGAAGCTGGCATCCGCACTTGCGATATCGGCTCCTATATGTTGGGGAATGATCCCGATACCGGCGAACAATTAAAGGCTGATTTTGAGTTTACCCGCCTTGCCCTTCCCCGGCGGGTGTATACCCAGGCCCACCTTGACATCGTTGCCAATGCACTGATCGCGATCAAGGAACGGGCCCCCAAGATCACGCACGGATACAAAATCACTTGGCAGCCTCCGATTCTCCGCCATTTCCAGGCGCATCTTGCCCCTATAACAGAGTGATCAGATAACCACTCTCATGCAACAGGCTGGACGGCTAATCTGTTTTGCGGTCCAGCCTGTTGTATTTATTTATAAAAAAGAAGAGACGGAATAAAAATCCGTCTCTTCTTTGTGTTGGCGTCACCTATTTTACCAGTCCGTTGCCAGACAAGTATCGTCGGCGCAAGTGAGCTTAACTGCCGTGTTCGG
>CAJMXB010000059.1 GCA_905219705.1 Oscillospiraceae bacterium | reverse complement strand
GAGCGTCTCTGGGGGGCGGCCGGGTGCGGGTGGAGGCCATCGACGGCCTGGAGGCCGCCTTCTCCGGCGACCTGCCCACCCTTATCATCCGCAACGAAGACAAGCCCGGCCAGGTGGCCGAGGTGGCGGGGGTACTCTCCCGCCAGCGGGTGAATATCGCCACCATGCAGCTCTACCGGGACATGCGGGGCGGCCTTGCGGTGATGGTCATTGAGAGCGATCAACCCATCCACGCCGCCGCCATCGGGGAGCTGCGGGCTCTGGAGGGCATTGTCCGGGTGACCTATCTCGACATGACGGAGGTGTAAGCGATGGCCTTTCATTCTGTAGAAAAATTACTGGCCGGCGGGGAGGCTCTCCCCCTTTGGAAGCGGATCCAGGTGGAGGATTGCGCCGACAGCGGCGTGGACGAGGCGGCATCCTGGGCCAAAATGTCCGAGCTGTGGCGGGCCATGCAGGCCACCCAGGCGGACTATGACCCCGCCCGCCGCTCTCCCAGCGGCCTGACCGGCGGGGCCGGGGCCCTTCTGGAGGGGCCGGGCTCCGGCCTGTGTTCCCCCTTCCTGCGCCAGGTCATCGCCGCCGCCCTGAAGGCGGGCGAGTGCAACGCCTGTATGCGCCGGGTGGTGGCCGCCCCCACGGCGGGGGCCTCCGGGGTGCTGCCGGCGGTGCTCATCCCTCTGCAGAAGCGGGACGGGTTCTCCGACGAGGCCATGGTGGAGGCCCTCTATGTGGCCGCCGGCTTCGGCCAGGTGATCGCCCAGCGGGCCTCTATCTCCGGGGCGGAGGGGGGCTGCCAGGCAGAGGTTGGCTCCGCNTCTGCCATGGCTGCCGCGGCCCTGGTGCAAGTGAAAAACGGCTCTGGGGCCCAGATNGCCCAGGCCTGCGCCCTGGCGCTGAGCAACACCCTGGGCCTGGTGTGCGACCCGGTGGGCGGATTGGTGGAGGTGCCCTGTGTGACCCGGAACGTGATGGGTGCGGTGAATGCCATCTCCTGTGCGGAGATGGCCCTCTCCGGGGTGAGCAGCCCCATCCCCTGCGATGAGGTGATCGACGCCATGGGGGCGGTGGGAGTGGCCCTTCCCTCCGCCCTGCGGGAGACGGGCCAGGGCGGCTTGGCCGCCACTCCCACCGGCCGCCGTCTGGCCGAGGGACTTTTTGCGGAGTGAGACCGATGCGGTTTTATATCGTAGACTGCTTTGCGCGGGAGAAATACCAGGGCAATCCGCTNCTGGTGGTCATCCCCGACCGGGCTGTGAGCGACGCGGAGCAGCAGGCTATTGCCCGGGAGATCAACTTTTCTGAAACGGCTTTTATCCTGTCTGGCAAACAGCCGGACGGGGGCTACGCCGTGCGCATCTGGACGCCCAATGTGGGGGAANTTCCCTTTGCCGGCCACCCCACCTTGGGGACAGCCCATGTCATCCACCAGGCGCTGGAGGGGGGAGCGGGCGAAGAGGTTCGGTTGAACCTGAAGGTGGGGCAGATCCGGGTCAAGGTCACGCCCCAGGGACTGACCATGGCCCAGAATTCGCCGGAGTTCGGCGCAGTCATTTCCAGAGAGGAGCTGGCCCCGATCTACGGCATCTCCCCGGAGGAGATCCGGGAGGACTATCCCATCCAGTGGGCCAGCACCGGCTTGGAGTCGGTGATCATCCCCCTCAAAAGCCGTCAGACCCTGGCCGGGCTGACGATAGACCGGGACAAATTCAACGCCTATGTTGCCCGCCGCCCTGGGTGTTACTGCAATCATCTGTTCTTTGTGGACATGGGGCGGAACGTTTTGGCGGTGCGCTGCCTGATGGAGAACTTTGTGGAGGATCCTGCCACCGGCAGCGCCAATGGTGACCTGGCGGGCTACCTTTTGGAGCATGACTACTTTGGAAAAAGAGAGGCCGCCTATACCGTCCTTCAGGGGGAGGACATGGGCNGGCCCTCCGTCTTGCAGATCCAAGCCAAGGAGGCAGAGGGCCGGTGGCTCATCGAGGTGGGCGGCCGCTGCCACATCGTGGCGCAGGGAGACTGGGCATAAAAAACGCCGTGAGGGGTTCCTCACGGCGTTTTCTTTTACTTAAATTCAGCTCTCCTCGGGGAAATACTGGATAACGCGCGCGTCCAGCGCGTCCAGCGCCTCCTGGGACAGCGTCCACTTGCCNTCGCCGCCCAGCTCCGGCTGGAGAAGGACGCGCTGGGGGGAGAGGGAGCCGACGCCGGGGAGCTTGGAGCGGAACAGGGCGATGAGCAGGTCGGCCCACTCCTTGTCCATGATCCGGTACTCCCGGTCGGTCATAGCCAGCTGTACCTCCAGGGGATACTTGGCGTAAAAAGGTTCCATGGTCTGGCTCAGGGAGGCGTCGGTGATGCGGATGATGTCCAGAGGGGAGAGGGAGAGCTCCACTGACCAAAAGCCGTCCTCCGCCTCGGCGGAGGAGACCACCCTAAACTCCAGATGCTCGTATACCTGGGCGTAGACGTCCGCAAGAGCGGTGCGCATCTCGTCGGTGGGGTACTCCACATTATAGATGAGCAGGAAATAGTCCGCGGCCTGGCGCAGCCGCTTTTCATAGGCGCGGCGGGCGGCGCTCTCGCTGAGGCCGGAGAGCTGCAGATATTCCGGCTCAAACTGCCCCAGATAGTTGGCCTTCAAAAGACCCTCGATGTACCGTTCCGCGGCGGGCCGCTCCGGGGGAGTGAGCCGGGAGAGGGCCATAAGCATGGCGGCCAGCTCCGCCTGGGTGGCGGTGGCGTTGGGCATGAGCCGGCCGTCGTGGCCGGTGATAATGCCATAGGCGGCGCAGAGGGTCATGTCCCCGTAGGCCCAGTCCGGCACCTGATCCAGGTCGGAAAAGACCGTCCCGGCGGGGAGGGAGACCTGAGGAAATCCCTTTTGGAGAAGATACCGGGCGAAGATGGCGGCCAGCTCCGCCCTGGTGACGGCGTCGCCGCCCCGGAAGGCCCGGTTTTCATCCCCGGCGGCAAGGCCCATCTCCTTGGCCCAGGCGGCGGCGTTGGCGTACCAGGCATCGGCGGTCACGTCGGAAAAAAAGAAGGGTCTGGTGGGATAGGGCTGCCCCTCCAGGTTCCACAGGGCCTGGAACACGGCGCCCCGGGTGGCCGGCGTCTGGGGGGCGAAGCCCTCCGCCACGCCGTTCATCAGGCCCTCGCGGTAGATGAAGGCCTCCGCCTCGGCATACCAGGGAGCCTCCCCGGCGGCAAGGGCGGCGGGAGACAGGGTCAGGAGGGCGGCTAAGGCCAGGGCAAGGGCCCTCTTCCATTTCATAGGCGTATCGGCTCCTTCATGTCGTAGTAAGCCCATTCTAACAGGAAAAAGGGGAAAAGACAAACATATTTTGCCGAAGAGACGGTTTCCGCTATTTTCCTTTACGGCCCAAAATATAGTCGACAGAGACGCCGTAGAAATCGGCTAAAGCGATCAAATGATTCAAAGGAATATCCCGCTTTCCGGTTTCATAAGTGCTGTAGACACGCTGGTCGATACCGAGAAGCGCCGCAACTTCTTTTTGCGTCATATCCTTGTCCTCGCGCAGGTCAAGCAATCGTGGAAAGTGCATCTGTATCACCTCGGTAAAAGTATATACTACTATCGAATGATAGTATTGACTTACTATCGTTTGATAGTAAAATGGAGATTAGAGGTGATATCGGTGCTTACTTATACATTGAAAGACCCCGAACCGCCCATTTGTGGCANCTGTGCCAATTACTGTCAACATNATGTGCTCAGGCTCCATGAATTCCAAATGATTTGGTGCGGACATTGCTGTTTTCCCCGCATCAAGATACGTCGGCCGGACGATACCTGCCCAAGCTGGAAGTCCAGAGAAGAGAAAAGGGCTTGTGCAGAATGAAACTGCACAAGCCCTTCTTTATAAGTTATAACGGCTTTTTCTCTTTGTATTCCTTGGCGGCGCAGATGAAGTCCCGGAAAAGAGGATGGGCCTTGTTGGGCCGGCTTTTGAACTCTGGGTGGAACTGCACCCCCACGAACCAGGGGTGGTCGGCCAGCTCCACCATCTCCACCAGCCGCCCGTCGGGGGAGAGGCCGGAGAGGACAAGCCCCACCGCCTCCAGCCGCTGGCGGTAGTCGTTGTTGAACTCGTAGCGGTGGCGGTGCCGCTCCTGGATGCTCTGGGTGCCATAGGCCCTGCCCACCCTGGAGTCGGGGGAGGCGATATGGCAGGGATAGGCCCCCAGGCGCATGGTGCCGCCCTTGGCGGTGACCCCCCGCTGGTCGCTCATCAAGTCGATGACCGGGTGCTCGGTGTGGCCGCACAGCTCGCTGGAGTGGGCCCCCCGGAGCCCCGCCGCGTTCCTTGCGAACTCCACCACCGCCATCTGCATCCCCAGGCAGATGCCGAAGTAGGGGATGCGCCGCTCTCTGGCGTACCGGACGGCGGAGATCATGCCCTCCACGCCCCGCTGGCCAAAGCCGCCGGGCACCAGGATGCCGTCACAGCCGCCCAGGATCCGGGCGGCGTTTTCGTCGCTGACCTGCTGGGAGTCCACCCAGTCCACATCCACCACCACATCGTTTTCAATGCCGCCGTGGTGGAGGGCCTCCACCACGGAGAGGTAGGCGTCGTGCAGGGCCATATATTTGCCCACCATGGCGATCTTCACATGCTTTTGGGCCCCCCTGGCCCGCTCCACCATGGCTCGCCACTGCCCAAGGTCGGGCTGGGGGTCGGGAAGGCCCAGGCGCTTGCATACCACGTGGCNCAGCCCCTCNGCNTCCAGCATCAGGGGCACCTCGTAGAGGATGGGAGCGGTGAGGTTGGGAATGGCGTTTTCCGGGGGGATGTTGCAGAACAGGGAGATCTTCCGCCGCACATCCTCCGGGATGTCGTAGTCGCAGCGGCACATGATCACATCGGGCTGGATGCCNATGGACAAAAGCTCCTTGGCGGAGTGCTGGGTGGGCTTGGACTTCAATTCCCCGGAGCCGGGGATGGACACGATGAGGGACACATGGATGAACATACAGTTCTCCCGTCCATGCTNCACCGCCCACTGGCGGATGGCCTCCAGANAGGGCTGGGACTCGATGTCGCCCACGGTGCCGCCGATCTCGGTGATGACCACGTCGGCCCCGGTCTCCCTGCCGGCCAGGTCGATGTGGCGCTTGATCTCGTCGGTGATATGGGGGATGACCTGGACGGTGCCCCCCAGGTAGTCGCCGCTGCGCTCCCGGCTGAGGACGTTCCAATAGACCTTGCCCGAGGTCACCGAGGAGTGGACGGTGAGGTTCTCGTCGATGAACCGCTCATAATGGCCCAGATCCAGGTCGGTCTCCGCGCCGTCCTCGGTGACAAAGACCTCCCCGTGCTGAAAGGGGCTCATGGTGCCGGGATCCACGTTCAGGTACGGGTCGAATTTCTGGATGGTGACCTTGCAGCCCCGGGCCTTCAATAGCCGGCCCAGAGAGGCGGCGGTGATGCCCTTGCCCAGGCCGGAGACCACGCCGCCGGTGACAAAGATGTATTTTGTAGCCATGGATATTCCCTCNCGAAGATGGGTGGGACCCCTTTGCCCCGCCGCAAAAATCGCCTCTATTTTACGACCAAGACCCAAAATCCGTCAAGAAAAATTTTGACAGTAAATATACCGCTGTACTATAATAAGGGCAAAAAGCGAGGAGGCGAGGCTGTGAAAGCATTTGGGAGGGCTCTGCTCTGCGCCGTCNGTGCGTCGGTGCTGCTGTGTGCTCCGGCCTGGGCGGAGGAGATAGAGCTTCAAATCCTGGTGGACGGCGTNCCTCTNGAGCAAGCGGGAAANATCCTGNTGACGGAGGGCCGTACCCTGGCCCCCTTCCGGGTTCTCTTCGAGGCCTTGGGCTACGAGGTGAGCTGGGACGGCGGCCTGGGTGTGTCCGCCCGCTCCCCGGCGCGCCAGGTGGAGCTGAAGNTCGGAGAGGCGGCCATGACGGTGAACGGGCAGACCCAACCCCTGGATGTGGCGCCCGTGGCGGTGGAGGGCCGCACCCTGATCCCTGTCCGGGCAGTGGCCGAGGCGGCAGACTGCGNCGTATTTTGGGATGGAGACGATACCGTCCTGCTCTATCACCGCCGGGCCGAGCTGAAGAGTGGGTTTCAGCGCAGCTACGCCGGACTGTGCACCGACGGCAGCTATCTCTATAACGGCAGCGTGCGCATCGCGCCGGACGGGACGGCGGAGCCCTTTCCAGAACTGCCCCAGTGCAACGACCTCCACTACTATAAGGGGAAGTTTTACGGCCGTATGAGCGCGGGGAGTGACAGTATGACCCTGGACTGCTGGGATCCACAGACCGGAGAGACCACCTGCCTGGTGGACTGGAGCGTTTCCAGTATCGGGATCTGGGAGGATCAGCTCTATTTCAACGCCCTGGATCTGGTGGGAGAGCACCGGGGCTACTACCGGGCCGACCTGGATGGGACAAATGTGGTGCGCCTGTGCCGGGAGCCGCTGAAGTTCGATCCCATCCTGGCCGACGGCCTGGCCTNCAGCGACAGGGGAGAAGTCCGCTCTCTGGAGACGGGGGAGACGGTGGCCCGGCTCTCCACCGGCGTATCCGGCCGGAGCGACTTTTTCTCCGGCCACGCCGTGTCCGGCGGAAAGTATTATCTGGCGGTGAACGCCTATTACTCCGAGCGGGCAGATCTGGCGCCCCGAGGTATTCTGATCTGGGACTATGAGACGGGGGAACAGGAGCTTTTGCCCATGGAGTGGGTGCTGGAGGCTCTGGCGGTCACGGAGAACAGNATTTTTGTCACCGCCCAGGTGCGGGACGGCCACAGCATCTACCGAATGG
The DNA here is from genome assembly GCA_905219705.1 of Oscillospiraceae bacterium. Taxonomy (GTDB): domain Bacteria; phylum Bacillota; class Clostridia; order Oscillospirales; family Oscillospiraceae; genus Vermiculatibacterium; species Vermiculatibacterium agrestimuris. Next base: position 3,164 of record CAJMXB010000059.1, on the reverse strand, counting down.
GATTGGACGGGGGTCATCCTGTCCTTCTGTGCCACATCCCGGATCGGGACAGCTATAGCTACATCAACGACCTGACCGCCATCGGGAACGATCTCTACTATACCCGCGGCGGTATGGCGGAGGACGGGAGCGGCGCCTGGTCCGGCTGGGTGCGGGTGCCCATGTCCGGCGGCCCGGAGGAGTTTTTGGAAGAGTGAGTAAAAAGCAAAAAACCGCCACCCTGGCAGGTGGCGGTTTTGAATGCTTTGCGTTCCTCGGTCTTTGACTTCTTTTACCGGTGGTAGAGCTTGTTGGTCTCGTACTGAGGCTCGCAGGTGACCTGGACGCCCAGCNTTTTGTAGATGCTGGCGTCATTGGCGGGCAGGATGACGGTGGCGTGGGCCTGGCAGTCCTTCAGGCTGGCCAGCTGATCCANGGCCTGATCCGCCAGGGGATTGCTCNCCGCGCTGGAGGCCAGGGCGATGAGCACCTCATCGGTGTGGAGCCGGGGGTTCTTGCTGCCCAGGTGCTCCACCTTCAGGTGCTGGATGGGCATGATGGCCTCCCGGGTGATGAGGTGCACCNTTCGGTCGATGCCCGCCAGCGCCTTCAGGGCGTTGAGGAGGGCGCCCGCCGAGGGGCCCATCAGGTCGGTGGTGCGGCCCCGGACGATGCGCCCGTCGGGCAGCTCGATGGTGACGGCGGGCAGGCCCGTGTCCTCCGCCACCGCCAGGGCGGCGGAGACCACCGGACGGATAGAGGCGTCGATCCCGGCCTGCTTCATAAGAAGCTCCAGCTTGTACACCACGTCGTCCCCGCAGCGGCCCTGGCGGCGCTCGCACAGGGCGTCGTAATAGCGGCGGAGGATCTCCTGCCGGGCGGCGGCGCAGACGGCCTCGTCGTCCACGATGCAGTTGCCCACCATGTTGACCCCCATGTCGGTGGGGGCTTTGTAGCGGCTCTCGCCGGTGATCNTTTCGAACACGTTGGACAGGACGGGGAAGACCTCCACGTNCCGGTTATAGTTCACCGTGGTCTCGCCGTAGGCCGCCAGGTGGAAGGGGTCGATCATGTTCACGTCGTTGAGGTCGGCGGTGGCGGCCTCATANGCCAGATTGACCNGGTGATTCAGAGGCAGGTTCCAGATGGGGAAGGTCTCAAACTTGGCATAGCCGGCCTTTATGCCCCGGCGGTACTCATGGTAGAGCTGGCTGAGGCACACCGCCATCTNNCCGCTGCCCTGGCCGGGGGCGGTGACCACCACCAGGGGCCGGGTGGTCTCCATGTACTGGTTTTTCCCGTAGCCCTCGTCGCTGACGATGAGGGGGATGTTGTGGGGGTAGCCGGCGATGGGATAGTGGCGGCAGACCTTGACGCCCAGCTCCTCCAGACGATGCTGGAAGGCTTTGGCCGCGGCCTGGTGGTCGTAGCGGGTGATGACCACGCCCCCCACCAGAAAGTCCATGGCCCGGAAGGCGTCAATGAGCCGGAGCACGTCCACATCGTAGGTGATGCCCAGGTCGCCCCGCACCTTATTCTTTTCGATGTCGGCGGCGTTGATGGCGATGACCACCTCCGCCTGATCCTTCAGCTGGGAGAGCATGCGGATCTTGCTGTCAGGCGCGAAGCCGGGGAGCACCCGGGCGGCGTGGTAGTCGTCAAAAAGCTTACCGCCGAATTCCAGGTAGAGCTTGCCGCCAAACTGGGCGATGCGCTCCCGGATCCGGGCGGACTGGGTCTCCAGATATTTTTCGTTGTCAAAGCCGGGCCTGCTCATGTCCCCCTGCCTCCCTATTTCTCAATATCGCTCCCATTCTACCATATTTTCACTGGGATACAAAGCACAATTTTCCCGGTTTGGAGGATTTTCTATGGAAGTTACACTGCGCATGTTCCTCATCGTCTGTCCCCTGGTGTTTTTGGCGGGACTGGTGGACGCGGTGGCGGGGGGCGGCGGGCTCATTGCCCTGCCTGCCTATCTGGTGGCCGGCCTTCCGCCCCACATGGCCTCCGCCACCAATAAGTGCAGCTCGGTTTTTGGCACTGCCGTATCCACCCTGCGGTTTTTGAAGGAGGGCCGGTTCCACCGGCAGGCGGCGGCGATCTCCGCCGTCACCGCCCTCATCGGCTCCGCCCTGGGGACGCGGCTGAACCTTCTGCTCAGCGAGCGGGCGCTGCACTACATCCTCATCGGCCTGCTCCCTGTGATCGCCCTGTTCCTTCTGTTCCACCGGGACTTCGGTCTGGACAGCCGGGTGGAGGAGCTCTCCCCCAGGAAGGTGCANCTCCTCTCCGGAACTATCGGCCTTGTGCTGGGGGCCTACGACGGCTTTTTTGGGCCGGGGGCGGGCACCTTCATGATCCTGGCCTTCACCGCCTTCGCCGGCTTCGATCTGGTCACCGCCTCAGGCAACGCCAAGGTGGTGAACCTGTGCTCCAACGTGGTCGCCTTCGTCACCTTCGCCTTTGCCGGGAAGATCATCTGGGCCCTTGGCCTGCCGGCGGCCTGCTGCTNCANCGCNGGGCANTANGTGGGCTCCACCCTGGCTCTGAAGGACGGGGCCAGGATCATCCGGCCCATGTTCTTTGTGGTGCTGGCGCTCCTTCTGGCGCGCATCCTTTGGGATCTGGCGGTGGGGTGAGTGTCGCAAAACCTCACGATTTTGCGGCGGGCTTTCCTTCCTTTTTTGTTGACTTTTTCACCAAAAACTGTTTGCACTTTTTGGCGAGAAGTGCTATGCTTTCACTCCGGTACTTACGAGTTTCGCAAGGAGTGAATGTTCNTGTCTCAAATTTTTATCTGCCTGTCTGTGGCTCTGGTGGGCGGACTTCTCATGTCCCGGCCCGCCAAAAAGCTGGGCCTGCCCGCCGTCACCGCTTATCTGGTGGCCGGACTTTTGCTGGGGCCTTTCTGCCTGGGGGCTCTGGGCATTCCCGGCCTGGGCTTCAACACCGCCGAGCAGGTGGCCGGGTTCAATATCATTTCCCAGGCGGCCCTGGGCTTTATCGCCTTTGCCATCGGGGATGAGTTCCGGCTGGAGCAGCTGCGCAGCATGGGCCTTCGGGTAGTGGTCGTGGGCATTGCCCAGGCCGTGATCACCACCATCATTGTGGATCTGGCCCTGGTGGGGCTTCACTATTTGAACCCGGCACTTATCAGCCTGCCCTCCGCCATCACGCTGGGC
>CAJMXB010000058.1 GCA_905219705.1 Oscillospiraceae bacterium | reverse complement strand
GCCGGCAGCGCCGTCTGGCGGTGCTACGTCCTGGCAGGCTTGCAGATTGTGGCCATCCTTCTGGGGTTCGACGGATTTTTACAGGCCCTCATCCGCCCCTTCCAGAGCCGTACTGGAATGGACACGGTGGCCGCCCTGGCCAATCTGGCGGTGCTGATGGATGCCCTGACCCTGCCCACCCTGTCGGAGGGCGTCCTCCAGCGGCAGCCGCTGTGCGCCGTGGCGGGGCTGTGCCTGTGGTGCGTGCTGTGGGGCAACCTGCAAAAGCGGCGGGGCCAGCGGCTGGCCTGCCGCACGGCGGCTGCGGTGGCAGAGCCCTACCTGGTGACGAGGGACGAGGGCAAGTGGAACAACAGAGGCACCTATGCCAAGTGGCCGGGTTCCCCGGCGGGCTTCGGCAGTCAGATCCAGGGCCTGGACGGCGCCGAGCGCATCTACCGCTACCTTGCCCCCCTCATCCTCATTGCCGACGTTCTGTTTTCTATCATGGCCTCTGTGGGCCGGGAGCGGCCGGAGGACTTCCTGTGGTGCCTGGGCGCCATCCTGTGCGCCGCTACGCCGCTGTCCGCCACACTGTGCTTTGCCCTTCCCTGGCGGAAGCTCTCTGCCCGGCTGAGCAAGTCGGGGGCGGCCCTGGCGGGCTGGGAGGGATTGATCCACACCACAGGCAGCGCCAACCTGCTGCTCACCGATATGGATCTCTTCCCGCCGGGGGCCGTGAAGCTCAACGGGGTGAAGATCTTCGGAGATGTGTCCATCGACAAGGTCATCGCCGTCACCGCCACGGTGATCCGGGATTCCGGCAGCGGCCTCAACAAGGTCTTTTACGACCTGCTGCGCAGCCAGGGCACCCTCTACCGCCGGGGGGAGCAGTTCACCGCCTATGAGGGCGGCGGCGCCTCCGAGGTCATTCGGGGAGAGCTGGTGCTGGTGGGCTCCGCCCCCTTTATGGTGCTGATGGACGTGCCACTGCCCCAGGGGCTCAATGTAAAGAATGCNGTGTNCTGCGCCATCAACGGGGAGCTGGCCGGCATCTTCGCGCTGAACTACACCCTCTCCGGGGCGGCCCCATTGGCCATTGATACCCTCATCCGTTCCCGGGTGACCCCGGTGCTGGCTACCCGTGACTTCAATCTGATCCCCTCCATGCTCCGCCAGCGGTTCAAGCTGCCGGTGGAGAAGCTGGAGTTCCCGCCGGTGGAGCGCCGCCGGGAGCTCTCCNAGGAGTCTCAGCCCCATNCNGATGNCCTGACGGCGGTGCTGTGCCGGGAGGGCCTGGGCCCCTATGCCGAGGCGGTGGTGGGCTCCCGGCGGCTGCNGGTGGCGGTGCGGCTGTCCGCGGCGTTGGCCTGCCTGGGCTCCATGGTGGGCGCGGCGCTGGCCTTTTACCTGACCTTTGTGGCGGCCTACAACTCTCTGACCGCTGCAAATCTGACGATCTTTCTGCTCATGTGGCTGGTGCCCGCCCCTCTCATCTCCGGCTGGGTGAACCGNTATTGACGCCCCTTGACAATTTTCCCGGCGGGTGATATAGTGGGGCTGTCAAAACGGCACTGACGGAGACCAAACCGTTTGCGGCGCTCAGAGAGGGATGGGAAGNTGAGAACATCCTGCGCTACGCGGCGGGGAGACCGCTCCCGAGCCGCCCGGGAGAACCGGGCCGGGTTTGCCCGTTACAGCAAACACGAGCGGCAAGATGTCACGCTACGCCTGCTCGCGACGCGCGGCTTCCCTCCGACTCGGGCTGGTCTGCAAGCCACTTCGTGGCTTGACCCTCGCCCTCGCTCCNNTTCATCCGCGCTGCTCGCGACGGCTCCGCGCTTCTTGCAAGCAGGGTGGAACCGTGGAGCGTATACTGCGCCTCACCCCTGAACATCATCAGGGGTGAGGCGTTTTTTGTTTCATCCCGAATACAGGAGGAAATCAAAATGAGCGAAGAAAACAACCAGTATACCTTTGAAAACGAGACCTACCGCAAAACCTATTGGCACACCTGCTCCCACGTGATGGCCCAGGCCGTGAAGCGGCTGTGGCCCGAGGTGAAGCTGGCCATCGGCCCCTCCATCGACGAGGGCTGGTACTACGACATGGACGCCCCCTTCGCCTTCACCCCGGAGCACCTGGAGCAAATCGAGGCGGAAATGCGGAAGATCTGCAAGGAGAAGCTGAAGCTGGAGCGGTTCGAGCTGCCCCGGCCGGAGGCTTTGAAGTTCATGGAGGAGAAGGGCGAGCCATTCAAGGTGGAGCTCATCAACGACCTGCCCGCTGACGCCACCATCTCCTTCTACAAGCAGGGGGAGTTCACCGACCTGTGCGCCGGGCCTCACCTGGATTCCACCGGGCGCATCAAGGGCAACGCCCTGAAGCTCACCGCCTGCAACGCCGCCTACTNGCGGGGGGACTCCAACCGGNAGACCCTCCAGCGCATCTACGGCATCGCCTTCCCCAAAAAGGAGGAGCTGGACGCCTATCTGGAGCGCATTGAGGAGGCCAAGCGCCGGGATCACCGCCGGCTGGGCAAGGAGCTGGGCCTGTTTATGCTCCGGGACGAGGGCCCCGGTTTCCCCTTCTTCCTGCCCAAGGGCATGACCCTGAAGAACACCCTTTTGGACTACTGGCGGAAGATCCACAAGAAGTACGGCTATGTGGAGATCTCCACCCCCATCATGCTCAACCGCCAGCTCTGGGAGCGGACGGGCCACTGGGATCACTATAAGAACAATATGTACACCACCGTTATCGACGAGGTGGACTTCGCCGTGANGCCCATGAACTGTCCCGGCGGCATNCTGGTCTACGCCAGCGAGCCCCACTCCTACAAGGAGCTGCCCCTGCGGGTAGGGGAGATCGGCCTTGTCCACCGCCATGAGCTCTCCGGCGCCCTCCACGGCCTGTTCCGGGTGCGGTGCTTCAACCAGNACGACGCCCACGTCTTTATGACCCGGGATCAGATGCAGGACGTGATCCAGGAGACGGTGCGCCTGTTTGACGAGGTCTACTCCGTCTTTGGCCTTTCCTACACCATCGAGCTGTCCACCATGCCCGAGGATCACATCGGCACCGTGGAGGAGTGGGAGAAGAACCAGGACATCCTGAAGGCCGCCATCACCGCCATGGGCAAGGACTTTGTTATCAACGAGGGCGACGGCGCCTTCTACGGCCCCAAGCTGGACTTCCATCTGGCCGACTCCCTGGGCCGTACCTGGCAGTGCGGCACCATCCAGCTGGACAGCCAGCTCCCCGAGCGGTTTGAGCTGGAGTATGTGGGGGAGGACGGCCAGAAGCACCGCCCCGTTATGATCCACCGGGTGGTGCTGGGAAGCATCGAGCGGTTCATCGGCGTCATCACCGAGCACTTTGCCGGGGCCTTCCCCGCCTGGCTCTCCCCCGTGCAGGTNAAGCTGCTCACNGTCACCGACNGGGCCGACGGGTACGCAAAGGAGACCGCCGCCAAGCTGGACGAGCTGGGCTTCCGGGTGGAGATCGACGACCGGAATGAGAAGATCGGCAAGAAGATCCGGGAGGCCACCCTCCAGAAGGCCCCCTATATGCTGGTCATGGGCGACCGGGACGTGGAGAACAAGACCGTCTCCGTCCGTCACCGCAGCGGCGAGGATCNGGGGGCCATGAGCCTGGAGCAGTTCGCCGCCCTGCTGCGGGCGGAAGTGGACTCCATGGAGATCAAATAAAAAAGAAAAAACCGCCGGGAAAGGGCCGGACTTATAAGGAAGTATTTTATGTAGGGTACGGAGCGACTCGCTATGAGTTGCTCCGTATTCCTTTTTATGCCGGGATTCTGGTGGCTTCTTTGGGTTGAAGTTCGTCCATGAGTTTCTGTATCTCCTGCTCCGTGGGAACATCAATCATTCCCACGCCGGTGAAGTAGATATCCACCTTCACATGGCAGTGCCCGTCGTACTTGTCGTTGTTGTGGATTTCGATGCGGCGGATCAAGGTGTTTACCAGCTCAGGGGTTAGCGTCCTGACCTCAGAGAATTCCCGAAGGGTTTTCAGCAGCAAACGGAGGTCTACCTTGTTCTGCTCGGCAGTACGGAACTTTTCTTTTGCTTCAGATAGCTGTACCGTTAACTGCTTCTGCTCAGCTTCATAGCTCTCGGTCATTTTCATAAACCGCTCATCGGTGATTTTTCCATCCATGTTCGCTTCGTACAGTCCTTGGATTGCTCTGTCTATCTGCTGGATGCGGCGCTCTCCATTCTCGACAGTAGTTCGGAGCGTTTGCAGATCCGCCTGTCTGCCCACACTCTGCTTCTGTGCCATCAGGTANAGGAATACCGGCTCATAGCAGCGGATGAAATCAGACAGGTCACTGACAGCTTCCAGCACGATTTTCTCCAGTACCACATCCCTGATATAGTGGATTTTGCACTTTCCCCGTCCGTCCTTGTAGTTAGAGCATCTCCAGAACTCCTGATTCCGTTTCAGACTTTTAGCGGCGCAGAAGTGGAGCTTCGCTCCGCAGTCCGGANAGAATACCAAGCCGGAAAACAGGCTCTTNCTGCCTGTGGCTGTAGGTCTGCGTTTGTTCTGACGCAGCTCCTGTACCCGCTCCCACAGCACCTCGGAGATGATAGCTTCCTGTGTATCGGGANTGATTTGCCACTCTTCCTCCGGTTTATAGACCGTCTTGTGTACCTTGTAGCTGACTGTGGTTGTCTGAAAGTTCACCGTACAGCCGGTATACTGACGATTGGCTAAGATGTTCTCCACGGTACTGCTTGACCATTGGTACGGTTCGGCGGGAAGAGGGTTGCTGACCTTTCTCCCCATAGAGTGATAGTAAGCTGTAGGAACTAAAATCTGCTCCTTTTCCAACTGCTTGGCGATTTGCAGCGGTCCTCTTCCGGCAAGGCACAAGTCGAAGATTTTTCGTACCACCTCGGCGGCTGGATCGTCTATGACCCATTGTTTTGGGTTAGCTTCGGACTTCTTGTAGCCATAGGGCACAGAGGAAGAAATACGCTCGCCCTTTGCTGCCTTGGACTGCCACACCGCCCNTATCTTCTTGGAGGTCTGGGCAGCGTACCACTCGTTGAAGATGTTGGAAAAGGGCATCAGCTCTGTTCCGGTGTTGCTACAGGTATAGAATCATCTTTCTCAAGCTCAATATTCTCGTGAGATTTTGGATTTCGCAACGCTGCCATAGCCCCGGCGAACAGGAAACGAGTACCCAAGTGGATGTCTTTTCCTGTTTGAGTAGTCCGATCTCCCGCCTCAAATACTGGGTCATTATCGGCAAAAACCTTGTTCATAAGCGCCTGCCCATCAGGAACATTTTCGGAATCTGGATACGCTGTGCGATACAGTTCCTTAAGGCGAGAATTTATTTCAATGAATGCATTGCAGGCGGCTTCGGCGTAACTTCCATCTCTATACAATTTTTCAGAAACTCGCTGAATATTAGGGTGTAGTAAACGGCACAGCCCCATACTATTTNNTTGGTTTGTAGCGAGTATTTGTCCTTTAACAAAGTCCACAGTTTCAATTGTCTGCCCGTATACAATCAGATTGATATAAAAGCGCTGATATGGCAGTTCAGTAAAAAGAGCATTTTTCAAATCGACGAGATGGTTACTGATGGGAGGATTTATCCCTGAAATCTGTTGAGCCACACTTGCAATTCCCTCGCGGACATCAAGGACAGTCTTGAAAGGGATAGGTTGGTTAGCATTGTAGCAAGACAGTGACTGCAATTGAATAGATAGCTCGTTCACTTTTGTACTGTTCATTTTTTCTCCATCGGCTTGATCATCATTTTGGGTATCAGCCAGTTTTTATTTTTTGCGAAGTTCAACTAATAATTGAATTCAATCCCAGTCACTACGGAATTAAAGTCACAGAAAGGTAGCGCCTCAAAGTAATCCGTCCGAAGTCCAATGTCAAGCACATACATGAAAGCTGCAAAATCGTAGATGACTGGCTCGCCTTTGTTTGCCATAATATTCTTTCGTATGCTCTCCGTCTTGGCAATAAGACAGGTATACTGATACTGCTTATCAATGATTTGAGTATTTCCGTTCGGATGCGCTTTCTGCAAATGCTGTCCGCTGGTCAAAGCAATAAGATTCTCAATGTAATCAGCGATTTCTTCAAACTCGTTCTGGGGAAAAATGTGATGCATATGAGTGGCCAGTTCCCCAACAGAAAAACGATCTAAAACCTCCGACATACCTTCACGATGGGCATCGTTAAACTTTCGGAGATATTTCATTGCTCTACTAATGCGGTACTGATACATCTGCTCTGTCTTTGGTTGCGGGTTGAAATCACCACGAGCGACATTCTTGTCCTTACCTAAGGCATCATCTCTCCAGTTGGTCTGGTTATACATGATTTTGTCGTAAGTAATCATTGACCGGGAAAGACGTCCTTTTTCCACGCCCTTCTTGTGCAATTTACAGGCAAGAGGATTCAACACCTTGATAAAAATTCGGTTTGCCTCTATCGCTGTGTTGATTGGTGTGTATTTAATGCAAAAATCAGAAAACATGGTCTTAAGTTCCTGCAAGGATGCTTTTGTTTGCAATTCAAAAAAGGTTTCGAAGCCATCCCACAAGCCGCTATTCTTAAGCGTCCTTTCAATATAAAGGCAGAGGAACTCAAAAGAATTACGCTCACGGAGAGCAATGTACTCCAATACATCCATGTTCTCTACGCTGAACTGAATAGTATTACGTACCACACCATCCTCGCGCAAAACCCCAGCCGCTGCAAGCATCTTCATCGGCTGACGGAAGAATTTGTTGTACTCATCAAGTGTTGTCCTTATGGTCGGATCAGGTTTACCAAACAGGTGCTGTACATTTTCTATTGCGTATTTGGAATGCCAGATGTCCGGCGACTGGAACGGCTGCTTACCTCCGTTCTGAATGTAGTCCACGATGCAGTCTGCCACAAAGCAAACTGCATCCAAGGCGCACTTTTGGTCGATCCAGCGGCCGTTTCCAGTTTTACGGATGTCATAATCATGCTCATCCAGAAATTTCTGTAAAATATTACTTGTCATTCTCTTTTAACACCCCGTAAAAAAACACACTCGTCTTATCTACATTGATTGACTGTGTTGACAGGTTTCTCGCAATGCCGTAGAACCTTCTATATTCCTCTGTGGAGAAATACGCTCTCTGCCTCTTAGTGAGCCGCAACGGTTTCTTTGGAATTAGAACCGCAACCGATCCATCCGGGATAATTCCAGGANGATTCTCAATAACCCGTGGATTATAGGTCATGTTCGGTGTAAGATAAACGCTGCTATCATCCACATACTGATATGCAGAAAGAGTAACGGCTATTTCTTCTGGTAAATAAACATCATAGCCAGGAATATGAGTAATACCTTGTCCGTCATCATCAATATTTTTTGCTTTAATTACCCATAGGGAAGGGCCTACTCGCTCCGAACTTGTAATTGACTTCGTAATCTGCCTGTCCCGGAACACGGAGAATACATTAAAAATTAACTTGTCCGCTACTACATCGAAATCCTCATCTCGATAAATTATAAAGTATGGAAATCTCTTATCTGTCAAGTAAGACTGCTCCCGAACAGATTTGCGATTGAACTTCATGCTGTAGACTGATGTTTCTCTTGGCTTCATCTTTGGGTATACGATAAGGCACATGGTTTCAATAGATACTCCTGTGAAACCGTAACGGCCGAAGTCAATGATGGTCTCAATTCGCATCTGCCGTAAAAGGTTCCTCGTATCCTCAAATTCTTCTGTACTGAGTAGGGTCTTATTCAGCACCAATGCAACGCAGTCACTGCAGCGGATACATTTTTCCAGAAACATCTCTGAGAGATTATTTGTAACATGATTTGCATTTGATGCAAGACTTAACTCGATTTCTGGCGTTCTTTCTTTCAGTTTGGAGAAGGGAGGATCTCTGAAACGGGATTCAAATTCAATATCTGCCGTTTCATAGGAGCAGCCGAAAGAGGACACAAGCATTTTTCCGTCCGTCTTGTCCGGGTTTTCGATATAGTCAAGGGCTTTNCTTAGAGTGCTTTTAATAGGCTTAATCTTTGTAACCGCCATATCTCCGCAAGCACCCCCTTTATTTCCTCTATGTCCTCTTGGTATGCGTTCCCCGTCGCGTTTACGCGGCGTGCTATCTGGTTGACGTTGACACCGATTTTCTGTATCTCTGCGGTCATTGCCTTTATATCGGCATGGTCTATCTGAATGATATACCCGTCAATGGCAATCTTCCGCAGATATGCCGCCATGTTCCGGGTGGGTACGAGCTTCATTTTTTCCAGTATTAAATCCCGTTCCGCTTCCGTCACTCTGAATTTGATTTGCACCGTTCTTTTGCGTCCGTTCATGTATTCGCTCCTTTCCTTTCCGTTCCGAGGGTTTGGGACACTTCCCAACAAGCAATTTTCAACCGACGCGCCGCAGCGCGGGAGGGGAAAATACGGAAGTGGGTACCCGCTTCCTATGCTTGCTACGAATGTTTTTATCCTTTAGGCTCTTATCCCCTACTACGGAGAAAAAGCGATTTTGCCAAACTTACGCAAAAGAAAAACGCTGCAATCTCAAAAAAAGATTACAACGCTCTCTATACTCTGTTCAGTTTTGACGGACACATCTTATCTGCCCTCTGTTTCGACTTCCGCTATCTCTTTTGCCGTTGCGGTCATAATCCGTATGCCTGTATCGCTCATACCGTCAAGGAGCGCGTCAAGCTGCCGCCGCTGCGTGTTCTTCTCCGGCGGCGTTTCCAAAAGGAACTGGTCTACGGATATATTGTAGCGGAGCATAAGCTCAAAGAAAATCTGTAAACTTGGGTGCTGCCCCTTGTTCTCAATGTTCGCAAGGTAGCGCGGCGAGATAAACATTTCGTCGCTTACTTTCTTGCGGCTCTCCTTGCGCCCTGTGCGCGCCGCCTTTATCGCTGCCCCAAAAGCCTTGAAGTCGTATTTCGGTACTGGTCTTTTTGCCATAGTTATTCACCCTATTACATTTTACTGTTCATCTTTCTTCTTGGATATGTCTACACCGTTCTATCAGTTAGCCAAAATAATTCATAAAATATAATCGAGAAAATTTTGCGTTCTTTATGAAATCTTCAAAAACATCAGCTATTCTTTTCCCATAATCAAAAGAAAGGACAGTACAGACTATGGAAATGATTTTGAAAACAACAAACCTCTGCAAATCTTTCAGCGGGCAAACAGCCGTAAACAACATATCGCTGAACATTGAAAGAAATTCCGTCTATGGACTATTGGGACCGAACGGTGCCGGGAAATCTACGACGCTCAAAATGATTACGGGCATTTTGAAACCGACCTCTGGGAATATCGAATTTGACGGTCACTCATGGAAACGCAGCGACCTAAACCAGATTGGGGCGTTGATTGAAATGCCGCCGCTTTATGAAAATTTGACCGCCTATGAAAATCTGAAAGTAAGGACTACTATTTTAGGACTGACAGATAAGCGGATTGATGAAGTGCTGCAAATCGTCCGACTGACGGAAACAGGCAAGAAACGAGCCGGACAGTTTTCTCTTGGTATGAAACAGCGTCTTGGAATTGCGGTTGCATTACNAAACAACCCGAAGCTGCTCATACTTGATGAACCAACCAACGGGCTTGACCCGATTGGGATTGAAGAACTTAGAGAGCTTATTCGTTCTTTTCCGGCTAAAGGTATTACGGTTATCCTGTCCAGTCACATTCTTTCAGAAGTGCAGCAGATAGCCGACCATATCGGCATTATCGCGGGTGGCGTTCTTGGATATGAGGGAAAATTGAACGCAAACGAAAATTTGGAACAGCTTTTTATGGACGTTGTAAAAAGCAATCACAGGGAGGGTTAAGGCATCTGGAAAGATAAACGAAAACCTCAACAAGCAGTATCTATTCGTTACCCGCGAAAATGAATATGTGGTGCTTCAATATTACATTGGCTCCCAGTTTATAAATGAATGGTTCTATAATCATTTTCCCTCACCGGAAATTATGCTATATATCCTCATGGGGATAAACTGTATCGCGGTCTGCGTGATATTAACAGCGGGGTTTGCAAAAAATATGCGGGTGCAGCTCTCCCCGCTTTTTGAAGCAACAGAAAAAGTGGCAGAACAAAATCTTGATTTTGAGGTGGGACACTCAAAAATCAAAGAATTTGAAGATGTGTTGTGTTCTTTCTCTGATATGAAAAATAATTTGAAATCATCTTTAGAG
>CAJMXB010000057.1 GCA_905219705.1 Oscillospiraceae bacterium | reverse complement strand
GGGTGGACTTGCCCGCCCCGTTCTCCCCGATGAGCCCCAGAATGGTGCCCCCGGGGATAGCCAGGGATACGTCATCCAAGCGGAAGGTGCCCAGAGTTTTGGTGAGATTTTTGATTTCAACGGCGTATTTCATCGTCTGTTTATTCCTCCTCGTATAGGATGTCCAGGGTCTGGCGCACCTCATCCCGGGCGATCCCGCCCATTTTGGCGGCATCCACCGCCCTTTGCAGATGCTCCTCCACCTGGCGCAGGGCGTTTTCCCTCACCAGCTCCAGATTTCTGGGGGCCACAAAGCATCCCTTGCCCGGGACGGTGGTGATGAAGCCCTCCCGCTCCAGCTCCTCATAGGCCCGCTTGGTGGTGATGACGCTAATGCGCAGATCTCTGGCCAGAGCCCGCATGGAGGGCAGCGCCTCCCCCTCCCCCAGGACCCCGGTGAGGATCAACGTCTTGACCTGCCGGGTGATCTGGTCGTAGATGGGGGTCTCCCCCGTATTTCGGATGATGATATCCATGTGGTCACTCCCATCTGCTTTTTGTAGATACTGTATCTATCGAACATATACAGTATAATCGCATTGTTCCCCCTTGTCAATAGGAAACGGCAAAAAAGCCCCCGGCGGGAAATTTTCCCGCCGGGGGCTTTTTGTCCGCCGGAGCTCCGACGGACTTATTTTGTCTCGATGAAGATGCCCTTTTCCGCCGACCAGTCCACGGCGAAGCCCAGGGCCGTCCCCAGGTCGCGGAGCTTGTAATAGGTGAAGGCCCCGCCCTGGTCGTCCTTCAAAACGATGGCGCCCAGCGCGGCCCGCTGCCCGTCGATGTTGGTGGGGGCGGACGCAGCCTCGTAGGCCCGGTCGCCGNTGAAGGGGGTGGACATCTCGGAGCCGTTGGGGGCGTATGCCTTGCCGGTCTCGATGTTCACCGCGCCATTCCAGCCCACGTCAAACTGAACGCCGGTGCCGTTGAGCACAGAAGCCACATCCCGGAGCTTGATGTAGTTGGTGTCATTGCCGCTCGCGTCCTTCAGGGCGTAGCACTGGAACTCCACGTTCTGGCCATCCACCAGCACGAACTGGGTGGAGGCGTAGGCCAGGCCCGCCGNNGGGATGGTNTNTGCGGGANCCGGCTGGGCCGGTTCCACATAGGGCGCCGGAAGCTCTCCCAAATCGGGGGCCTGACGCTCCTCCGGCGGCAGGGGATTTTTCAGGATCCCATATTTGCCATCCCCCACGACCCAGGCGAGGCCCTCGGAAAAGTCGGAGATCCCTTCAAGCTCGCCCAGCGGGATCACCACATTCCCCGCCCTGTCGATGAGGCCGGNCTGGTACTCNGGCGTNCCGATGTTCCCGNCCTCCNCCTGGAACAGGCCCTCTCCCACGGAGTAAATGGCGTCGTACCGGTCGGCGGGGATCACCACCTGGCCGTCGGCGTCCAGCAGGGACACATGGGAGATATACATTCCNTAGTGCTCCTCGCCCTTCATCGTCTCTATATCGGAGGCTATGACCATGCCCTGCGCCAGCTTGACATATTCATAGGCGNCCAGGGGAACCACCAGACGGCCTGAGCGATCCGCCACGCCCCGTTGACCGTCCTTTGTCACCACGCACAGACCGCCGTCAAAGAGTTCGGCGTCGTCATACACGGCAGGGATCGCCACCTGGCCGTTCTTATTCACAAACCCCACCTTGCCGTTCTCCCAGAACATGGCCATGCCCTCATGAAAATCCTGCATTGCCTCATATTCCAAGGGAACAATCACGGTTCCCGTTTTGTCAATGGCGCCAAATTTCCGCTCCTGCAGCTCGCCCATGCCCACGATGGCCATCCCATCAGAAAATTCCAGGGCCGCCTGATCGTATTCCAGGGGGATGACCACCTCTCCGTCCGTGTTGATATAGCCCGCCTTTTCGCCCTTTTTCGCATAGGCCAGGCCCTCCCGGAAGTCCCAGAGATCGTCAAATTCTCCCAGGGGGATCACCTCTTTGCCGGTTTTGTCGATAAAGCCCCGGTTCCAATCCTTATCGGCGACCAGAGCCAGCCCCTCGGAAAAATCACCGGCGTCGCCGTATTTCATCGGGACGGCCAATTCGCCGTCCAGGTCGAGATAGCCCATCTCCCACTCGTTGGTAAGGCCCGCCGGGCTCTTTCCGGACAGGGCCTTTTTCACCACGGCCATCCCCTCGGCGTAGTCTTCGATCTTATCATAGCTCATAGGAACCAACAGCTTGCCGTTGGCGTCGATCACACCGTACTTTTCACCGATCCGGGCTATCCCGTCCATCCCCTTATCGGTACTCACAATGGCGCGGCCATCGTGGAAGTCCTCGATCAGCTGGTAGGCGTCCGAAGGCGTCACCACCAGCTTGCCGGAGGCGTCCACCACGCCATAGCGGGTTCCCTCCGGGTCGTTCCACCAGCCGTCAAACACAACGGCCAGGCCCCCATGAAAGTCTCCGGAATGCTCGAAGGCGTCCTCCGCCAGCCAGGTGATCTCCAGCTCCGCCCCAAGGGCCGGAGCCGGGAGCAGGGACAGGGCCGTCGCTATAGACAGCAGCATCGGCAAAAAGCGTCTTTTCATATCTTTCTCCTCTTTCCTCAGATTGCTGGCCCGCTTATCTCAGTGGGTCAGGTACCGCACCCGGAGAACGNCGTCGATGGCGCGGATGCCCTCCACCTCTTTCTCCCCAATGCGGCTGCCGATATCCACCACGGTGTAGGCGTACTCCCCCTTGGACTTGTTGGTCAGGTTCTCCACGTTGACCCCCNCAGCGGANAGGACGGCGGTGATCCTGGCCAGCATACCGGGGCTGTTGGCGTGGATGACGCACAGCCGGGCGATGCCCGACCAGGGCTGCACCAGAGTGGGCAGATTGACGCTGTTGCGGATGTCGCCGTTTTCCAGGTAATCCCGCAGCTCCTGGGCGGCCATGACCGCGCAGTTCTCCTCACTCTCCGGGNTGGAGGCCCCCAGGTGGGGGATGAGGGTCACGTTCCGTGCCCCCGCCAGCTTATTGGTGGGGAAGTCGGTGACATAGGCGGCCACCTTGCCGGAGCCCAGCGCCTCAATGAGATCGTCCTCGTTGACCAGGACGNCCCGGGCCAGGTTAACGATGCGCACGCCGCCCTTCATCATGTGGATGGCGTCCTCGTTGATCATCCCGCGGGTCTCCTTGTTCTGGGGGACGTGGATGGTGATATAGTCGCAGTTTTTATAGATGGTCTCTGTCTCAGCCGTGACGTGGACCATCCGGGACAGGTTGAGGGCGGCGTTCACGGACAGGTAGGGGTCGTAGCCATAGACCGTCATACCCAGCTTGGTGGCGATGTTGGCCACCTGGACGCCGATGGCCCCCAGGCCCATGACGCCCAGGGTCTTGCCCTGCAGCTCGGGGCCTACGAACTGGCTCTTCCCCTTCTCCACCACNTCCTCCACATTCACGCCGGAGAGGACTTGGTCGTGGATCCAGCGGGAGCCGTCCACCACCCGGCGGGAGGCCAGCAGCAGGGCGCACACAGCCAGCTCCTTGACGGCGTTGGCGTTGGCCCCGNGGGTGTTGAAGACCACGATGCCCGCCTGGGAGCAGCGGTCCACGGGGATGTTGTTGGTGCCCGCGCCGGCCCGGGCAATGGCCCGAAGGGTTTCCGGGAAGACGTAGTCCTGCATGTCCGCCGAACGGACAAGAACGCCATCCTCGTTCTCCTCGCTGTCAGAGACGGCATAGCGTGCTTTGTCCAACTGGCTGAGCCCGGCGGGGGAGATCTTATTCAAGGTTTTAATGCGAAACATGGCGGCCCCTCCTTAACCGTTNGCCTTATCAAAGGCTCTGATGAAATCGGCCAGCTTCTCCACGCCCTCCNCGGGCATGGCGTTGTAGATGGAAGCCCGCATACCGCCCACGTTGCGGTGACCCTTCAGGTTGACGAAGCCCGCCGCGGTGGCCTCGGCCACGAACTTGGCGTCCAGCTCCTCGCTCACCGAGCGGAAGGTCACGTTCATGTCGGAGCGGCTGCCCTCCTCGGCGGCGCAGGTGAAGAGCCGGGAGCTGTCCAGCACGTCATAGAGGAGCTTGGCCTTCCCGTGCTTGATCTTCTCCATGCNTTCCACGCCGCCCTGCTCTTCCAGCCAGTCCAGCACCAGGCCCAGCATATAGTTGCACNAGCAGGGGGGCGTATTGTACATGGAGTCCTTGTCGATCATGGTCTTATAGTTCATCATCAGAGGGGTGAAGGGCAACTCATGGCCGGCCAGGGACTCTTTGATGATGACCACCGTGAGACCCGCGGGAGCCATATTCTTCTGGGCGCCGGCAAAGATGATCCCGTACTTGCTCACATCCACGGGACGGGAGAGGATATCAGAGGACATGTCGCACACCAGAGGCACATCCCCAGTCTCGGGCACATACTGCCACTCGGTGCCGTAGATGGTATTGTTGGCGCAGTAGTAGAAGTAGGACGCCTGGGGATCCAGCTTCAACTGAGACTGGGCGGGGATAAAGGTGTGATTTTTCTCCTCGCTGGTGGCCGCCAGAGATATCTCGCCGTATTTCTTGGCCTCCTTATAGGCCACGTTGGCGAAGTTGCCGGTGACGGCGTAGTCCGCCTTTCCCGTGGCCCCGATGAGATTCAGCGGCACCATGGAGAACTGACTGGAGGCGCCGCCCTGGAGGAAGAGGATCTTATAGCCCTCCGGCACCTTCATCAGGGCGCGGAATTTGGCCTGTGTGTCGTCAAAGATCTTCTGGAACATCTTAGAGCGGTGACTCATCTCCATCACAGACATGCCGGAACCCTGATAGTTGGTGATCTCGGCTCCCGCCCGCTCCAGGGCCGTAAGCGGCAGCATCGAGGGCCCCGCGGAAAAGTTGTAGACACGATCTCCCATTGTAAATGACCTCCTTATTTCTCTCAAAAAGCTGCTTTTGGGTTAATTAAAGTTCATTATAGTTGTCTTGTGCTCTTTCGTCAAGGTAAGGGATGGCGAAAGGAGAGGCGCCGGGGCAAAAAACTTTGTGAAAAATGGAACAATTAGCTTTACAAGCGGCCCACGGCGTGCTACAATAAAAAAGCAGAATCGTAAGTTTAGTTTTTGGGAGGAAATACCATGAAGCTTTCTGAGGTGCGCGACATTCTCGATGCTGAGGTGCTTTACGGGGAGGATGAGCTGGACAGGGAGGNCTTCTCCGCCTGCGGCAGCGATTTTATGAGCGACGTGCTGGCCTATGTGAAGAACCAGGCTCTGCTGCTCACCGGTCTTGTAAACCCCCAGGTGATCCGCACGGCGGACATGATGGATATGAAGTGCGTGGCCTTTGTCCGGGGCAAGCAGCCCGACGAGAACGTGCTGGCGCTGGCCAGGGAACGGGACATGGTGATCATGCGCGCCTCCATTCGGATGTATGACGCCTGCGGCAAGCTGTANGCCNCCGGATTGAGAGGAGATGTTTGAGCATGGAAGCAGTCAAACTGGTATATCCCGTGGAGGGCGGCGACCTCATCGAGGCCGGCGAGGCCTCCAGCAAAATGAAGCTCACCCTGAAGAAGCTGGGACTGCCCCCCGACGTGATCCGCCGCGCCTCCATCTGCATGTATGAGGGTGAGATCAACATGGTCATCCACGCCGACGGCGGCCAGGCGGAGGTGGACGTGGGGATGGACGAGATCGTCATCCGCATGATCGACCAGGGCCCCGGCATTCCCGATATCGACAGGGCCATGCAGGAGGGATACTCCACCGCCGGAGACATGGCCCGGGATCTGGGCTTCGGCGCGGGCATGGGACTTCCCAACATGAAGCGCTATTCCGACGAGATGGACATTGAGACAGAGGTAGGCAAGGGCACTAGCGTCACCATCAAGATCAAAATTTGAGGTGAACTNNCGTGCAGCATTCCGTTTNTATTGAGTACGCCCGCTGCNNGGGCTGTACCACCTGCATGAAAAANTGCCCCACCNANGNCATCCGCGTCCGCCGGGGCAAGGCCACCATCCTCACCGAGCGGTGCGTGGACTGTGGCGAGTGCATCCGATGCTGCCCCCACAAGGCCATCAAGGCCCGCAGCGACCCCTTCTCCTGCCTGGAGGAGTTCCAATATACCGTGGCTCTGCCCGACCCGGCCCTCTACGGCCAGTTCCAGCATCTGGACGAGGTGGGGNGGGTGCTGGACGGACTTCTGGAGCTGGGCTTCCACGCAGTGTATGAGACTGCCAAGGGCGCGGAGCTCCNGTCCGACTACGCCAGAAAGCANCCCGGCGACGCCGNGGAAAAGAAGCTGCCGGTGATCTCCTCGGCCTGTCCGGCGGCCCTGCGGCTCATCCGCATCCGTTTCCCCCAGCTTTTGGAGCACATCACCTCCACCATCACCCCCATGGAGCTGGCCGCCATTCTGGCCCGAAAGAAAGCGGTGGAGGAGACGGGACTTCTGCCGGAGCAGATCGGCGTCTTCGCCATCGTGCCCTGCTCGGCCCAGGTCACCGCCGCCCATTCCCCCGACGACCTGCAGCAGCCGGTGTTGGACGGCGCCTTCTCCATTCGCGACCTGTACTTACGCCTGCTCTCCCCCATGCAGAAGCTGGACGCGCCCCACACCCCCTCCTCCGCCGGAAAGGCCGGGGTGCGGTGGGCCTTCTGCGGCGGCGAGGCCAGCGCCCGGGGAAGCTCGGAGCGGTTCCTGGCCGTGGACGGCATGGACAGCGTCATTCGCATCCTGGCGGCCATCGAGGACGACCGGGTGCCCGATGTGGACTTCGTGGAGCTGTGCGCCTGCACCCAGGGATGTGTGGGCGGCTGCCTCACCGTGGAGGATCCCTTTGTGGCCACCATGCGGCTGCGGCACCTGATCCGGAGCCTGCCCGATNTGGCCTGCAGTTACGACGACCAGGTGGGAGACCCNGCCATTGTCCAGGCGGACAAGGAACTGGAGTTCGCCCCGGTCTATCTTCTGGATCCCGACCGCACCGTCGCCATGGAGAAGATGTCCGCCATTCACGACCTGGAGCGGCAGCTGCCCGGTCTGCTGTGCGGCTCCTGCGGCGCCCCCTCCTGTCACGCCTTCGCTGAGGATGTGGTCATGGGCCGGGCCCAGCGGGAGGACTGCATCTTCCAGGTGCGGGCACGCATGCGGGCCATGACCGGGCCGGAGGATTCCGACGAATATCTGCCCGCNCCCTTCCGCAGTAAACTGGGCAAGGTGGTGCCCTCCGACCGGTAACCGCTCTTTTGCGGTGGGGCAGAGCGCGTAATAAAAACAAAAAGGATGCCGCCGGCATTTGCCGGCGGCATCCTTCTTTTTGAGAAGATACCTCAGTCGGTCACGTAGGGCAGCAGAGCGATCTGGCGGGCCCGCTTCACGGCCACGGTCAGCTGACGCTGATGCATGGCGCAGGTACCGGTGGTACGGCGGGGCAGGATCTTGCTGCGCTCGGACAGGAACCGCTTAAGCTTGGCGNCGTCNTTGTAGTCGATGTGCTCCACCTTGTCCACGCAGAAGNTGCACACCTTGCGGCGCTTGCGGCCGCGGGGACGCTGCTCTCTATTTTCCATAGGCATAACGGATAACCTCCTTTAAGTTAAAATAGACGCCGTTTTCAGAACGGCAGATCGCCGTCCGGATCGGCCAGCTCAGCGAACTGGTCGCCTCCGCTGGGAGCCTCATAGCTCCCCGCAGATGCGGCGGGGGCNCCAAAGCCGNCGGCGGGCGCGCCGTAAGCGGGAGAGAAGCCGCCGCCCTCGCCATCTCTCCGGGAATCCCCGAAGTAGACGCTGTCGGCCACCACCTCCGCGGCAGTGCGCTTGTTGCCGTCCCGGTCGGTGTAGTTGCGGATCTGGAGCCGGCCCTCCACCACGGCCATGCGGCCCTTGGTAAAGTAACGGCTGACGAATTCCGCGGTCTGACGCCAGACCACGATGTTGATAAAGTCAGTCTCCCGCTCGCCGGTCTGCTTGTTCTTGAAGTCCCGGTCGCAGGCGACGCGGAAGGTGGCCACGGTGACCCCGGCAGGGGTGGTGCGCAGCTCAGGATCGGCCACCAGTCGTCCCATGAGGACGATGCGATTGAGCATGTCCCTTCCTCCTTACTCGTCCAGACAGACGATGATGGAACGAATGACGCCGTCGGTAATGCGGAAGATACGATCCAGCTCGGCGGGGAAGGCGGGCTCGGCGGTAAAGGTCATGCGCACGTAGTAGCCCTCGTTCTGATCCTGGATGGGATAGGCCAGGTGGCGCTTGCCCCACTCGTCCACCTCCACCTGGGTGGCGTTGCTCTCGGCCAGGGCCTTGAACTTCTCCACCAGAGCGGCGGTGTCCTCCTCGTTCTTACGGGGGTCGATGATATACACCGCCTCGTAATTCGCGTTCAGTTTTGCCATTTTTCTTGCACCTCCTTATGGTCTTGTGGNCCCCGGTCTCCGCCGGGAGCAAGGAGCTCTGAATAAGCATATCGCTTTAGACAGGCTTCATTATTATAACGGAATTTGGGAAAATGTCAAGGAAAATCCGAAGAAATGCGGATAGGATCAAAAAAGAGAGGCGCCTCCCCACGAAGCGCCTCTCTTCAGCTTCCTTATAATATTGCGGCCTTCTCCTTGAGGAACTCCCTGNGCCACGCCCCGGTCTCCGGGTGATCCAGAGCAAAATCGATGGTGGCCTCCAAAAAGCCCTTCAGATTGCCGGTATCGTAGCGCCGCCCCTCAAAGTCCACCGCCAGGAGCCTGTTTTGCGGGCAGAGCTTTTNCAGGNCNTCANTGAGCTGGATCTCCCCACCGTAGCCGGGGGTCTGATTCTCCAGGATGTCGAAGATGTCGGGGCCGAGCACATAGCGGCCCAGGACGGCGTAATTGGAAAACTTCTCGGCCAGGGTGGGCTTTTCCTGCATGTCCCGAACGGTAAAGACCCGCTCAGCCAAAGGCTCCGCCTTGATCACGCCGTATTTGGACACCACCTCGTCGGACACCTGCTGCACGCCGATGACGCTGGCGTTATACTGCTCGGCTGCGGCGATGAGCTGGCCGATGACCGGCTTTTTCGCGCGCATGATGTCATCCCCCAGCAGCACAGCGAAGGGCTCCTCCCCCACGAAACGCTTGGAGCGCCAGATGGNGTGGCCCAGGCCCTTGGTCTCCTTCTGCCGGACGTAGAAGATGTTGGCCAGATCCGCGGCCTGCTTCACCGCCTCCAGCTCCTTCTCCTTCCCCGCCGCCTCCAGCCGGTGCTCCAGCTCGGGGTAGTAGTCGAAGTAGTCGTCCATGGCGGACTTGGCCCGGTTGGTGACGATGAGGATGTCCTCAATGCCGGCGGAGACCGCCTCCTCAATGATGTACTGCAGCACTGGCTTGTCCACCATGGGAAGCATCTCCTTGGGGACGGTCTTGGTGGCGGGCAGCATCCGGGTGCCGAGGCCGGCGGCGGGAATGACTGCTTTGCGGACTTTCATGGGGCATCCTCCTTTGTAAAACAGGTTTTACAGCACAGACAGCCGCTTCTCCGGGATCATCGTGCGGAAATAGCCGATCCTGGGCATGACCTCCAGCAGGAGCAGGCCCAGCACATAGCAAACGCCCAGCTCCCCCGCCCCTACGCTCAGGCCGTTGACCAGCCAGGCCACGGGAAGCTTTGCGGTAAAGCCGCCNGCCTCCGCCCAGCCGATGGTGAAGCCCACCAGCACCGTGTTGCAGATCACAGGGGGCAGAGGGGCCAACCNCTNGCTTTTCAGCCTGCTCGTCCAGACCGCGGCCATGAGGGTGGCCGCCGAGCCCACCACGATGTCCAGCGGGCCATAGGGGGAGAGCAGGTTGACGATGACACAGCCCACAAAGAGGCCCGGNACCGNGCCGGGAAACAGGAACGGAAGAACGGTGAGTGCCTCGGCAAAGCGGAACTGGATCGGGCCGAAGGTGAGGCCGAAGATGTTGCCGAAATAGCCCATCACGGCGTAGAGGGCGGCCACCATGGCCGNCNGGGTCAGATCGCGGGTGGAAAATTTGCGCATGATAAAATACCTCCATTTTTTGTTTAGAGTACGCGCGCCGCGCACAGCGGTACAGGTACCTTTCCCCGGAGGCAAGGCGCATGACCTCCGAACGGCTTTCTCTGTACCGGTTGGACTGGGTGGGGAACCAGTCGGAGGTATTATAGCACAAGGTGTCAATAAAGAAAAGGGGGTGTGGAGGGCTTATCTCTCCGCCAGCTCCTCCTCAATGGCCTCCACAAGCTTGGACATGGGGATATCCAAGGCATTGGATATGCGGTAAATGGTCTCAAGCGTTGGCTTTCGCTCCCCCCGCTCGATGGCGCTCAGATGGCTGCGCCCGATAACGGCCAGGCCGCTGAGCACCTCTTGGGTAATGCCTTTGGACAGCCGCACCCTGGCGAGGGCCCGGCCTACGGCGGCGGGATCTAACTGCTCTGTGCTCATAGGATCACCTCACTTATATAGTGTAAATGGTAAGTCTTCTCCGAACGAACAAATTTGTTGACATNTGAACACTTNTGTGTTATTTTAGATGAGCCGTGCCGGTGAAGCGCAAGCAGAGAGGGGCCGCAAGGCCCCTCTCTGCNGTGAACGCGGCTGTTCTGCCGGCGCGCTTATTTCATTTTTCCAAAGGATGTGTGGCTATTGCGGAACCCTTCAGTTTCAGGGCANGTAGTTCAGCGGNTCGANNCTGATGCCGCTCTTGGTCATAGACAGGTGCAGATGGGCCTCCTCACTGCTCTCGGCGATGGCGGAGGTACCCACCGCGCCGATGATGTCGCCGGTNCGCACCGTGTCGCCGATCTCCACCGTGGGGATCTCCCCCAGGTTGGCGCAGACGCTGATGACGTTGTCGGCGTGGAGGATCTCCACCACAGTGCCCATCATGTCGTCGGTGTAGATATCGCTGACCGTGCCCCCGGCGGGGGCCATGACCTGAGTGCCCACAGGGGCGGCAATGTCCAGTCCGACGTGGGCCCGCCAGTCCCCCATGGTCTTGTCATAGACCAGGGTGTCGATGCTGTAGCCCCGCAGCACCTCTCCCTTCACCGGCCAGGTGAAGACGCTGGCGGTGGCGGTGGCAGGCGGCTGCGCCGCAGGGGCGGACGTGGCCTCCGGAATGGGCGGGGCGGTCTGCACCGGCCTGGGTGCGGCGGTGGTGGGCGGCTCTACCGCCGCCTGAGTGG
>CAJMXB010000056.1 GCA_905219705.1 Oscillospiraceae bacterium | reverse complement strand
GGACTGAGCCGGGGCGGGATCGGCCGCCTTACTCTCCGCCGGGGGATTGTTGTTGCCGCCGCAGCCGGCCAGAGACAGGCACAGGCTCAGCGCCAGGGAACCGGATAAAATACGTTTAAACCCAGTCATAACCATATGATCTCCCTTCTGTTATTAAAAGCAGTTCTTTGCTATGTTTCAGGGTTTTACCTCTACCCCTTCGGCCCGCAGGCTCGCCCGCAGGCGCACGATATCGTGCCGGTAGAGCTCCCCTTTCAGGCCGCACCACTTGGCAGCCTCGATATTCAAATGGTTGTCATCCACAAAGAAGCTTTCCCCCGGAGCCAGTCCGAACCTGGACAACAGGCGGCGGTAGATCTCCGGATCAGGCTTCAGGAGCTTCTCCTCAAAGGAGAGGATGCAGCCCTTCACCACCGGCCAGGCCGGGATCCGTTTGCTGAAGCGGTAAAACTCCGGAGAGGTGTTGGAGAGGATATACACCTGGATCCCCATGGCATCCAGCTCCAAAGCCAGAGCGTTGATATCCNTCTCCGGCGTCAGCCACTCATCCCAACGCTTGAGCAGCTCGGCGGCGGCGGCATGCAGGCGCTGGGGCAGGTGCGACTGAAACCCAGCCAGTACCGCCGCCTCAGGTACGCCCCGATCCAAAGAGATCCAGTCCGGGTGACCAAAGGTCTCCGCATCGAGGAGCTGGGCGTCCGCCTCGTTCTCGGTCAGTGCCCGGCACAGGGCTCCAGTGTCAAAGTCCATGAGCACGCCGCCCACGTCAAAAATTACATTTTTGATCATGAAAATTCCCCTTTTAGCTACTGCCCCGGCACGAAATCGTGCCGGGGCAGATAGGCTATGCTTAAATCAGCCCGCGGAATACTTGGTCAGCATCTCGATCCAGGAGCCCACGGTAAAGGCCACGTCGGCGCAGTACTCGGGATCCTCCAGAACCAGCTTGCCCTCGCCGGTCCACCAGTCGTAGCCACGGTCGTTCTTGGCCTCGAACTGAACGGTGGTGCCGTCCTCAGCCATGCCGCCCTTGGAGTGGCCGTACTTGGCCTCGGTGCCCTCGGCCACGGTGGGGTTGGAGGAGTAGCCGCCCATGTCCTTGCCCCAGGCGGAGAAGCCGTCCACATCGCAGGTCATGTAGCGGATGAAGGCGCAGGCAGTCCAGGGCAGGGGGCTGTTGTCGGTGACGAACAGGTAGTGGCAGTAGCNGTAGCCGCCGATGCCGGTATAGCCGTCGTCATAGGCCGCCACGTTGATGTTGTTGACGGATACGGAGCTGGACTCCTCCACGGAGCGCAGCTTGGAGTACACCAGCAGGCCGAACTGATCGGTGGCGGATTTGTCCACCAGGGTGTTGCAGATGGGGCCGTCGTCGGTCTGGGCGTTGTAGGACTCCACCCACAGCTTGATCCAGGCCAGAGCATAAGCGCCGTTGGCGCCCAGGCCCAGATCCTCGGCCTCGGACTTCATCTCATTGATGACGGNCTGGAAGTAGGCNTGCTCCTCAGCGCTCAGNGCGTCAAAGGCCTCCTTGAGCCAGCCGGCGTAAGTATCCTCGGTAAGCATGTACAGGAAGTTCTTGCCCACGATCTCGGAGTCGATATCCATGTACAGGCCGTGCTCGCCCTCGGCCACGAAGTCCCAGCAGTTGTCGTAGGTCTTGGAGCCGGTGTTGTTGTACATAAAGACCTTGTTCAGGGTCTGCAGGGGCAGGAAGCCGTCATAGGCGTCGGCGGTGGTGCCGTTGGCCTCGGCCCACTCCTTGGGGATAAAGGTATCCAGGATGCCGGTCTGCACCAT
Organism: Oscillospiraceae bacterium; assembly: GCA_905219705.1. Taxonomy (GTDB): domain Bacteria; phylum Bacillota; class Clostridia; order Oscillospirales; family Oscillospiraceae; genus Vermiculatibacterium; species Vermiculatibacterium agrestimuris. Next base: position 9,543 of record CAJMXB010000056.1, on the reverse strand, counting down.
CTTGCTCTCGATCTGGTTGCCGTCCTGGATGAGGGTCATGGCGAAGGTGCCCTCAGGCTTCAGGGAGTCGGCGGTGAGCTGGTNNAAGATCTTGTTGTTCTTGGGCTGCTGCCACTCGAACTCCATGTTGTAGCCCGAGTCGATGGCCTGCAGAGCCTCGATGAACAGGGGCAGGGCAGACTTGCCGCGGCTGGAGTTGCCCACGCCGAAGAAGGTCTTGCCGTTGGACTCCTCGATGGCCTTTTTGGCCAGGTCTTCCCAACTCATGGTCTCGGCCTCGGCAATGATCTTCTGCACCTCGCTCATGTTGGAGGTGTCGGGGGTAGCGGGAGCGGGATCGGCCGCCTGGGACTGAGCCGGGGCGGGATCGGCCGCCTTACTCTCCGCCGGGGGATTGTTGTCGCCGCCGCAGCCGGCGAGCAGACCGGCCGTCATGGCCAGGGACAGGGTCAGCGCGAGAATACGCTTTTTCATACGATGTACTCCTCCTTAGGTTGATTGTTTGTTTATCCTGCCAAAACAAGAGACAGTTCTGGCGCTCGGTATGATTATATTTTACAAAACGCCGGTTTTAATATCCACTGGACAAAACTGCGGTTATTTGTGAAAAATCCATTTTTTGAGCAACATATACAGATAACTTCCGCTTTTATGTCGCCCTCCTCGTCACTTTGTCCGAAGTCCTTCTGCCGAAAAGGCGCAAAAAAGGGACGGCCCGAGGGCCGTCCCTTTCTTTCTTTCGATCACCAGTTGCAGCGCACGATGCACTTGAGGGTGACCCCGTCCACTGTGGCGGTGACATTGCAGGTACCCTTGCTCACGGCGGTGACGGTGCCGTCCGCCCCAACTGTGGCCACCTCGCTGTTGCTGGAGGCCCAGGTCACAGCGGAGCTGGTGCCGGAGACCACCAGCCGCCAGCTGTCGCCCACAGAGCTCAATGTANANTCGCTCCGGCTGAGCTTGGCCGCGGAGGATGTATCCGGCGTCTGGGTGCCCTCCGCCCCGGACTGCTCAGAGGAGGCCGGTGCGGACGTGCTGGAAAAGCTGCAGCGAACGATACAGCTCTTCTCCCCCACCCCGGCCACGGTGGCGGTGACGGTGACCGTGCCGGGAGACACCGCCGTCACCGTGCCATCCCAGGACACGGAGGCCACGTTGGGGTTGCTGGATCTCCAGGAAATGTCCCCATGGGCGTCGGCAGGCGTGTAAGTCACCTTGATCTTATAGATCTCGCCCACATGGTCGAAGGTAAAGTCGGACTTGCTCAATGTAAAGCCGGTAGGCGTCACCAGATCCACCGCGGGGGTGGTCACCGTGGGAACCGGAGGCGCGGAGGGCTCCANGGCCTGGCCGGGACTGGGCACCGCCGGATCCGCGCTGGGAAGGGCCGGCTGCGTGGGTGCGGTGGAGGGGATCGTACTCACCGCCGCCGAAGGATCCGGCACGGCGCTCTCCTTGGGCTTGGGATCCTTTCCTCCCAGGAAGGATCTCACCAGGGAGACCACGATACAAACGGCGGCGATGATCAGGATCAGAGAGAGGATGCCGCCGATAATGGAACCTGCGCTGGGGCCGTTGCCCCGCCGCCGGCTGCCGCCGGCCAGGCGCTTGCCCCCGCCGGAACGGGCGTCTCTCTCGCTGTAATAATCCTCCNGCTCCTCCGGCGCGTTCCAACGGCCTGTGCCGTCCTCATTGCAGAAGGGGCAGTGCTTATAGGTGACGGAGTACATCTCTCCGCAATATTCACATTTGACAAGGTCGTTCTTCGTGCCGCGCCGTGCCATGCCGTTCCCTCCGTTTCGGATTTTTCTTTTCCTATTTTACACGTTTCGGGCGGCATCGTCAATGTTCTTGACACAACTGTTATTATTTTGTAATTACGGCCAGAAGTTGCAGTAGACCTCTCCCGGCTCCAGCGCCACGTGATGCTGGAGGGCCAGCTCCTCCACCGTGACAAAGAGAAACCCCTTGGCGTGGAGGGCGTCCACGATCTGAAGCGCCGCCTCCACCGAAGTGGGATAGATGTCATGCAGGAGAATGATGTCCCCGTCCCGGGCCTGGGAGACCACCTCGCTCACCACCCGCTGGGTATTTTTGTCGTCCCAGTCGGTGGGGTCTACCGACCATAATATGATCGGCGCGCCGGAGCGCTTTTTCACCCCGTTGTCCACCAGTCCATAGGGCGGGCGGAGGAAAAAGCCCCCGTGCCCCAGGGTCTGGGTCAGCAGAGAGCCCGTCCGCTCCACCTGACTGTAAAAATCTCTGGCATTGAGCCCGGCAAGGGAGACGTGATCCCAGGTGTGGATCCCCACCTGGTGTCCCTCCGCCTCCATTCTGGCCACCAGATCCTCGTTGCCCTCCACCTGCTCGCCAATGAGAAAAAAGGTGGCGGCGACCCCCCGCTGGGCCAGGCCCTCCAAAAGCTGGGTGGTGGTGGAGCGGTGGGGGCCGTCGTCAAAGGTGAGCGCAATGAGAGGGCCCTGCGTCCCGATCTCCGCCGGGCCTTCCGCCGTCACCGCCGCCGGCGCTCTCCACCGCGCCCCCGCCAGCGTCAGTGCCAACGCCAAAGCCAGGGCAACAACTTTTTCCTTCCCTTTCACACCAACGCCGCCTTTCTGTTCATTCCTGCGGTCAGTATGTCCATTGGGAAGGATTTTTTACTGGAAGGTTTCGCAATAAAAAGCCCGCATCATTATAAGGATCCACCTGTGCAGGGCCCGCTATTTTTATAAGTGGGGGAGCTTCTTGCGATATTCACGCAAGTCATCCTCCCGTACATTTTTAATGATTTTGTCAAGCGCCGCGGCAAGAACGTCTTTATCCTCCGGCAGAGTTCCTTGAAACTGAAACGCATTGGATGCGCCTAAAGCGGCAAATTGGGTAGGTATCTCCAAGTTTTCAAGGAGAGTGCGAATTTCCTTATACTTTTCAATCTCACTTTCCTCTTGCCAGTTGCCACGTTGGATTTCCTGATAAAGCTCCGAATCCGGGCAGATGGTCAACATATTGACGCCAATGAGCGTTGGGTGGAGTTGATTGCAGACGGCAGCAGTCGCTTTTGCGCCAATTTCGCCCCGGCCGGCGCCGGAAATACTCACCAGGTAGAAGAAGCTGTAATGAATACCGACCTTGTCTAACCGCCGGCATTGCTTTACAATATCAGCGGCGACATAGCCTTTATTCATAAATCGCAGGGCTTCATCATCGCCAGTTTCTATTCCGATGGTCAGGCCGTCATATCCAGCTTGATGGAGTGATGCCAATTCCTCGTCCGACTTTAACGCAACATCTGTAATTCGTGAAAAGCATCCAATCGTTTTAATGGAGGGAATGTACTGCCGGATCAGGTCAGCAATAGCCATAAGCCGTTCACACTTCAATACAAAGGGGTTTGCCCCGGTCAAAAAAGCCCGCTGGATACGTTCCGGCCTGGGTATCCCCTGCAAGCGGGCCGTCAGCATGGAGATAGGGTCGTTACTCCAGAGCTGGGCCTCCTGCAGGTCGCTCTCGATATCCGCAAGGGGGGACATTCTGAATTTGAACGGCAGGTCATGATAGAGCGTACAGAATTTACATTTGTGGTGGGTGCAGCCAGCCGTGACTTCAAGCAGCAGCGAGGAAGCCTCGTAAGGCGGCCGCCATATTGTTCCCGTGTAGTGCATAGCAGAACCTCCTTGTTTTTCCGTCATTATATCATAGTACAAAGAAAATAAAAGTACGGTACTTTTTTGTAGTACCTTGCTATTTTGATGTTACAGCGATACAATGTATTGACAGGAGGTCGTGGAAATGAGAAAAACAGAAACAGCGATCCAACGCTGCAAAACCATGTCAACGCTTCAAAAAATGTTGGGCGGAAAGTGGAAACTCGAAATCCTCTACTATATTGCCTTTCACGACATTCACAGGTTTGGCGCTTTGCGCCGCCAGCTCGGCGAGATCACGGAGTCCTCCCTGACAAAACAGCTTCGGGAATTAGAAGCCGATGGATTTTTGATCCGGCATGACNATAAGGAGATTCCGCCAANGGTGGAATACACNCTGTCTGAACTGGGAATGAGCTTTATTGATGTGATCCGCTATATGAAACAATGGGGAGAACGCAATCTACCGGATTGCACAGATTGAAAGCACGTGAATGACCGTCCGAATGAGATACTCTGTTAAAACCTCTTAATAAAAAGGGCAAGACAAACCATTACGGTCTGTCTTGCCCTTTATTTCTTTATGAAGCTTATCCTTCGGCGCGGGTCTTGGCGTTCTTATCTCGGGTCAGGATCGCCGTCCAGGGTGGACAGGTAGCGAAACAGAGGTACCAGCAGCGCCCACCGCTCCAGAATGTGAGGCTTCAATTCCGGGGAGAAGAGCAGCTCGTCGTGGGGGCGCTCACTGCTCATGGAAAAGCCCCCCTTCATGTTGTACCAGGGTGAGAGCAGCTCGCTNGGGGCCTCTTTTTGTTTTTTGAACGGCTCACCCTGGAGCTGGAAGGTGTCCTGCTTCTCCAGCTTCCGCACCAGCTTCTCCANGGTCTCNGGGTCGTTGTCCATCNGGGCGCGCAGCTTGGCCATGGTGGAGGCCTTCGCCATCCAGTAGCCCAGGCCGAAGCTGTAGTTATCCGGAGCGATCTCAAACCAGAAGGTGGGCAGACAGCTCCACCGCTCNGNNGGCTGAGAGATAGTCAGCCACAGGTGATCCTTATAGGGCCCCCGGCCATGGAGGCGGCGGGCGTCNCGGTAGATACGNCACACCCGGCTCACCAGGCCCAGCGCCCCGTATTTTTCATCCATGCCCTTGTGGAGCTCCCGGCAAAGCTCCTTCATGGGATACTCTAAATAAGTCTTATACTCGCTTTTATGTGCCTCGAACCAGCCGCGCTCATTGTTGAAGCGGACGCCCCACATAAAATCGACGGTCTCTGGTGAAAAGCCCTGAAACATGGCAGGAACGCTCCTTTTCTATCTCTCAGACGCCCGGAGGCAGAATGGCCTCGCCGGGATCGGGAATGGGGGTCGGCACGGGAAGGACGGGAGCAGTCTCCGCCGGGGGCTGCGGCGTTTCCGTCTCTCCGGCAGAGGGAACCGTCCCCGTCTCCGCCGGCGGCAGCGTTCCGCCGNGCTGTCCGCCCTCCGGCTCCGCAGAGGGAACCACAGGCTCCAGGGTCTGAAGGCCCGTATAGGGGTCGATGCCCCAGAGGGCCATATCGGCAGGGTTATAGAGCACCACCGCGTTGCGCAGCTTGTATTTTGTGGTATAGAGTTTGGTCTCAGAGATGGTGTTGCCCTCGGCGTCCACCAGCTTTTGGTAGGTGTCCCAGCTCACGGCATGGTAGCCGGTACGCTCAGGATCCTTCTGGGTGGTGCCCTGGGGGATGGCGTCGCTGGGCTCATAGACGGTCTGGTAGGCCTGGATCACTACCCGGTTGGTAGAGTAGGGCTCACCGTGGATGCCGGTGGTATCTGTGCCGTAGATGTTCACATAGAGGTAATTTCTCTCATCCATATAGGCTTCCAGCTTGATGGGGTGNTCCGTGCTGTTCTGAAANCGGAAGTCCAGGCTCCCCTCCTCCTGATAGTCCCCATAGACCGTGGCGTCCAGGCCGCCGTTGACGTAGGANGGCTCATAGCGGTGGGCGGAACGTTCCAGGGTCTCCAGGTTGGCCCGCAGGCTGGCCCAGTAGAGGGTGGAGCTGGCCTGGCAGATGCCGCCGGCNACCGTGTCCTTGGAAAGGCCGTTGACGTAGGCGGTGGCCTTTCCGTAGCCATTGGCCACGGAGTAGGGGCTGCAGGCCTGGTTGAAGGAAAATTCCTCCCCGGGGAAGACGATCTTTCCGTCCAGGAAGGCCGCCGCCACCCGCACGTTCATTCTGCGGTCGGCGGTGCCGGTGACCCGGGTGGCCGCGGAACCCAGGGTGTCGCGGAAGAGGCTTTCNGTCAGGCCCTCGGTGGTGACCGCGGGCACGTCNAGCTTGAGCTCCACCCGGCACAGCTTGCCCTCCTCCGTNCCGGCCANAGCGGTGCNGGCGGCGTCGATATCCAGATCCTTTCCGGTGACCGAGGGGACGATCTCCCCGCTCTCCCGATCCAGATAGGCATCGGCGGCCTGCGTAAAGAGGCCCCGGCGGATCATCTCAAAATCCGGCTCGGCAGGCGGAGCCACGGCGATGGCAGCCTCTACAGGCACATAGCCGGCAGGCTCGTCATTANTGAAAAGGTGGCCCGCCCGCTCGGTGAGCGCGGCCATGAGCTGGGCGGCGTCCAGGCTGCGCCCGGTACGGCCCTTGGTAAAGAGCACAGCGGTGTCGGTGACCTCCCAGGTGGTCTGGGCGTCCGCATCCCCGCACTCCCGGGCGGCTCTGGTCACAGCCTCCGGCATATGATCCAGGGTCAGGGACACAGCATGGCCGTTCTTGCTCAGAAGGCCCTGCAGAAATTTGGCTCCCCGGGTAAAAAAGCCGCTGGAGGCAGGCGAGGCCGCCCGCACCGCCCCCGCCGCGTCATAGGAAAACTCTCCGCCGGGAACGGTGTAGATGCGCCCCTCACAGGAGAACTGTACCTCGAGCTCGGCCAGCCGCGCCTCCATGGCACGCTCCAGGGTCTCCGCGGCGGCCTCGGTGGACTGTCCGCCCACCGCCACACCGCCGATATGGGTATTGGGCGCCATCCGTCCGCCGCCGCTTCCGGCATAGGCGCAAAGGCCCAGATAGCCCGCCAGCAGCAGCGCCGCGACAGCGCCCAGGGCAACGGCGGCCTTCTTGCCCCCACCGCCGCTGCCGGCCGCCACCCGCTTCCCGCCGGCTCTCGTATCCTTCTCTTCCATGCTCGATCACTCCAATACCGCCCCAGGGGGCGGTCATACACAATATATAGAGTTATTATAGGACATTTCGCACTAAAAATCAATAACAGAACGGTTACAGCGCCCCTCTATTTTTCCTTTACAACCGCTTGAAATCGTTGTATGATATGTGAGAATCAAAAAAGTATGTAATTTCAGGGAGGGGATATTCCCCATGAACAATAAACAGGGTTCTGAGATCCCTTGGTGGGCCATTATTTTAGGTTTTATCTTTTTCTGGCCCGTGGGCATGGTGCTGCTGTTCCTCAATCTGGGCGGTGTGCGCATCCCCACGGACAAGCTCAATACCGGCGCGCGCCCTCAGCAGGGCCGGACTACCGGAACGGGCTACACCTATCATTATACATACACCGGGCAGGGCCAGAGCCAGGCAAAGACGGGAACCGGGACAGGCTCCGCCGCCCCCGGAGTCCAGAGGGTCGGCGGCAGTCCCTACCGCTATGGCCAGGCCGGGCAGGCTCAGAAGCAGGCCCCCAGCCCNAAGAAGNAAAGCTGGGNGAAAAAGATCCCGGACGGCAANGCCATGACCATTCTGGGCGGCGTTATGAGCTTTATCTTCGGCATCGGTTTTGCCGTGGAGTTTATCGAAGCCCTGCGCTACGGCCTGCTTCTCTATGCCGACGAGTGGTTTCCCATCTTTGGTTTTCTCTGCGCTTGGCTATTTCTCCTGGGACACGGCATCGGCAACACCAGGCTGTCCCGTCGTCAGCGGCTCTATATGGGGGTCATTGGGCAGAGAAGCTCCGTCTTCCTCTCCGACCTGGCGGGGGCCGCCGGGGTCAGTGAAAAGCGGGTGATCGCCGACATTCAGAAAATGCTCTCCGACGGCATTTTGCCCATGGGCTACATCGACCGGGCCAGCGGACGGCTGGTGCTCACCGACCAGGGCTACGAGCCCGCCCCGGAACCTCAGGTCACGCCCGAGTCCTCCCAGGCAAAGGCCAAAAAGGAGCCCCAGGAGGACGACGACGCCATCCTCCGGGAGATCCGCGCGGTCAACGACGCCATCCCCGGCGAGGAGATGACCCGGAAGATCGACCGCATTGGGGAGATCACCAAAAAGATCCTGGATTACCAGCGGCAAAATCCCGCCAAGGCCACTGAACTGCGGCAGTTTTTGAACTACTACCTGCCCACCACCCTCAAGTTGCTCAAGACTTACGCCCAGCTGGACGCCCAAGGGGTGGAGGGGGACAATATCACCGCCTCCAAAAAGCGCATCGAGGACATGATGGACAAGGTGGTGGAGGGCTTTGAGAAACAGTTGGATCAGCTCTTCCAGACCGACGCCATGGACATCGCCACCGACGTGGAAGTGCTGGAGCGGATGCTGGAAAAGGACGGCCTGGGGTCTGGGATGACCATGGGCGGATAAATTGGGATACAAAAAGGCCCCTCCCTGCGGGAGGGGCCTTTTCTCCGCTTTTTACAGTTCCTTGCCTGTGAGGATTTTCAGGGAGACGCTCCGGGACAGAAGCATCCCCGCCAGGCCCACGGCTAGGAGGGGCACTCCGGCCACCAGGCCCAGGGAGGCGCCATGAAATGTCCCGCCCGCGTTGGAGATGGTCATGGCCGCGCCGCCCATCCCCATGATGCCCGCCATAGCGCCCACAATGACGATCATCACCGTGCGGCTACGGGTGCCGAAGCGGTAGCTGACAGGAATGGCCAGGTCGATGTAGACCAGGAACATCCCACCGTAGAGCAGGGACATAGGCAGGTCGCGGGGTGCGCGTCCCAGCAGGGTGATAAGGGCCTCGGCAGCCATCATGACAAGGCCCATGAGCAGAGCCAGGATATAGCGGCCGTCCACCTGTCCCCGGCGGCCGCCGGGGACGGCGGCAGCGTAAGCCTGCCAGTGGTTCATCTCATCGTAGCTGAACAGGCTCAGAACGGAGGAGGCGGCGAAGATAGCCAGGTAGAAGCCAAGGAAGCTGGCCAAATTGGCCACCTGAAAAACGCTCAGCGCCATGAGGAAGAGCATAAAAATCAGATAGAAGCGCAGGTTGGGCAGGATCAGGTAAAAATCCCGTTTCAGAAAACCTTTCATTTCATGTCTCCTCTCGTGGTGAAGATCATCAAATCTTCCAGGGTGGGGGCGTCCAGGGAAAGGTCGGGATAGGCCAGCGCAAAGGCCCGGCGGTCGTTCACCAGAGCCTGGCAGCCGTACTCCCCCTCCCGCTTGCCCACCAACAGGGCGGGATCTATCCGGGCCAGGTCGGCCTTGGAACAGGAGAGCTTGCCATAGATTTCCAGCAGCTCATCCTTGGCCCCGGCGATGGTGACCTTGCCCCGGTGGAGGTAGGCCACGTAGTCGCAGATCTTCTCCAGGTCGCTGGTGATGTGGCTGGAGATGAGGATAGCNTGATCCTCGTCGGCCAGGAAGGCCAGGAATTCGTCCAAAATCTCGTCCCGCACCACAGGGTCAAGGCCGGAGGTGGCCTCGTCCAGTACCAGGAGCTTGGGCCGGTGGCTTAAGGCCACGGCGATGGACAGCTTCATCTTCATGCCCCGGGACAGCTCCTTTACCTTCTTGTCCCAGAGAAGCTCAAATTTCTCCACATACCGGGCGAACAGGCCGCTGTCCCAGCCATGGTAAAGCTCGGCGCAAAACTTCCCCACCTGGCAGACCTTCAGGACGTCGGAAAAGGGACACTCATCGGGGACATAGCCCACCCCCGCCAGGCC
>CAJMXB010000055.1 GCA_905219705.1 Oscillospiraceae bacterium | reverse complement strand
GTGCTCTCCTCCTCCCCCCGGATGCCGAACGCCCTCCACTCCCGGCTCCACAAGGTACCCTGGAACCGCTCCCTCCGCCCGGAGCCCATGGCGGATCTGAGCCATGAGGACGCCGCCAGGCTGGGGGTCGTCCAGGGGGATACCATCGAGATCTCCTCTCACAAGGGCGCCATCCGGGTGAAGGTCAATTTGACCTGCAAGGCCGAGCCCGGGGTCATCTGCCTCTACCACAGCTATCCTGAGGCCGATGTGAACTCCATCACCGACAACGAGATCCTGGATCCCTACTCCGGCTTCCCCACCTACCGGGAGACCCGAGTGTGTGTAAGGAAGGTGTGACCCATGGAAAAGATGATCTTTGATTTCGACTCCTCCAAGTGCACTGCCTGCCAGGCCTGCGTCATGGCCTGCTTTGACCAGAACGACATCGACGCCCTCCAGGGCCAGCACCCCTTCCGCAACGCCGCCGAGCTGGAGTCCCAGGACACGGGCAAGCCCCGGTTCAGCTTCCTGTCGGTGGCCTGCATGCACTGTGACGACGCCCCCTGCGTCATGGGCTGTCCCTCCGCCTGTCTCTACAAGGATCCGGAGAGCGGCCTGACCCTCTTTGACAACACCAACTGCATCGGCTGCCACTCCTGCGCCATGGCCTGTCCCTTCGGCGCCCCCTCCTTCAACGAGGAGGGCAAGATGGTCAAGTGCGACGGCTNCATCGNGCGGCTGCGCCGCGGGCTCATCCCCGCCTGTGTGCGGGTGTGCCCCACCGGCGCCCTCACCTGTGTTCCGGAAAGCCAGTACCATCAAGTCCAGAGCGAAAAGTCCCTGCGTTCCCTGTCCAAGCGGCTCCTGCAGGGCTAAGTCCATGTTCCCACCTACGGATCGGAGGGCGGCACTTCCAACCCGCACAACACAAAAAAGGAGGTTTTATCATGAGCGAAAACACACGTCTGGAGTTTCGGTTCGGTTTCTTTGGTAAGCTGATCCCCCTTCTGGTGGCCATCATCTTTATCATATACGCCGCCGTCAACGGCTCCAATGTCAACGGCTATGTGGTGGCCTTCTTCATGGCCGTGATCCTGGGCATTGTGGTAGCCAAGGACGAGAAGGCCTATGGCCAGGCCATCATCTCCGGCCTGACCAAGCCCATGTTCCCCGTGATCGCCCTGGCGGTCATTCTGGCCGCGATCTCCGGCAAGCTNANNTCCGGCAGCGGCATGGTGCAGACCATCGCCGCCTATGCCGTCCAGGCGGGCTTCACCGGCAAGCTCTTCGCCGCCGCCACCTTCCTCATCACCTGCCTGCTGGCTTTCTCCACCGGCACCTCGGTGGGCACCTACATGGTGGTCATCCCCATCCTGTTCCCCGTGGGCGTGATGACCGGCGTGACCCCCATCTATATGATCGGCGCCATCGTCTCCGGCGCGGCCTTCGGCGACAACCTGGCCCCCATCTCCGACACCACCATCGCCTCCGCCACCACCCAGGACGCGGAGCTGGGCAGGGTAGTACGCACCCGCATCAAGTACTCCATCCCCGCGGCTATCGTCGCNNTGGTGTGCTTCCTGCTGTTCACCAAAACTGACACCGCCGCCGCCGCTCTGGAGGCCGCTCAGGTCTCCCCCCAGCCCCTGTCTCTGGTCATGCTGGCGGTGCCTGTNGTCATCATCGTGCTGTGCNTGATGNGCAAGCACCTCATCACCGCTCTGGCCTGGGNCGTCATCGCCGGCATCATCGCCGGCCTGGCCAGCGGCATCTACACCTTCTCCTCGCTGCTCTCCTTCCCCGGCGGCTTTGCCGTGGCCGGCCTGCTCACTGAGGCCATCACCGGCTGCATGGGCACCGTCGCCATGCTCATCGCCGTGTTCGCCATGCTGGGCATCTTGGAGAAAAGCGGCCTGTTTGAGGACATCGGCAAGGCTCTGGCCGGCTTTGCCAAGGGAAGCGCCAGCACCGAGGTCACCATCATCGGCTGCGTGGGATTGCTGAGCATGATCACCGGCGTCATCTCCGTGGCCATCGTGGCCATGGGCGACCTGGTCAAGGAGCTGGGCGAGAAGGCCGGCCTGGATCCCNANCNCCGGGCCAACNTGATGGACTGCACGGGCTGCGTGTTCTGTTTCCTGGCTCCCTGGACCGTCCACTGCGTTATCCCCGCTATGAAGGCCGCGGAGTTCGGCGAGGCCTTCGCCGTGGCCCCCGCCTCCATTCCCTTCGTCAACTTCTATTCCCTGGCTATGGCGGTCATCCTGGTGATCTCCGTGGTCACCGGCTACGGCAGGAAAAACAAGTAAACCCCCTCTCCTGTTCCTGACACTTTCCCTGCCGCCTGTCCGGATCCCTTTTTATAGCAAGGAACACCTCTTTCTCTCCAAAAGACAAAGGCCCCTCCCGGTACCGGGAGGGGCCTTTGTCTTCACTTCCTTCAGTGCAGGTCGATGATCTCGTGGCGCTTGGGGCCGGTAGAGACGATCTTGATCGGCACGCCGAGCTCCCGCTCGATGAACCGGATGTAGTCCTGCGCTTCCCCGGGCAGCTTTTCAAACTCGGTGACGCCCCGGATGTCCCGCTTCCAGCCGGGGAGAGTCTCATACACCGGCCTGGCCCGCTCCAGCTGGGCGGAGACGGGGAACTGGCGCCTCACTTCCCCGNCGATCTCATAGCCCACGCAGACCTTGATCTCGTCTAAATATCCCAGGCANTCGATGGCCGTAAGGGCCACCTCCGTGGCGCCCTGCACCATACAGCCGTACCGGCTGGCCACCGCGTCGTACCAGCCCACCCGGCGGGGCCGGCCGGTGGTGGCGCCGAACTCGCCCCTGTCGCCGCCCCGGCGGCGCAGCTCGTCTCCCTCAGCCCCCTTCAGCTCGCTGACGAAGGGCTCCACGTCGGAACCCACGCTGGAGGAATAGGCCTTGGTGACGCAGACCACGTCCTTGATGGCGGTGACGGGCACGCCCCCGCCCACGCAGCCGAAACCCGCCAGGGTGTGGGAGGAGGTGGTGTAGGGATAGATGCCATAAATGGGATCCTTCATGGAACCCAGCTGCCCCTCCAGCAGGACGGTCTTCCCCTCCGANAGGGCCTTGTGGACAAAGGCCACGCTGTCGCCCACATAGGGCAGGATGGCCTCCCTGCTCTCCATGAGCCNGTNGAAAAGGGCCTTGGGCTCCAGGGGCTTCTGGTGATAGAGGTGTACCCACAGCGCGTTTTTCAGCTCGCAGACCTGCTCCAGCCGCTCCATAAGCCGTCTCTCGTCCATCAGGTCGGCGATCTGGATCCCGATCTTGGCGTACTTGTCGGCGTAGAAGGGGGCGATGCCGGACTTGGTGGAGCCGAAGGCGCGGCCCGCCAGCCGGGCCTCCTCATAGGTGTTCTGGAGCACATGGTAGGGCATGAGCAGCTGGGTGCGCTGATCCACCAGCACATGGGGCGCGGGCACCCCGCCCTGTGCAAGCTGCCCAAGCTCCGCCAGGAACTTGGNCACATCCAAAGCCACTCCCGCGCCGATGACATTGGTGGTGTGGGGATAGAACACCCCCGAGGGGAGCTGGTGCAGGGCGTAACGGCCGTAATCACAGATGATGGTGTGGCCCGCGTTGGCCCCGCCCTGAAAGCGGACGACCACATCCGACTTCTCCGCCATCAGGTCGGTGATCTTACCCTTTCCCTCGTCGCCCCAGTTGGCTCCTACGATCGCTTTTACCATATTCGTTACCTCCGGCCCGGGGATTCGCAATCCCGAAGGATTTTGCCTTTTCCGAGGCCCATAACGAACAACGGGGTCATTATAGTACAATCAAAAAAGAGACGCAAGATTTTTTTCGGACAATATTTGCCTTGACGGGCTTCGCCAAAAAAACCCTTGCCTTTTGTGGGTAAATATGCTAATATGAATAAGCTGTTTCTCCCAAGGGGTAAAATACGCAGGTGTAGTTCAATGGTAGAATGTCAGCTTCCCAAGCTGAACACGGGGGTTCGATTCCCCTCACCTGCTCCATAACCGCAAAGTCTTGAATATCAAGACTTTGCGGTTTTTCTTTTTGAGCTCCAATTTAGAAATCAGGCTGAACCGCTTGAGAAAGGGCAATTACAACGTGATCGCAAAACGGGCCGAGGAAACCTTTTGTCCCTATTGCAAGGGCGAGCGTCTTTCTCCCCAGTATAACCTGGCCGCCAACCTGCCGGGCATCTCCGAATGGTGGGACAAAACGCGAAATTCTAAGCCTCCTGAAGCGCTGCATCCATCCACCCATCAAAAATTCTACCTAAAATGTCCACTCCAACAGACATCACAATTCTTTCTTTACATTTCTCCCCAGATTGACTATAATTGATGCGTATGCGCTTCCTTACCTTTTAAATTTTCAAGTCAGGAGTGTTTGATTATGAGCCGTATGGTCGGTACTGTTTCCCGGGGCGTGCGCGCGCCCATCATTCGTGAAGGGGACGACCTGGCCGCCATCGTCACCCAGTCCGTTCTGGACGCCGCCAAGGACGATGGCTTTTCCTTCCATGACCGTGACGTCATCGCCATGACCGAGGCCATCGTGGCCCGGGCCCAGGGCAATTACGCCACTGTCGACCACATCGCCGCCGACGTCCGGGCCAAGCTGGGCGGCGGAACGGTGGGCGTGGTGTTCCCCATCCTCAGCCGCAACCGTTTTGCCATCTGCCTGCGGGGCATCGCCAAGGGCTGTCAGAAGATCGTTCTGGTGCTCTCCTACCCCTCCGACGAGGTGGGCAACCACCTCATCAGCGTGGACGCCATGGACGAGAATGGGGTCGACCCCTACAAGGACGTACTCACCCTGGCCAGGTACCGGGAGCTTTTCGGCTACGAGAAGCACCCCTTCACCGGCGTGGACTACGTGGAGTACTATGAGAGCCTTATCAAAGAGTGCGGCGCCCAGGTGGAGATCCTNTTCGCCAACGATCCCCGGGCNGTGCTCCGCNACACCAAGGACGTCATCACCTGCGACATCCACACCCGCAAGCGCTCCAAGCGCCTTTTGAAGGCCGCCGGCGGGGAGCGCGTCCTGGGCCTGGACGATATCCTCACCGCCTCTGTCAATGGCAGCGGTTACAACGANAACTACGGCCTGCTGGGCTCCAATNAGGCCACCGAGGACAAGGTCAAGCTCTTTCCCCGGGACGNCCAGGGCCTGGTGGAGGAGATCCAGAAGCGGNTGCTGGACGCCACCGGCAAGCACATGGAGGTCATGGTCTACGGCGATGGCGCCTTCAAGGATCCTGTGGGCAAGATCTGGGAGCTGGCCGACCCGGTGGTCTCTCCCTTCCATACCGCCGGATTGGAGGGCACCCCCAACGAGCTGAAGCTGAAGTATTTGGCGGATAATGACTTCGGCCACCTGTCCGGAGCTGAGCTGAAGGCCGCCATCGACGCCGCCATCAAGAANAAGGACGCCGATCTGAAGGGCAGCATGGCCTCTGAGGGCACCACCCCCCGCCGCCTCACCGACCTCATCGGCTCCCTGTGCGACCTGACCTCCGGCTCCGGCNANAAGGGCACCCCCATCGTCCTCATCCAGGGCTATTTCGACAACTACACCACGGAATGAACCGAACAAAAAGGGCTGACCCTGGAGGGTCAGCCTTTTTGTTCGTCACANCGTCTCCCGCAGCCGGTCTNCCGCNTCCATCAGCTCCTGAAAGTTGTCGGGATAGTGATCCATTGCCCGGATCCCGTCCTGTATCTCCCTGGGCAGGCCCTTGAAATAGGGCTCCGCCCTGGGATCCACCGGCAGAAACACATATTGCCCCTTGTCGTCCCGCACAGCGCGCTCCCTCCTTCCTCTCTCTGGGAAAAAGATGCCCTTTTCTCCGCCCCCCTATTCACCGTCCTTTCTTTACAAATTTCGTCCCTTCCGCTATAATGGAGCACACATCACCCAGGAACAGGAGCGACGAGCATGAAACAGCAGCGGGCCTACCCCATCGTCACCATCACCAAAAAGGGACAGCGCGCCATTGAGGCCGGCCACCCCTGGGTCTACGCCGGAGAGGTGCTCTCCTGCCCGCCCCAGGCGGAAAACGGCGCCATCGTGGACGTTCTCAGCGAAAAGGGCGCCTGGCTGGGTGCGGGACTTCTCAGCCTCCACTCCCTGATCCGGGTGCGGCTTTTGTCCCGGAACGCCAACGACAGCTTTGACGACGCCTTCTGGCTACGCCGCTTCCGCTACGCCTGGGCCACCCGCAAAACGGTGCTGCAGCCCCAAGATCTGGGCGCCTGCCGGGTGGTCTTTGGGGAGTCCGACGCCCTCCCCGGCCTCNCNNCANACCGNTTTGGGGACATCCTGGTGACCCAGACCCTCTCCTATGGCATGGACATCCGCAAGGATCGGCTCTTTCCTCTGCTGGCCCAGGCCCTCCAAGAGGACGGCCAGGAGATCCGGGGCATCTACGAGCGCAATGACGAGGCGCTGCGGGACAAGGAGGGCCTTCCCCAGGGCAAGGGCTTCTTCCCCCTCCCCGGCCAAGCCGTGCCCGCCCAGACCGTCACCCAGATCGTGGAAAACGGCGTCCGGTATTCCGTGGACTTTGAAAACGGACAGAAGACCGGCTTTTTCCTGGATCAAAAATACAACCGCAAGGCGGTCGCCCGGCTCTCCGCCGGCAAGCGGGTGCTGGATTGCTTCACCCACACCGGCTCCTTCGCCCTCAACGCTGCCCTGGGCGGGGCGGAGCGGGTCACCGCTGTGGACGTGTCCCAGTCCGCGGTGGACATGGCCCGGAGCAACGCCCGCTTAAACGGCCTGGCGGACAGGATGGACTTTCTCTGTGCCGATGTATTTGACCTCCTCCCCCGTCTGGTGGAGGAAAAGCGGCGGGACTGGGATTTCATCATCCTGGATCCCCCCGCCTTCACCAAGTCCCGCCGCACCGCCGACCAGGCGGCCCGCGGCTATAAGGAGATCAACTACCGGGCCATGCGCCTGCTGCCCCGGGGCGGTTATCTGGCCACCTGCTCCTGCTCCCATTTCATGGACGCCCACCGCTTCGAGGGAGTCATCGCCGCGGCGGCCCGGGACGCGGGGGTACAGANNAAGCAGCTGGAGGCGCGCCAGCAGGCNCCTGACCACCCCATTCTCTGGGGCGTGCCGGANACCGANTACCTGAAATTCTACCTCTTCCAGGTGGTATAAAAAAGCCGCCTTTCCNCAGGGNAAGGCGGCNTTTTTCTTGCGAAACCCCGTTATGATGAGCACCACCGGGTCGTTGCGGAAGGGGCGGTATGTCCGCTCTTTTTTCATCATGCGCCCTATGGTGCGCTCCACACAGTTCCGGAACTCCCCGGCGATGAGCGCCCGGTATCTCTCTTCCATAGGTCTGGCTCCTCTCTGTCTGAACTGGGCCGGGGCCGCCTCACATCAGGGGCGCCACCGCCTTGAGCACAAAGCCCATGGCCCGCAGCCACAGCTTTTCCTTTTTCAGTCCCTCCGCCGTCACCCTCCGGCACTTTTCTTTGGTCTTTTGGAAGTCGGCCTCCATCTCCCCCAGGCACTCCACCCGGTAGAGCCAGGCGGCGCACTCGAAGTGATGGTAGAGGCTGCGGTAATCCAGATTGATGGTGCCCACCACCCCNTCCCTGTCGTCGCTGACAAAGAGCTTGGCGTGGACAAAGCCGGGGGTATACTCATAAATTTTCACCCCGGAGGCCAGCAGGGATGCGTAATGGGTCTTGGCCAGAGAGTAGGGNGCGGCCTTGTCCGGCACTCCGGGGAGGATCAGCTCCACGTCCACCCCCCGCTCGGCGGCGAATTTCAGCGCGGTCTCCATCTCCCCGTCCAGGATGAGATAGGGGGACATGATATGGACGTACCGCCGGGCCCGGNTGAGGATGTCCATATACACCCGCTCGCCCACCTTGTCGTTGTCCAGGGGGCAGTCTCCGTAGGGCAGCACCCAGCCCCTGGCCCTATCCCCGGGCAGGAGGGGGGCNGTGAGGANGCGGTCAAACTCCGGCTCCTTCTCGTCGATGGCCCACATCTGGAGGAACATGAGGGTAAAGCTGCGGGCCGCCCCGCCCTTGAGCATGACGGCCACATCCTTCCAGTGGCCGAATTTCACCACATGGTTGATGTATTCGTCGGCCAGGTTCACCCCGCCGGTGAAGGCGGTGTGGCCGTCGATGACCAGGATCTTCCGGTGATCCCGGTAGTTGTAGTGGGTGGAGACGAAGGGAGAGATGGGGGCGATGATCTTGCACCGGATCCCCAGCTTCCGAAGGCGCTTGGGATAGTCGTGGGGCAGGGTGGAAAACTCACAGGTGCCGTCGTAGATGACCCGCACNTCCACCCCCTGGGCCGCCTTCCGGGCCAGGATCTCCAGCACCTTGCCCCACATCAGCCCCTCGTCCACGATGAAGTACTCCAAAAAGATGAACTCCCGGGCCTCCTCCAGCTCCCGGAGCATCCGCTCCCACTTGTCCTCTCCCATGGGAAAGAAAGTGACCCTGGTGTCGTCAAAAACGGGAAAACAGCCGCTGCGCCGGATATAGCGGGCCAACGCGGCGGCCCCCGGATCTTCCCGCTCCAGGCTCTCCATGGCCCGGGCGGACTGGGGGATGCTGTCCCTGGTCTGCTCCCTGAGCCGGGCCAGGCGCTCCTTCACCGCCCGGTGCCCCACCTCGCTCTGGGTAAAGAGAAACAGAAGCGCGCCGAACACGGGCAGAAGCATGATGACGATGAGCCAGGTGATCTTGGCCGTGGGGTCAATGGGCCGGTTGAGGAGATAGAGCACCATCACCGCCGTAAACAGGGCGGTGCCGCCCAAGGCATGGGGCAGGAACGCCTCAAAGCGGAAGAAGAGGAAAAACAGGAAGCCCACCTGCACCGCCAGCAGGAGCACGATCAGGCCCAGGCGGCTGAAGATCGCCCGAACCAGTCCCTTTTGCCCCTTCTTCAACAGGGCGATCCCATTGCTGTCCCGCCGAAACTCCATGCCGCTTCCCTCCCGCCCATCCATTGGTATTTTCCTAGCTATTATAGTTCAAAATATGCCCAAAGGCAACCGTTTTCCCCCTTTGAGGCATTGACTTTTTCGTCCCATCTGATACACTATATCATAAGGAAAAAACAGGAAGGAGCTTATGCTATGCATCAATATCGAGGCGTCACCAATGACATCTTCTGGGTGGGCGGCAGCGACCGCCGACTGACCCTTTTTGAACACATCCACCCTCTTCATCACGGGGTCTCCTATAACTCCTATCTGCTTCTGGACGAAAAGACCGTCCTGTTCGACACCGCCGACTGGGCGGTGGGCCGGCAGTTCATCGAAAACGTCACCGCAGTCCTGAATGGCCGGAGCCTGGACTGCCTGGTTCTTGACCATGTGGAGCCTGACCATGCCGCCGCCCTGGAGGAGGTGCTCCTGCGCTGGCCGGAGGTAACGCTCATCACCACCGCCAAGGCCGTCCAGTTCCTGAACCAGTTTGGCTTCCAGATCTCCCCCGACCGGGTAGACACGGTGAAGGAGGGGGACGAGCGCACCTTCGGCAGGCACACCGTCGTCTTCCTCACCGCGCCTATGGTCCACTGGCCCGAGGTGATGGTCTCCTATGACAAGACCGACCGCGTCCTCTTCTCCGCCGACGCCTTCGGCACCTTCCGCGCCCTGGACGGAAAGCTCTTCGCCGACGAGTTCGATTTTGAGCGGGACTTTCTGGAGGAGGCCCGGCGCTACTACGCCAACATCGTGGGTAAATTCGGCCCCCAGGTGCAGGCCCTGCTGAAAAAGGCGGCGGGGCTGGATATCCAATATATCTGTCCCCTCCACGGCCCCGTGTGGCGCAGGGACATCCCCTGGTTCCTGCNCAAGTATGCCCACTGGAGCGCCTATGAGCCGGAAGAGANGGGCCTGGTGGTGGTCTATGCCTCCATGTACGGCAATACTGAGCAGGCCGCCGAACTGCTCTGCGCCAAGCTGGCCCACCGGGGCGTGACCAACACCCGGCTCTACGATGTGTCCACCACCCATGTCAGCACCCTCATCGCGGAGATTTTTCAATACAGCCACCTGGTTCTGGCCGCGGTAACGTACAACCTGGGCCTCTTCCCCCCTGTCCACGCCCTTTTGGAGGACATGAAGGCACTGNATGTCCAGAAGCGCNCCTGCGCCATTCTGGAAAACGGCTCCTGGGCCATCCGCTCCGGCGCCCTGGCCAAGGAGAAGCTGGCTGAGCTCAAGGATATGACCCTTCTGGAGCCCACCGTCACCGTCACCTCCGCCCTCTCCCAGAGCAGCGGAGCCGACCTGGACGCCCTGGCCGACGCCCTGGCGGCCTCGCTCCAGGCATAAGGAGGTACCCCATGGCAAACGCGCTGAGCTTAGATTCTGNCGTTCTCTCCCAGGATGAAAAGGAGCTTGTGATCCTGGATCAGACCCTGCTGCCCAACGAGGTGAAGTTCCTCCGCCTGCACAAGGCCGAGGACATTTGGGANGCCATCTACACCCTCNGGGTNAGAGGGGCTCCCGCCATCGGCGTGGCCGCCGCCTACGGGATCTACCTCCTGGCCGATCAGGAGGACACCGGGGACATGGCGCTGTTTTGTCAGCGGTTCAAGGCCCACAAGGACTATCTCAACTCCGCCCGCCCCACCGCCGTGAACCTCTCCTGGGCCCTGAACCGGATGGAACAGGTGCTGGAGGCGGAGCGGGACAGCCGCACCGTCCCCGAACTGAAAAAGCGCCTTCTGGCGGAGGCCCACGCCATCCGGGAGGAGGATGTGGCCATCAGCCGCTCCATCGGCCGGCTGGGCTTTGAGCTGCTGAGGCCCGGCTATGGCATCCTCACCCACTGCAACGCCGGCACCCTGGCCACCGCCAAGTACGGCNCCGCCCTGGCCCCCGTGTACATCGCCCTGGAGGAGGGCTGGAGGGATCTGCGGGTCTACTGTGACGAGACCCGGCCCCTGCTCCAGGGGGCCCGGCTGTCCGCCTTCGAGATGCAGACCGCCGGGGTGGACACCACCCTCATCTGCGACAACATGGCCTCCCTGACCATGCGCCGGGGCAAGATCGACATCATCTTCGTAGGCTGCGACCGGGTGGCCGCCAACGGCGACTTCGCCAACAAGATCGGCACCAGCGGCGTGGCCATTCTGGCCAAACACTACGGCATTCCCTTCTACGTCTGCGCCCCCACCTCCACCATCGACCTGGCGGTGAAACGGGGGGACGACATCGTCATCGAAGAGCGCAAGCCGGAGGAGGTCACCGAGATGTGGTACGCCAAGCGCATGGCCCCCGAGGGTGTCAAGGTCTTCAACCCCGCCTTCGACGTCACCGACCACGACCTGGTCACCGGCATCATCACAGAAAAGGGCATCGCCTACCCGCCCTTTGATGTGAGCTTTCAAAAATTGGGCATCCAGTAAGATCTTGATTATAGAAAGAAAGGTCGATTTTCTGTGAAATCCATGAGCAGACTGTTGAACCAGTTCCTTTCCCTCCTCCTCACCGCCGCACTGCTGTGCGCGCTTCCGGTGCCCTCCGCCCTCGCTGCCAGCTCCTCTAAGCCCCAGACCGCCGAGCTTGTGGAGCTCAACTTCCCCGCCGGGGCGGTGCCCAAGGACAGCAAGCTCACGCTCACCGNCGTGGAGGGGGCTCCCAGCAACCTGAGCTTCCGCTACACCACCGACGGCTCCACCCCCACCCGGAACTCCACCCTGTACACGGATCCTATCGTCATCAGCAAGGATATGACCGTCAAGGTCATGGCCCTTCAGGGCTCCACCCTCGGCACCGTGGAAAGCTACGACTTTACCGTTTACACCATCCGCTTGGGCTCTCTCAAAGAGAATGCCGCCTCCATCCGCTACCTGGCGGGTTACAGCGACGGCACCTTCCGCCCTGACCAACCCATCACCCGCTACGAGGTGGCCCAGGCCCTGGTCTACCTGCTGGAGCTGGGANACGGTTTCACCGCCCAGCGCTTCCCGGACATGCACGCCCAATACCAGACCGCCGTGGCCAAGCTGGTGGAGGCGGGGCTCATCAGCGGCTACCCTGACGGCACCTTCCAGGGCGGCAGCAGCATGACCCGGGCCCAGCTGTGCAAGATCCTCTGCCTGATCCTGAACTACAAGGAGGAGG
>CAJMXB010000054.1 GCA_905219705.1 Oscillospiraceae bacterium | reverse complement strand
CCCACACCGGAACCGCCGCCGGAGGATGAGCCTCTGCTGCCCCCCGGCGTTTGACGAAAGGAGACCATGTTTATGACACCGAAGGAGACCGCCCTGCTGCTGGCCAAGGCATTGGACAGCAAGAAAGGGCTGGATATCAAGGTCTTGGAGACCGGAGAGCTGACCACTCTGGCGGACTACTTTGTCCTGTGCTCCGCCACCTCCAGCAGTCAGATCAAGGCGTTGGGCGACGCCTGTGAGAAGGCCATGAAGGAGCAGGCCGGAGAGGATCCCCACCATGTGGAGGGCCATCGGGGCGGCACCTGGGTGCTGCTGGACTTCTCCAGCGTGGTGGTGCACATCTTCAATGAGGAGGCCCGCCAGTTTTACGACCTGGAGCGGCTGTGGAGCGACGCGAAGAGCGTGGATATCCGCGATATTTTGATAGAGAACTGAAAAGAACAAGAAAAAAGAGCCGACCAGGAGGTCGGCTCTTTTTTGATTTAGTTGTCACACTCCGGGCAGAAGCCGTAGATGGGGGCGCGGTAATTCTCCCGGGCGGCCCACTGCCGCTCGCCGTAGGCGAAGTGCCACCACTCGCACTCGTAGTTCACCANCCCCACCGAGGCCATCAGGTGGTAGAGGATGCGGCGGTTATCCCGGGCCGCCTCCAAATGGGGCGGACAGTCCTGCTCCAGGGCGGCGGTGTAGGCCNGNGCGGTGAAGTCGTCGAAGCCGGTGCCCATGTCCACAGGGACGCCGTTTTTGCAAAGGGTCAGATCCACGGCCCCGCCGGTGGCGTGGGGGGAGGGGCGATCCAGCCGCTTTACGGGGACGGCCACAAACTGATCCAGATACTGCTCCAGCGCCTCCGGGGACAGGCCGGGGCGCTCTTTTTCCACCTCGGCCTTAAACCGGCTGTAGAGGGAGCGCTGGACGGAGAGGGGCCGCAGACCGTCGAAGATGAGAATGGAGTAGCCTGCGGGCAGCCCATCGGCCGCCTGGGCCAGCTTTTGCGCCACTGTCTGGCGCAGAAGGCACCGCTCCATGGCCCCGGGGTGGCCGTCCCGGAGGTAGACCGGGTCAAAGGCGATGCGCCCGGAAAGGCCGGTGGGGTCGACCAGAGGCTCCCCGCACTCCGCGGGGGCGGGGATGGCGTCCCAGTCAAACTGGGGCGGCGCCGGGATGGGAGCGAAAAATTCCTGGGGGAACAATTAAGACCACCTCGAACCAGCTGGATACCACTCCGGTCTGGGCAAAGCCCTCGGCCTGGAGAAGGGCGAGGGCGCCCTCCGCGGTGGAGGGGAGGGTGAGGGCGCAGGCGGGGGCCTTGTTCAAAGAGGCCAGGGCGGAGCGGAGCAGAGCCCGGCCCAATCCCTGCCGGCGCTCCTCCGGGACAATGGCCAGAGCGGTCAGCTCAGGGACGCGCTCGCTGAGATCCAAGCCGCAGCCGCCTATGGGCTCCTCGCCCCGCCAGGCCATGGCGCAGCGGTGGTTTTGCACCCGCAAGTCGCCGGGGCCCAGAAGACGCAGGCCGGGAACGCCGCCGCAGGCCCTGTTCATCAGCTCCAGATAGAGCTTTTCGTCAGCGGCCTTTTTTACGGGCCGGATGGTGAGGCCGCCCTCCGCCTTTACAGGCTCGGCCAGAGGCTTTTCCATGCGCAGCAGATCGTAGACATGGGTGAGCTGCCACACCCCCACGGGGCCGGGATGGAGGGGCTCCCCCTCAGGAAGGGAGGCGGCCCAGACCTGCCGGGCTCCGGCCNTTTTCNGCTTCTCCATGCNCTTGCCCAGGGCCTCCCCCAGGCGCTCCTCCGGGCAGTCCCGGAGAAGGATGTAGCCGATCCCANGGAGGGGNATCTCCCGCTGGATGATTTCGATGACCATAGTGAAGGTTCCTTTCTCTCTTACAGGATGATAAGCTCCTTGGGGGAGCGGGTGATGTCGGTACAGCCGCCCTCTTCCATGCGCACCACGTCCTCGATGCGCACGCCGAACTGGCCGGGGATATAGATGCCGGGCTCGGCGGAGACCATGGCGCCCACGGGCAGGGGCGCGGTCTCCCGGGCGTTGGCGTTGGGGGATTCGTGGATCTCCAGACCCAGGCTGTGGCCGTAGCCGTGGCCGAAGAAGCGGCCGTAGCCCGCCGCCTCGATGACCGCCCGGGCGGCGTCGTCGATGTCCTTGCCGGGCACCCCGGCCCGGGAGGCGGCAATGCCCGCCAACTGGGCCTGAAGGACGGTGTCATAGACCCGGCGCTTGTCCTCGTCTACCTCTCCCAGGGCCACGGTGCGGGTCATATCGGAGCAGTAACCCTCGTAGACGCAGCCGAAATCCATGGTAATGAACTCTCCCCGCTGCACCCGACGCGCGCCGGGGATGGCGTGGGGCCGGGAGCCGTTGGGGCCGGAGGCCACGATGGGGTCGAAGGACATCCGCTGTGCGCCCCGGCGAAGCATCTCGTAGGTGAGCTTGGCGGCGATCTCCGCCTCGGTCATGCCGGGGCGGATGAAGCCGCAGATCTCGGTGAAGGCGTCGTCGGTGATGCGCTGGGCCGCCAGCATCCGGGAGAGCTCCTCCTCGTCTTTGGCGGCGCGCAGGCCGGCGAGGAGCTTGCCGGCCGGGATGAGCCTGGCGTGGAGGGCCTTTTTCAGCCCTTCATATTGCGCCAGGGTCATGTAGCCCTCCTCCACGCCCAGGGTCTTGATGCTGTGGGCGTCGGTGAACTCGTTGATAAGGTCGGCATAGCCGCGGCCCTTGCTGACCGTGAGCACCTCGGCCCCGGTGACGGCCTCTTCGGCGGCTTCCGTGTAGCGGGAGTCGGTGATATATCGGGCGGCGGCGGGGGCCACCAGAGCGTAGCCCTCTCCATTGATGCCTACGGCGTAGTATTCGCCGGGCTGGGAGGAGCAGAGCATGGCGTCCACGCCGTGATCCGGCAATCTGGCGGCGATCTGCTTGAGATGATCCATGACANGACTTCCCTTCCGATCAGTTTACATCATNTAATAAGCGCAGGCGCGGCGGCTCATAGAGCTTNCATATATAGCCCCTTCATGGTCAGCGCGTNCCCGGCCTGGGTGCNCGCGCTCTCGCAGATAAAGGTAGGACTCCAGCNCCGGCGGGCCACCTCCGCCATAAGTGGGGCGGGGTCAGGGCCGAAACCGCCGTTGTCGTCGAAGGTGCGGTGGCATTTCTCGCCCCCCTTGGGGGTGANCTCGATCTGCGAGAAATGGCTGTGGAACCGGCTGGCCCGCTCCTCACCCAGAGCGGCGGCCATCTCGTCCAGCATGGCCCTGCAGGCGTCGGCTCCCGTCAGTTCTCCCAGGGTGCGGGCGTAGAGATGGCCAAAATCCACACAGGGGATGAGACGGTCATCAAGTTGACATAATTCTAAGACNTCGGTCAGGTCGCCCAGTTGATTGATCTTCCCCATGGTCTCGGGGCACAGGGCGATATGGCTGTAACCCTCGCCCTCCCAGGCCCTCAGCACCTCTTTCATAGAGGCCAGGGCGATATCCAAAGCCTCCCGGCGGGTGCGCTTCATCAGCGCCCCGGTGTGGACGACCACCCGGGCAGCGCCCATCCAGTCCGCCGCCTGGCAGGCGGCGAGGATGTACCCGGTGGTCTTGCGCAGACTCTCGGGGTCGGGATTGGCCAGGTTGATAAAGTAGGGGGCGTGAAGGGAGAGGGAGATGCCCTGCTCCCGGGCGGCCTGGCCCAGCCTTCGGGCGGTATCTTCCCTGATGTTGACCCCCTTGCCGCACTGATATTCGTAGCAGTCCAGCCCCAGTTCCCGGAGCCAGAGGGGGGCGTCCACAGAGGACTTATAGGGAAAGGCGTCGGCGTTGCCGGCGGGGCCAAATTTGGCGGCCATGGGCTTCACTCCTTTTCAGCGGGATCTTCCAGAGGCAGGTTCCGGCTTGCCAGCCGGAAGGGGGTCTCCAGGGCGTACCGCACCCGGCGCAGGGGATTTTTTCCCCAGGCCATAGGCCTGACCAGAAGGGAACGGAGTCCCGCCCGGTTGGCCCCCCAGATGTCGGTAAAGATCTGATCCCCCACCATGACGGCCTCTTCCGGCGGGATCCCGGTTTGACGGAGGGCCTCCTGATAGCCCTTGACCCCCGGTTTTCCCGCGTGGCGGACGAAGGGGACGCCCAGGGCGGCGCAGAAGTCGGGACAGCGGCGGCTCTTCCGGGAGTTGGAGACCACAAAAAGCGTGATACCGCTCTGCTCCAGCTCCGCCTTCCAGGCCAAAAGCGCGGGGGAGGGGGCGGATTCCTCATAGGGGGCCAGGGTGTTGTCCAGATCGCAGAGCACCAGGCGCACGCCCATACGCCGCAAAATGTGGGGAGACAGGGCGTATATGCTCTCAAACACACGGTCGGGGATCAGGGGACACGCCATGGATTCCGCCTCCCTTGCACGTCTTTTTTGCGCCCAGCGCACATATAAAAAGATTATAACACCGATGGGGCCGCTTGGACAAGGGGGAAATCAGATATGGAGCAAATGGAACGGCTGATATTGGCGGTGCCGCCGGGGCAGCTCACCGCTGCCGGGGGCTGGGGACTGCCCCTGGCCCACCTGGCCTACCGGGCGGGGAGCGGGCCCCATCTTTTCCGGGCCAACGCCCCGGTGGCGCCCCGCGGGGGGCTTATGGTCATCGACGACGCCCGGCTCACCGGGGGCGGAGAGGCGGAGGGCTTCTGCAACGAGGTGCTGCGGGAGTGTGCGGCCCGGCGGTTCACCGGAGTGGTGTGCCGCTTCCTTACCCGGCCCACCTCCCTTATGGAGGACATCACCGGGAAGCTGGGAGAGCTGTGCCGGGGGAGGGGGCTGGCCTGTTACGTATCTGAGCCTTACGGCATCAGCGCGCCCCAGGCCAAGGTCATCATCCCCACCGCCCTGTCCGGAGGCTCCCTTCGGGGACGGCTGGAGGAGGCGGCGAACCGCTTCGGAGCGGGGCGGCTGGCGGTGTGGGCAGACCGGGTGGCAGAGGATTTCCTGCTGCCCTCTCCCAATGGGGCGGGAGCGCCCCTGACGGCGGAGGAGCTGAAGAAACGCCGGGAGGCATGCGGCGCGAATGTGTTTTTCTCCGACGAGCTGTGCGCCCACTACTTCACTTACATGGCGGGGGAGAACGGTCATTTCGTCCTCTTTGACGACGCCGGAAGCATCCAAAAAAAGCTCCGGGTGGCCAAGTCCCTGGGCATTGAGACCGCCTTCCTTCCCTATGGAGAGCTCCACGACCTGCTGGAAGCGCTGGTGGGAAAGGGGAAGGCGGAATAAAAAAGCCCCGTGTCCATATGGACACGGGGCTTTTGTGTTCTCAATAGAACTTCTTGCGATTTTTCCGGGCGGCCTCGGACTTCTTGCGGCGCTTGACGCTGGGGCTCTCGTAGTGCTCGCGCTTACGCACCTCGGCCAGGACTCCGGACTTGGCGCAGCTGCGCTTAAAGCGCTTGAGCGCGTTCTCCAGGGACTCGCCCTCTTTCACATGGATCTCCGACATTGTCTTTCCCCTCCCTCCGAAGCGGCGGGATCTTGTCCACCGCGAAAGGGCCACATAGCTATGGCTTTAACAGTAGCATTATACGNGATTCCGCGGCCGTTGTCAAGAAAGATTTACGCCTGGGGCTTGACAATGAAATTCACCAGCTTGCCGGGGACGTGGATGACCTTGACGATCTCCATACCCGCCAGGAATTTCTGCACGTTGGGCANCTCTTTGGCGGCCTGTTCGATGGCGGCGTTNTCGCTGCCGGCGGGCACTTCCGCAGTGCCCCGGAGCTTGCCGNAGACCTGGACGGTGNTGTTCGCCGCGGCGGNCGCGGTCTTGCTCTCGTCATAGGCGGGCCAGGACTGCTCGCAGGCCATTTTCCCCGTCTGGTCAGCAAAGCCCAGCTGCTCCCACAGCTCCTCCGCCATGTGGGGGGCGAAGGGGGAGAGCATGACNAGCAGGGGGGCGTAGTCCCCCTTGGTGCAGCCGTTGNCATAGTAGTCGTTGACCAGGCTCATGAGGGTGGCGATGGCGGTGTTGAACTTCATGGCGTCGATGTCCTCGCTGACCTTCTTGATGGCCTTGTGGAGGGCGGCGGCGTTGGCGGAGGACTGGGGGCCCTCCTTCACCTGCTCGGCCAGATTCCACACCCGGTCAAGGAACCGCTTGCAGCCCTTGACGGCGTTGTCGCTCCAGGCGGCGGCCTTTTCAAAGTCGCCGATGAACATGATATACATACGCATGGTGTCGGCGCCGTACTGGGCGATGACGTCGTTGGGGTTGACCACGTTGCCCCGGGACTTGCTCATCTTCTCCCCGCCCTCGCCCAGGATCATGCCGTGGCTGGTGCGCTTGGCGTAGGGCTCCTTGTTGGGAACCACCCCGATGTCGTAGAGGAACTTGTGCCAGAACCGGGAGTAGAGAAGGTGGAGGGTGGTATGCTCCATGCCGCCGTTATACCAGTCCACGGGAGACCAGTACTTCAAAGCCTCGGGGGAGGCCAGGGCCTCGGTGTTGTGGGGATCCATATACCGCAGGAAATACCAGCTGGAGCCGGCCCACTGGGGCATGGTGTCAGTCTCCCGCCGGGCGGGAGCGCCGCAGTGGGGGCAGGTGGTGCTCACCCAGTCGGTCATCTTGGAGATGGGGGATTCCCCGTCGTCGGTGGGCTCGTAGTTTTCTACCTCGGGCAGGGTGAGGGGGAGCTGGTCCTNGGGGAGGGGCACCCAGCCGCATTTATCGCACCAGACCATGGGGATGGGCTCCCCCCAGTAGCGCTGGCGGGAGAAGACCCAGTCCCGGAGCTTGTAGTTGACCTGCTCGTGGCCGATGCCCTTGTCCTCCAGCCATTTGGTGATGGCGGGGATGGCCTCCTTTACGGTGAGGCCGTTGAGGAATTCGGAGTTGACCAAAATACCCGTGTCGTCCTTGGCGGTGAAAGCTTCCTTCTGCACATCCTCGCCGCCGGCGACCNCCTCGATGATCTCGCAGCCGAATTTCTTGGCGAAGGCCCAGTCCCGGGTATCGTGGGCGGGGACGGCCATGATGGCGCCCGTACCGTAGGAGGCCAGGACGTAGTCGGAGATGAAGATGGGGATCTCACGGCCGTTTACCGGATTGACCGCCTTGACCCCCTGGAGCATGACCCCGGTCTTTTCCTTGTCGGCGGCCAGCTCGGTGCGCTCGAAGTCGGACTTCCGGGCGGCCTCGGCCACATAGGCGTTGACCTCGTCCAGATTGGTCAGCCGATCTGCCCACTCCTTGACGTACTTATGCTCGGGGGAGATGACCATATAGGTGGCCCCGAAGAGGGNGTCGGGCCGGGTGGTGAAGACCACGATATCGTCCCCGGTGGTGGCCTTAAAGGTGACCTCCGCGCCGGTAGAGCGGCCGATCCAGTTCTTCTGCTGGATCTTCACCCGCTCGATAAAGTCCAGGCCNTCCAGATCGTCGATGAGCCGCTGGGCGTACTCGGTAATTTTGAGCATCCACTGGCTCTTCTCCTTGCGGATGACAGGGGAGCCGCAGCGCTCGCACACGCCTTCGACGACCTCCTCGTTGGCCAGNACGCACTTGCAGGAGGTGCACCAGTTTACGGGCATGGTGGNCTTGTAGGCCAGACCCTTTTTGAAGAGCTGGAGGAAGATCCACTGGGTCCACTTATAGTACTCCGGGTCGGTGGTGTTCACCTCNCGGTCGTAGTCGAAGGAGTAGCCCAGCATCTGGAGCTGCTTCCGGAAGTTCTGGATGTTATCGTGGGTCACCTTGGCGGGGTGGATGTGGTTTTTGATGGCGTAGTTCTCGGTGGGCAGGCCGAAGGCGTCGTAGCCGATGGGGAAGAGGACGTTATAGCCGTCCATCCGCTTCTTCCGGGCCACCACGTCCATGGCGGTGTAGGGCCGGGCGTGGCCCATGTGGAGGCCCTGGCCGGAGGGGTAGGGGAACTCCACCAGCCCGTAGAACTTGGGCTTGTCAGAGTGATCGTGGGCGGCGAAGGTCTTTTCGTCGTGCCACTTTTTTTGCCATTTGGGTTCAATGGCGCCAAAATCGTATTTCATCGTATCACGCTTTCCTTCGTAATATGGAGAATGTGCCCAATATTATAAACGAAAACGGAGGGAATTGCAAGGGGGAAGGGCAGCTCCTCCGTGGCGGGGCGTGAGAGGGGAAATTTTGTAAAAAGACAGAGGAAATTCTTCAAATCTTAAAGAAATAGCAAGGCCGTCTTAGAAAAAGAGCTGTAGGATGAGGGGCGTGAGAGAGGGGTGTGAAAAATGAAAGAAAAAAGACTGGAACTCACCGGCTTCGGCCTGNAGCGCCTGGCGGTGGTGAGCATGGTCATCGACCACATCGGCTCCTTCCTTCTCCGGGCGATGATGATCCCCTACATGGTGGAAGGGACGCTTACGGTAAACAGGGAGTCTCCCACCGCCCTGTGGGAGCTCATGCAGGCCCGGGAGGTGTGCGATATTCTGGGGCGGATCGCCTTTCCCCTATTCTGCTTTTTGATGGTGGAGGGCTTTGTCCACACCCATGACCGGGCGAAGTACGGTCTGCGGATGGCGGCGTTTGCCCTGCTCGCCGAGATCCCCTTCGATCTTGCCCACTACCATCGCGTCTTTGACCCCGGGCTGCAAAATGTGATGTTTACCCTCACGGTGTGCATCTTCACCCTGCTGCTCATCTCGAAAGCGGAGGAGCGGTACAGGGAAAGGCCGGGACTCAAATGGCTGTGGGTCGTCCTTTTGACCTTGGCTGGGGCCGGGACTGCCCTTTTCGTTCGGGGAGAGTACGTGTTCCTGGGGGTGTTCTCGGCGGTGGGGCTCTATCTGCTCCGGGACAGAGGAAGGCTCCGGGTGCTGGCATTGGCGCCCCTGCTGGTGGTCTCTCCCTGGACTTTGCTGGCCTGGCTGCCGGCCTTGTTCTATAACGGGGAGCGGGGCCGGGGTTCCCAGTGGTTCTTCTACATATTTTATCCCGCCCATTTCCTGGCCTTTGCCGCCCTGGCGGCCTGGCTGGGGCAGGTGGGCTGAGAGAGTTGGAAAAGGAGGATATGCTATGGAACATGTATTGACAGCCAGTGGCCTGACCAAGGACTACAGGGGATTCCGGGCCCTGGACGGGCTTTCTCTCCATGTGCCTAAGGGATCCATTTACGGCCTGGTGGGGAGAAACGGGGCGGGGAAGACCACCCTCATCCGCATCCTCTGCGGCCTGCAAAGCCATACGGCCGGGGAGTATGCCATCTATGGCGTGGACAGTGGGGAAAAGGGCATTGCGGAAGCCCGCCGCAGGCTGGGCGCGATGATCGAGGGCCCCGCCGTCTACCAGGAGCTGACGGGGGCGGAAAATCTGGCGCTCCAATACCGGGTGCTGGGCCGCAGGGACTTTAACACCATCCCTGACCTTCTGAAGCTGGTGGGACTGGAGAACACGGGGAAAAAGAAGGTAAAGCACTTCTCGCTGGGGATGCGCCAGCGGCTGGGCATTGCCGTGGCGATGGCGGGGGAGCCGGAACTGCTGATCCTGGACGAGCCGGTGAACGGCCTGGATCCCCAGGGCATTATCGAGATGAGAAGACTGCTCCAGAGACTGAACCGGGACAGGGGGGTCACTATCCTCATTTCCAGCCACATTCTGGACGAGCTTGCCCGCCTGGCCACCCACTACGGCTTCATCGACAGTGGCCGCATGGTGGAGGAGATCGCCGCAGNGGATATTCCGGAGAGCCTGGAGGAGCACTATATGAAGCTGATGGGAGGGGAGCAATGTGGGTGAGCTGACGAGATGCGGCCTGTTCCGGCTGAAAAAGGNTAGGGTGTTTTGGGCCTGCTTTGGCGTGATGCTGTGCGCCGCTGTGGCCCAGCTGTCCATCGCGGCCCNGCAGTGCCGGATGATGGCGGCGGAAGGCTATATCGTGAATTTGGAGAGCTCCTTCTTCCGCCTGCTTCCGGCAATCGGGCTGTTCGTCGGGGTATTCACCGGACTCTACCTGGGTACCGACCACAGTGAGGGGGCGCTTCGGAACAGATTGATGGTGGGCCATAGCCGGGAGAAGGTCTACCTGGCGGAGTTGGGAACGGCTGTAACGGCGGCCCTGGCCATGACGGCGGCCTGGCTGATGGGCTGCGGGGCGGTGGCCCTGTTCTGCCGGGAGTACTGGCACATGGATCCGGGGCCGTTGGCGCTCTATATTCTGGCGGCCTGTGGCTCCGCTGTGGCCCTGGCCTCCCTTTTAACGACGGTGGGTATGCTCACCGAGAAAAAGTCCACCGCGGCGGTGGCAGCCATCCTGCTGGTGCTTGGGCTGCTGCTGTTGTCCACCTGGCTCTACTCCCGGCTCCTGGAGCCGGAGATGGAGAGCGGACTCATTATCACTACCGCCGGNNTGGAGTGGGGGGATCCTACCCCCAACCCCCTATATGTGAGTGGGACACTCCGGCAGGTCTTTCAGNTGCTGCTGAACATACTGCCCACCGGCCAGGCAGTGCTGCTGTCTGAGCTGGCGGCGGCNCACCCTGTCNGGGATCTGGCCGCCTNGGCGGCGGTNACGGTCGTCNCTACNCTGGTGGGGATAGCCCTGTTCCGTAAAAAGGACTTGAAGTAAAAAATCAGAATATTGTCCCCTTTTGTTTTGAAATTCTTAATCTCCTCTTTAGGCGGAGATAAAGAGGGGCTGGTAGAATGGCCTTATTCATCAGAAGAGGAGGGCCCACTATGGATCAGCGCACCATTTACATTCTATTGACCCGGTCGGAGACCTGGTTTTCCCGTCTCATTCATCTGGCCACTGCCGATGATTTCACCCATGCCTCCATCGGCCTGGAGGGCCCCGCGGGGCCCTTCTACTCCTTCGCCCGGAAGAATCCCGCCACCGCCCTGCCCGCGGGCCTGGTGAAGGAGCGGGTGGGCCGGGGCTTTTTCCGCCGCCACCCGGGGATCCCCTGCGCCCTCTATGCCATGGAGGTCAGCGAGGAGACCTATACTGTCCTGGAGCGGAAGGTGAAGGGGATGTACGCGCGGCGGGAGGAGTACCATTACAACCTGCTGGGCGCCTTGAGCTGTTATTTCCATCTGCCCCTGGAACGGCGGCGGCACTATTTCTGTTCGGAGTTTGTGGCGGAAGTCCTCTGTGAGAGCGGTGCGACGCAGCTGAAGCGGTCGCCCGCCCTTACCCGGCCCATGGACTTCTCCCGGCTGGAGGCCCTGCGCCTGGTACTGCGGGACAGGGTGGGGGCCTTGGCGGGGGCGGCGTGAGCAGACGATAAAAAAGGAGTGTGGAAGAGAGCTTCCACACTCCTTTTTTACTTATGTCCATATGTCAGTCGGCCCGGAACAGGAAGGTGACGATCTGGCCCCGGGAGCAGTACTTGTCGGGGCTGAAGCTGTTCTTTCCGGTACCGATGGTGATGCCCTGCTGCACCGCCCAACGTACCGCGTCGGCGTAGTAGGCGTTTCCGGCCACGTCGTCGAAGGAATTCTCTCCGGCGACGATGGGGGAGCCTGCTGCCCGCCAGAGGAAGGTCACCGTCTGATCCCGGCCCACAATGATGTCCGGGCCGAAGGTGGTGGAAGAGGTGCCGATGGTGATGCCCTGCTCCACCGCCCACAGTACGGCGTCGTAGTAGTAGGCTCCGGGCCGGACGTCCGAGAAGGGATTGGTGGAACTCTTGGGCTTGGGGGAGCCGGCAGCGCGCCACAGGAAGGTGACGAGCTCACCCCGGGAACAGGAGGCGTCGGGGCTGAAGGTGGTGGTAGAGGTGCCCCGAGTGATGCCCTTGTCCACCGCCCAGCTCACCGCCTGCGTGTAGTACATCTCCGGCGGCACATCCAAAAAGCGCTGCTCCTCGCTCCACTGGGCGTAGATGACGGTATCCCTGTCAAAGACGGTGCCGGTGGAGACCTGACTGCCGCCAGAGGCGCTGGTGTACCAGCCTTCAAAGGTATACCCGTTCCGGGAGGGGGTGGGCAGGTCGGCGACCCGTCCATCGGCGCCGGTCTCTCTGGTGGTGGGGCTCACCGTGCCGCCGTTGGGATCCAGGGTAATGGTATAGGTGGGGTCGGAGCTGAAGAAGTCCACCTGGTAGGTAAGGGACATGTCCTCTCCGGAGCTGGAGCGAAGGCCGCCGATGGTGACGGTGTAGATCCCGTCATAGGCGTCGACGCCGTCGGGACGGAAGATGATGCAGTTGCTGATTCCGTAGCCGGCGGTGTCCACCGTGAAATANTTCCCGGAGGAGGCGGCGGTGTAGCTGCTGCCGGAAAAAGTCCAGGTCTTTTTGTCGCTTTCACGGCGCAGGGTGACGGAGACATNGGAGCGGCTGGGCGTCTCATAGAGGTCTGGATTCAGGGAGACGCTCCAGGCCGTATCAGCGTCAAAGAGGGCGGCGGGGAAGTTCCCGGAGGCGGGCCAGGCGATGAACTCATAGTCCACGCTGGAGCCGGAGGTGTCGAAGACCTTCTCACAGATATATCCGGCATTGCCCTTTTTGGCATAGCCGAAGCCCACCTTGCCCATCCTGGGGTTGAGCTGCCAGCGCCGGTGTCCCACCCGGCTGACGTTGGAGGAGTCGCTGTCATCCATAAAGCTGTCCACCGAGTAGGCCAGGGTGCCGTACATACCGCCGGAGCCGTAGTGGATGTTGCTGCTGCTGGTGGCGGACTTGGCCGTGGAATAAAAATTGTTTTCCATGTCGCCGGGCTTGGCGGGGGTGTGGGAAAATTCAGAGGCCGCCAGCAGCACCGCGCCGTACTGGGCGCTCTCATTCAAGGAGCTGTCCAGCTTCACGCTGGGCAGGCCGGCGATCCGCCGCCGGGCGTTGAGCCGAGCCAGAGCCGCATTCAAAGCGTCGCTTGTCACCTTGCCGGGGGCGTAGGGGGCGGTGACCGAGGGCTCCTGGGAGAAGACCGTCTCCGGCATGGTCAGGGGCGCGTCGTCCAGCAGGCTGGTGATCTCCTTCCGGCTGAGCTTGGAAAGGTCGCGGCTGCCGCTGTCCTTGTAGGTATCGCCGTCGCTCCAGTGAGCGTAGACGGTGGTGCTGGCGTCAAAGACGGTGCTGGTGGTGATCCGGGAACCGCGGTCGGCTTTGGTGTACCAGCCCTCAAAGGTATACC
>CAJMXB010000053.1 GCA_905219705.1 Oscillospiraceae bacterium | reverse complement strand
CGGCTCCGCCCTCTCCCCCACCGCCCCCCTTCCCCAGGAGGCCGGTATCATCGTCTTTGACGCGGCCAGCAAGGAGGATCTGGAGCGTACGGGGCAGAGGCTGCTGGAGGACGGCAGGTTGCGCATCATGGCCGGCTGCGCCGGCNTCGGCGCGGTGCTGCCCTCCCTTTTGGGACTGGACAGCCGTCCTCCCGCCGCGGCGCCGCAATTGGATCCCCGGCTGCTCATTATCTGCGGCAGCGTCAACCCCATCACCACCACCCAGCTGAACGCGGCGGAGCGGAGCGGGTTTTTGCGCATTCGCCTGACGCCGGAGCAAAAGCTGGACGCCGACTACTGGCTTACCCCCCAGGGCTCCGCGGAATTCGACGTGTTGGGCCGCATTCTGGAGGAATACCCCTANCGGATCATCGAGACNAATGACGCCGGCGGCAATCAGATCACCGCCGACTACGCCGCCGCCAGGGGCATGACCACAGACGACGTACGATTGGGCATTGCCCAGTCGGTGGGCTATATGGTCAGCCGTCTGTTCTCCTCTCCCGCCCTGGGCACCCTGCTGGTCACCGGCGGGGATACCCTGCTCCAGTGCATGGACTACATGGGCGTTCACGAGCTTCAGCCCCTTTTGGAACTGGAGTCCGGAGTCGTCCTCTCCCGGTTCACCTACCGGGGCTGCACCCGTTACATCATCTCCAAGTCCGGCGGCTTCGGCGGTCCCGGACTGATCCAGTCCATCGTCTCAAAGCTGGCCCTGTTGAAGGGGCCCGAACCCTTNNAGGAGGTCTGTTCCTATGCTGGAAGCCTATAGCCTGAAAATGCCCGGCGCGGTCTACGGCGGCAAAAACGCCGTCGATCAGCTCACCCACATCCTCCGCTCCGCCGGGGCCAGACGGATCGCCCTGTTTACCGATCCCGGGGTCAGGGCCGCCGGCCTGTTCTCTCTGATCNAATCCGCCGTAGACGCCGCGGGCGTCACCTCCTATGTGCTGGACGATCTCCCCGCCGAGCCCACCTACGCCCAGGTGCAAGCCCTCATCGACGGCTTCCGCTCCAGAGGGGCGGACATGATCGTGGCCTGCGGCGGCGGCAGCGTTCTGGACGCGGCCAAGCTGGCCAGCGTCCTGTTCACCGACGCCTACGGGGTCAAAGAGCTGCTGGACGATCCCGCCAGNGCGGTGAAGTGCGTCCCCACCGTTCTCATCCCCACCACCGCCGGTACCGGCGCCGAGGTCACCCCCAACGCCATTGTGNCGGTGCCGGACCGGGAACTGAAGGTGGGCATCGTCAACCCCAACATGGTGCCCGACCACGTCATTCTGGACGCCCGGCTCATCAAAAACCTACCCCGGAAGCTGGCCGCCTCCACCGGCGTGGACGCCCTGGCCCACTGCATCGAGTGCTTTACCGGCAACAAGGCCAATCCCTTCAGCGACCTCTATGCCCTGGAGGGTCTGGACCTGATCCTGAACAACATCGAGCCCGCCTGCGACGATCCCGAGGCCATGGAGGAGAAAAACCGGATGCAGATCGCCGCCTATTACGGCGGCCTGGCCATCACCGCCTCCGGCACCACCGCCGTCCACGCCCTGAGCTATCCTCTGGGCGGAAAATACCACATCCCCCACGGGGTATCCAACGCCATCCTTCTGGCCCCCGTCATGCGCTTCAACGCCCCCGCCTGCCGTTCCCGGCTCTCCGCCGCCTATGACCGGTGCTGTCACGACCCGGTGAAAACCTGCCGCACCGACGAGGAGAAGTCCGCCTGGATCATCCGCCGGCTGGAGGAGATCGTCAAGCGCCTGGACATCCCCACCAGCCTCCGGGAGTTCGGCGTCCCCGCCCGGGATCTGGAGGGGCTGGTGGAGGCGGGAATGCAGGTACAGCGTCTGCTGGTCAACAACCCCCGCCCCGTCACCCCGGACGACGCCAGAGCCCTCTATCGAGAGGTTCTCTGAGCCCATATTCAAGCAAGGAGGTCCCCCATGGAACTGTCGCAGCTTAAAGGCATCATCCCCCCCATCCTCACCCCCATGAATCCGGACGAAAGCCTGAATTTGGACGCCCTGGGCCCTGAGATCGAGCGGCTGCTGGAGGGCGGAGTGCACGGCATTTTCCCCCTGGGCACCAACGGTGAAAACTACATTCTCAGCGAAAAGGAAAAGCTAGGGATCCTGGAGGCCGTCATCCACCACGTGAGGGGTCGGGTCCCCGTCTACGCCGGCACCGGCTGCATCTCCACCGCCGACACCGTCCGCCTGAGCCGGCAGGCCCAGGCCATGGGGGTGGACGCCCTGTCCGTCATCACCCCCAGCTTTGCCCTGGCCTCCCAGAANGAGCTCTANGACCACTACGTGGAAGTGGCCAGGCATGTGGACATCCCCATCGTCCTCTACAACANCCCCGCCCGCACCGGCAACAGGCTGCTGCCCGAGACGGTGGCCAGACTGGCAAAGGAGGTGGACGTCATCGCCGCCGTCAAGGACTCCAGCGGCGACTGGGACAACCTTCTGGCCTACATCACCCTNACCCGGGACCTGGGCAAGGACTTCCGGGTCCTCTCCGGCANCGACTCCTTGATCCTCAAGTGTCTGATGGCGGGAGGGGTGGGGGGCATCGCCGGCTGTGCCAATATCTATCCCCACACCCTCTCCTCCATCTATGAGCTCTATCAGGCCGGAGATCTGGAGGGGGCCCAGGCCGCCCAGGACTCCATCGCCGACTTTCGGGCGGTGTTTCGATACGGCAACGCCAACACCGTCGTGAAAAAAGCCGCCGCTCTGCTGGGTCGTCCCGTGGGCAACTGCCGCCGCCCCTTCTGCGATCTGTGCGACGAGGGCATGGAGGCGCTGAGGCGGGTGCTGGCGGAAAACGCCGCGAAAGGCATGAATTAATAGGAGGGAACAGACAATGAACAGACCCATTTTAGGCATCTCCATGGGCGACCCCTTCGGCAATGGCCCGGAGATCACCGTCCGCGCCCTGGCCGACCGGAAGATCTATGACCGCTGCCGGCCCCTGGTGGTGGGCGACCTGAGCAGTATGTCCTACGCCCTGCGGGTGGCGGAAAAGGTCTCCGGCATCCAGCTGAAGCTCCACACGGTCAGGTCGGTATCCGAGGCCCTGTTTACTTACGGTACCATCGATCTTCTGGATCTGGGCCTGGTGCCCGCAGAGCGCATCCCCGACACCGCCAACCTGCCCCAGCCCAAACCCTTCGGCGTGGGGGCCTGCGCCCTGGGCGGCGAGGCCGCCTTCCGCTACGTGGAAAAGGTCATCCAGCTGGCCATGGCCCGGGAGATCGATGCCACCGTCACCAACGCCCTGGCCAAAGAGGCCATCAACATGGCCGGGCACCATTTCTCCGGCCACACCGAGATCTACGCCCACTACACCGGGACCGACAAGTACACCATGATGCTGGCCCACGAAGATCTGCGGGTGGTCCACGTCTCCACCCACGTCTCCCTGCGCGAGGCCTGCAACCGGGTCAAGAAAGATCGGGTGCTGGAGTGCATCCGCATTGCCGACGCCGGCTGCAAGGCCCTGGGTATCGAAAAGCCCAGGATCGGCGTGGCCGGCCTCAACCCCCACTGCGGCGAGAACGGCATGTTCGGCCGGGAGGAGATCGAAGAGATCCAGCCCGCCATCGACCAGGCCATATCCGAGGGTGTCTGCATTCCCGAGGGAAAGCCCACGCCTCCCGACACCGTCTTCTCCAAGGCCCTGGGCGGGTGGTATGACANCGTAGTGGTCATGTATCACGATCAGGGCCACATCCCCCTCAAGGTGAAGGGCTTTGTCTACAACAAAGCCGCCGGACGCTGGGACGCCGTGGCCGGCATCAATGTCACCCTGGGTCTGCCCATTATCCGGGCCAGCGTGGATCACGGCACCGCCTTCGGCCACGCCGGCGACGGCCACGCCAATGAGCTCAGCCTGGTCAACGCCATGGACTATGCCGTCCGCCTGGCCGGCGGTGGGTCCTGACCGCATATCCGTCCTTATGAAAAAACGCCCACAGGGGAGAAGGGAGGCTGTCATCCAAGCATATTCACCCGTTTACGAGAGACAATATATTACATCAAGGAGGAACGACAAATGAAGAAAAAGCTCTCTTTGCTGCTGGCTTTCACGCTGATCCTCAGCGGCTGCAGCGGCCAGAAAGCTCCCACCAGCGAACCTCCCGCGGAGAGCAAGGCCTCCGCGGAGACTTCCGCCCCCGCTCCCACCGGCGAGCCTGTGGATCTGGTCTTTGCCACCATGGACGTGGGCACCGCCATCTACACCTACTCCTCGGCCATCGCCAACCTGCTCAGCGACTACCTGCCCGAGGGATCCACCGTGGATCTGCCCACCACCTCCCCCGGCGGCCTGGGCGCGGCCTATCTGGCCGCCGACGGCAAGAGCGACCTGATCATTCTCAACGACGTGGGCTTCCTGGATTCCCTGCGTACCGGCGTGCTGGATCAGCCCCCCATTGAGGCGGGCAAGGTCTGCGGTCTGGTGGGCAGTCTGGACATGCCCCATGTGGACGTATTGGTGCGCAACGACTTCATCTCCAAGACCGGCTGCGAGTCCATGGAGGACCTGGTGGCCAAGAAGATCCCCGCCGACTTTGTCATCAAGCAGGCCGGCACCATGGGTGAGCTGGCCTTTGTCCAGCTGGTAGAGGCCCTGGGCACCACCGAGGAGGAGATGCTGGGCTGGGGCTGCACCATCACCCGCACCAGCACCGGCAACATCAAGACCGCCATGCAGGACGGCACGGCGGACATCACCGTGGATCATCCCCCGGATAACCAGGCTAATACCGTAGAGCTGACCATGAACACCCCCTGCACCCTGTGGCCCCTGTCCGAGGCCGTGCGGGACTTTATGGCTGACCGGGGCTGGACCAAGACGGTCTGGGCCACCGGCACCTCCGGCTTCACCGGCCACGACGCCGATGTGGAGACCGTCCGCTCCAGCAACGTGGTGGTGTGCAGCGCCGACCTGGATGAGGAGATCGCCTATCAGATCACCAAGGCCATCTGCGAGAACAAGGACGCCCTGGCCGGCACCTCCAGCGCCCTGNACGCCTTCCAGCCTGAAAACGCCTGGATCACCCTGAAGGATACCCTTCATCCCGGCGCTGTGCGTTACTACACCGAAATGGGCTATATGAAGTAAGTTAAGGCCCAAGGGCCAGTCCCCGGCGCACCCGGGGCGCCTGGGACAGAAACGTTACTCAGAACCNGCCCCGGCAGGCGCCGGGGCCGGTTTTGAGCACATGGAAAGAGAGGCTCTTATGAATTCGAAATCCATTGATATCCGCAAATACGCCACCATTGCCGTCTCCGTGGCCTGGATCNTTTTCCAGGGCTATATCGCCCTCGTCAAGCCCTTTCACCCCACCCTCCAGGTGCCGATCCACCTGATTTTTGCCCTGGCCGTCGTCTACCTCTATAACCCCATCTACAAAAAAAGGGAAGCGCTGAAAAAGGCCGCCTGGCTCGACCTTATCGCCTTTGCCGGCATTGCCTTTCTGGCCTATTACTACATTCACGAGACCCTCCGGCTCCAAAACCGGATCCCCTACTTCTCCCCCCTTGCCACCATCGACATCGTGGCCTTCTTTGTTTTGACCATCCTGTTGCNGGAGGCCGTACGCCGCACTCTGGGGCTCAATCTGCTGGTGTTTATCGGCATCTTTCTGCTCTACGCCTGGCTGGGACAATACCTGCCCCGGGGCAGCGGTCTTCGCTCCACCGGCACCGATCCCCTGGAGTTTGTAGAGCTCATCTCCATGAGCTCCGGCGGCATTCTGGGCACGCCTCTGACGACTTCCGCCACATATTTGTTCTACTTCATCATCTTCGGCGCCCTCTTCTCCGCCTGCGGCGGCGGACAGCTGCTCATCGACATCGGCCTCAAGGTGGGCAAGGGCACCGGCGGCCCCGCCAAGGCGGCGGTGGTGAGCTCCGGCCTGCTGGGCATGGTCAGCGGCGCGGCGGTGGCCAATGTGTCCACCACCGGAGTCATGACCATCCCCATGATGAAAAAGGTGGGCTATTCCCCNNAGCAGGCCGGGGCCATTGAGGCGGTGGCCTCCACNGGCGGTCAGATCATGCCCCCCATCATGGGCATCGGCGCCTTCATTATGGCCGAGATGCTGGGCGTGTCCTATGGCACCGTNGCCACCTCCGCCATCATTCCNNCCGTGGCCTATTACTTCGCCATCTTCCTGGTGGTGGACTTNATCGCCCNGAAAAATTCCGACGGCGTGGTCTCCGGCGGCTTTAACACCCAGCCCATCCTCAAGCGGCTCTACCTTTTGATCCCCGCGGCGATCCTGGTCTACTTTATCGTCACCGGCGCCTCTCTCATGCGTTCGGCGGTATGGGCCATCGCCGCCATCCTCATCATCAACCTGTTCAACCCCAAGCGGGCCGGGCTAAAGGAGCTGGGGCACAGCGTCATGGTGGGCTGCAAGCAGGCCGCCGGCATCGCCATCCCCACCGCCGCCGTGGGCATCATTATCGGCATCGTCATTCAGTCCGGACTGGCCACCAAGCTGTCCACCCTGATGATCCNCCTGGGCGGCGAACGGCTGATCCTGGCCCTTTTGCTGACCATGATCGGCTGTATGCTCCTGGGCATGGCCCTTCCCACCGTGGCGGCCTATATGATCGCCAACATCCTCTTCGTCCCCACCCTGACCAAGTTGGGCGTACCCAGCCTGCCCGCCAACATGTTTGTCTTCTATTTCGGCATCTTCGCCCAGATCACCCCGCCGGTGTGTCTGGCCTCCTTTACCGCGGCGGGTATCGCGGGGGGAGACTCGTGGAAAACGGGCTGGACCGGCTTCCGTTACTCCATCGTGGCCTTCCTCACCGCCTTTGCCTTTGTCTATGAGCCCGCCCTTCTCCTCATGGGCTCGCCCGCCCAGATCATCCAGGCCGCGGCCGTGCTGTTCATGGGCACCTTTTTCCTGGCCGCCGGCACCGAGGGCTATGTGGGCCGGGCGGTGGAGCGCCCCGTTCTCCGGCTGGCCCTCACCGCAGCCGGCATTCTCATCATCACCCCCGAGACCATCTCCAGCGCCATCGGCTACCTTCTGGGCATGTCCATTGTCCTCTGGGTAAATTTCCAGGGTCTCAACGCCACGGAGGATCCCGTCCGGAAACAGGCCCTCACCCNTCGCCNCCTNCTTCTCACCGTCGCGGGGGCCCTGATCATAGTGCCCGAAAACCTCACCACCTTTGCCGGTCTGGGCGTGGTGATCCTGGTCATTCTCCACGGCATCGTCACCGCCCGGAAAAGCAGGCCGGAGGCCGCCGTGGTGGTGGAGGCCGCCGATGTGATCCAGGTGGATCTGGTGGATGTGGAGGAGGACTGAACCATGACCCTTCCTCAGTGGGGCGTGTGTACCAACTTTTTGGGAAAAGACGCCTATTCCCTTCATACAGAGGACTTCCCCCTTCTCAGCAGACACTTTCCCNACATTGAACTGCCCGCCATGACGGTGGCCGACCTNNGCCGGGAGGATTTTGCCCTTCTGACCCGGGCCGCGGAGGCCTGCTCCGCCCGGTTCCGGGTCATGACCAACCTCTTCCCCGCCCGGTTTCAGCTTCTCTCCCCCCATCTTGACCGGGGAGA
This sequence comes from Oscillospiraceae bacterium, assembly GCA_905219705.1. Classification (GTDB taxonomy): domain Bacteria; phylum Bacillota; class Clostridia; order Oscillospirales; family Oscillospiraceae; genus Vermiculatibacterium; species Vermiculatibacterium agrestimuris. Next base: position 5,805 of record CAJMXB010000053.1, on the reverse strand, counting down.
GCTCTCCGCCTATCTGGAGGGACTGCTCCCCCGGTGCCGGGCCCTCGGCTGCGACACCCTGGTCCTGGGCAGCGGCAAGTCCCGCTGCCTTCAGAGCGGTCAGAGCCAGGAAGAGGGGTATGCCGCCCTGGCCGGACTTCTGAACCAAACNGTCCTTCCCCTGTGCCGGTGTTTTGGCGTCCGGTTGACCATTGAGGCCCTCAATCCCGGCCTCACCGACTTTATCCTGGATCTGTGGGAGGGCCGTGAACTGGCTCTCCGCTGCGAGGACGAGGTGGGGCTTCTGGCCGACTCCCTCCACCTGATGGATCACCCTCAACTGGAGCGGGAGCTGGAGGAAAACAGCCCCTGGATCACCCATGTACATCTCTCCGGAACGGGCCGGGCCGCACCCTGTTTCCCCCTCTCCCCTCAGCTGGGCCGGTTCCTTTCCGGCCTGAAGGCCATCGGCTATCAGGGCCTTGCCAGCTTTGAGTGCCGCATGGAGCANACCGGGGACATGGAGGCGGCNAAGGCCGCCGTCATCGACCATTGGAATTTTGGATCACAGGAGGTACCCTAATGCAAACAAACCTTTTGGAAGGAAAGACCGCCATTGTCACCGACGCCAGCCGGGGCATCGGCCGTCACATTGCCCTTGCCTTCGCCCGGGAGGGGGCGGATCTGGTCATCAACGCCACCAACCTCTCCCTGCTCCAGTCCCTGTCCGATGAGATCACCGCCATGGGCCGCCGCTGCGTCATTTCCGCCGGCTCGGTGGCCGATCCCCAGACCGCCCAGGACATGGTAAAGGCCGCCCTGGACGCCTTTGGGAAGATCGATATTGTGGTCAACAACGCCGGCGTCATGAACCGCAAGGGCACCCTGGAGCTCACCATCGACGAGTGGCACCGGGTACTGGACGTAAACGCCAACGGCGTTTTCTATGTCTGCAAGGCTGTTCTGCCCATAATGGCCAAACAGCAGGGCGGCAACATCATCAACATCACCTCCACCGCCAGCAAGTCCGCCCACCCCAACGCCTCCCCGGCCTATGGCGCGTCAAAGGCCGCCGTGACCTATCTCACCAAGCACTTCGCCATGGAGTTCGGCAAGTACGGCGTCCGGGTCAACGCCCTCCAGTGCGGCCCCATCCATTCGGAAATGACCGACCAGTGGACGCCGGAATACCGTGCCGCCGTGATCCAGAAGATCCCCGTGGGCCGGGTGGGGGAGCCGGAGGACATCGCCAACGCGGCGGTCTATATGGCCTCCGACCTGTCCTCCTTTGTCAGCGGATGCAGTCTGAACATCAGCGGCGGAAAATTTATGGAGTGAGGTGGACGTGATGGATTATCCCCTTTTGCCCGGTCTCACCCCCGACGGACGGATCTACCAAAATCCCCTTATGGATACGGTGGAGGCCATGCTGCCCCCCGGCCCCTTCGCCTCCGCCCACGCCCCGGCCCTGCTGGAGCTGCCCGACGGCGCGCTTCTGTGCGCCTGGTTCGCCGGCTCTTACGAGGGCAGTGCCGATGTGAGCATCGTCTGTGCCCGTCTGGACAAGGGGGCCCACCGGTGGAGCGAGCCCGTCCGGGTCTCCCGCGATCCCCACCGCAGTGAGCAGAACCCCTCCCTCTTCCTCTCCCCCGCGGGAGAGATCTGGGCCATGTACACCGCCCAGCTGGATCGGATGGAGGGCAAGGACAACATGCAGTTTACCTCCGTTGTCCGCCGGCAGCGCAGCACCGACGGAGGCCGGAGCTGGAGCGAGCCGGAGGTGGTCTTCCCCCGGGAGGGCACCTTCTGCCGACAGCCCATCCAGATCCTCTCCAACGGCCGCTGGATCTTTGCCAACTGGCTGTGTACCGACAGCGCCTCCGGCCTCTCCGGCGATCCCACCGTCTTCCAGCTCTCCGACGACCAGGGCAAGACCTGGCGGCAGGTGGACATGTCCCACAGCAGCGGCAGGGTCCATGCCAATGTGGTGGAGCTGGGCGGCGGCCGGCTCATCGCCTTTATGCGCAGCCGGGAGGCGGACTTCATCTACTGCNGCCGCTCCCCGGACTACGGCGAGCACTGGTCGGAGCCGGAGGCCACCCCCCTGCCCAACAACAACTCCAGCATTAGCGCCCTGCGGCTCCGAAGCGGGCGTCTGGCCATCGCCTACAACCCCACCCACGCCCCTGATCCCATCCCCGGGCAGGCCGCCTGGCCCGGCCTGCGCTGCCCTGTGGCGGTGGCCCTCTCCGAGGACGAGGGCCTGACCTGGCCCATGATCCGCCACATGGAACTGGGCGAGGGCTTTGTAGGGGCGGAAAACGCCACCAACAACCGCCAATATGAGTACCCCTTCCTCATGCAGGGCGCCGACGGACTGCTCCACCTGGCCTTTGCCTACCAGACCCGCCGGGGCGTGAAATGGATGTCCTTCCGTGAGGAGGCTGTTATGGGGGCCAGGCGGGAGCGCTCCGGGATCTATAACCCCACCGCCGCCGTCACCCGCTGAGAGGTGCTTCCCCATGCTGATACAGACCTTTGACTGGCTGGAGCGTACCCGGCCCCCTCTGCCCCATCTGGAGGCCGCTCTGGCCTGCCTGGCCGAACACCGGGAGGCGCCCGCCCCCGCCCGCTTTGCTTTCTCCGGCGGCTTTCTGCTTCTTCAGGAGGGGACCACCCGCCCCTTGTGGGAGGGTGACTTTGAAGCCCACCGCCGCCATCTGGATCTGCAGATCCTTCTCCGGGGCCAGGAGCTTCTGGCCTGGGCCGACCTCCCCCGGCTCAGCCCCGCCCGTCCCTATGACCCAGACAGCGACAAGGCCATGTATACCGGCCGCCCCGACCTGACCCTGACCGTGCCGGAGGGGAGCTGCTATATCCTGTGGCCCGAGGACGGCCACAAGGCCTGCCGCCACACGCTGACCGCCGCCCCTTACCGCAAAGCGGTGATCAAGCTGGAGCTGTAACCTCAAAGAGGCCCCGAAGCGTTTTCGCTTCGGGGCCTCTTTTGGATCGCGTATTTACTTTCCAAACTCCATCCGTTCCCGGATCCCCAGGCTTTCCAGTACGCCATTGACGTCTCTGGTGTAGCTCCCGTCCTCCAGACGGATCAGGGGAAAGCCGATGGCGCCCGTCCCCCGGAGCCCGTCAAAAAGAGGGCTGGTATCACGAAAGGTGATGAACTCCTTGAGGCGGTCAATGGAGCCGGTGATGTTGACAAAGCTTGGCATGACCCCATTGCGGGTCAGGATGGACAGAAAACACAGCGTGCCGGGGCAGACATTGCTGCCGTATACCGTGATGGGCATGGTTTACTGGCAGGTGTAGATCTTGTCCGCCTCGTCCAGGGCCTTCTGGGAGAGCTCCTGGCCGANGCCGGGCCGGTCGGGCACCTCGTAATAGCCCTTGACAGGCTTGATGTCCTCGTACATGCCCAGCTCCCGCATGTCCTTCTTGATGGCGCCCTCGTGGACCTCGTGGATGAGGAAGTTGGGGATGACGGCCTCCACCTGAAGGCTGGCGGCGGTGGCGATGGGGCCGCCGCAGATGTGGAGCTGGACGGCGGCGTCATAGATGTTGGCCATATCGCAGATCTTCTTGGTCTCGGAAATGCCGCCGCAGATGGTCAGGTCGGGCTGGATGACCTGGAGCACATGCTTCTCCAGGAACTCACGGAAGCCCCAGCGGGTGTAAATGCGCTCGCCGCTGGCCAAGGCCACATGGGGCAGCGCCTTGTGGATCTCCAGCATGTTCTCCACATTCAGCGGATTGCAGGGCTCCTCATAGTAGTAGATGTTCAGCGNCTNCAGACGCTGCCCCAGCTGAATGNCGGTGTTCATGTCGGGATAGGAATGGGTCTCGATGATAATGTCCAGATCCTCCCCGCCCGCCTCGCGCATGGCCTCGGTGCGCCTGTAGCAGGTATCCAGCATCTTCTCGCTGAGCTTGCCCCGCATTTTCCAGTTGGGGTTGGTGGCCTCACGGGCCCACTTGCCCTCGTCGGTGACGCCCATGGGATCCACCTTGATGGCGTCATAGCCGTCGGCCAGGGCGTCCTCAGTGGCCTTGGCGTAATCCTTGGGATCGGTGAGGAACAGGTGCTCGGGGCCCCAGCCGAACTGGAGCTGGCTGGCATAGGCCCGGATCCGGTCGTTGCTCTTGCCGCCCAGGAGCTGATACACCGGCATCTTGTAGGCCTTGCCCATGATGTCCCACAGGGCGGTGTCGATGGCGCTCATACCCGCGTTGATGACGGTGCCGCCGCCCATTCCCCAGAAGGTGGTGCGGAACAGGGTCTCCCAGATGAGCTCCGGCTTCAGGGGATCCATCCCCACAATGATCTCGCCGAAATCCCGGGCGATGCCCACGCCGGCATGGTGGGCCTTGCCGTAGGACAGGCCCACCTCACCATAGCCGTAGATCTCCTTGCAGTCGGTGTTGATGCGCACGCAGATGACCTTGCCCATCACATTGGGCTTACATTCAATTACCTGTACACTGGTGATCTTCACACAGTCCACGCTCCTTATCACATTTTAACAGGAGGACAGGAGAAGGGTCTGTATGAGGGCCATATGCTTGTTATACAAGTATACTATCAAAATTGCCGCCCCCTGTCAAGAGGGAGCGGCAATTTTTTGCTTTCCAAAGCGCCGGCTGATGAGAGCCGGATCAGGAGTAGTACCGCAAAGAGCGCTCTCTGGACTCCATCATGGCCCGGACAAAGCGATCCATGTCCTGTGTGCCCAGGCTCTCCAGGATCTCCCGGTGGTGTCTGAGCACCCGGTCATAGCCGGAGGCCTCCTCCACCGATCGCTGGACGTTTTTCTTGGTCACATCGTCCAGCACCTCCTCCACCGCGTCATAGATATTATAGAGGAGCTCGTTCTTGCAAAGCTCGCACACGCTGCGGTGGAACTGGAGATNGGCGATATGGANGGCGTCCTGGTCGTNGGCGGCGGCAGCCCTCTCCATATCCTCCACCAGCTTCTCCAGCACCGCCAGATCCACCCTGTCCACGCCGTCCACCATGGCCAGCCGGACACTGCCGATCTGGAGCACAAAGCGCAGGTCGTTGATCTCGTTGGGGCTCTGGCCCAACAGCCCCAGGCGGTAGAGCTCGGAAAAATAGGAGCGCAGGTTAAAGCTGCGCACAAAGGTGCCCTCTCCCACCCTGGTCTCCGCCAGACCCNTGGCGCAAATGNGNTGGATGGCGCTGCGCAGGGACATGCGGCTCACCCCCAGCTCGGCGGAGAGCTCATTTTCCGAGGGCAGCTTCTCTCCCGGCTTCCAGGTCCCCTTCAGGATCTCGCTNTGGAGATAGTCAAATATCTGGTCTGTCAGGCTGGACTTCACGATCTTTTTCATACGTGGTACTCCTTCGCTCATTCAAAGTGGGGCGTCATACCGCGGATATAAAGGTATAGATGTATAACAACCGTATAGGATATCATACCACACCCATGTGCGATTGGCAAGGACAATTTCCTTATTTGAGGCGCCCGACCCCGTTTTTCAGGGTGGATCTCCGTCCATTCTTGGATGAATTTGACAATTTCTTGACGGTCTTTTTGTGAAAAAAGAAGAACTTATTTGCTTCGGCTTAAAAAACTGTTGCAGGTTGAAATGGCCTGTGGTAATATGCCTGTATAACAGGAGGACAGGAATACAGTCATATGACCTGGCCAAATTATCCCCGCATGTCCCACCATAATCAACCCAAAAATCAATTGGAGAAGGAGATCAAATGATGAAAAAGAGATTTACCGCCCTGGCCCTTTCTCTTGCCATGTCCCTCACCCTGGCCGCCTGCGGCGGCGGCAGTTC
>CAJMXB010000052.1 GCA_905219705.1 Oscillospiraceae bacterium | reverse complement strand
CTCTTTTTCCAGGTAGTCCGCGCCGCCTTCGCCCTCCGGCGCAAGACCCTCCTCAACGCCCTTTCCGCCGCCTTCCCCCTCTCCAAGGAGGCCCTGGCCCAGTGCATCGCCCAGGCGGGCCTTCCCGCCGATATTCGGGGAGAGCGGCTTGGCATCCCGGAGTTCGCCCGGCTGGCGGATGAGATCAAAAAGAGCCTGTGAGCGATGCTCACAGGCTCTTTCTGATTTGCTCCAGGGCGCTTTTTTCCAGTCTTGACACCTGGGCCTGGGAGATGCCCACCTCGGCAGAGACCTCCATCTGGGTCTTGCCCTGGAAGAACCGCAGGGCCAATATCCGCTTCTCCCGCTCGGGGAGCTTGTCCACCGCGTCCTGGAGGGCGATGTGATCCAGCCACTTCTCGTCCGTATTTTTGATGTCCCGCACCTGATCCATCACGGTCACCGCGTCCCCGCTGTCGGAGTAGACCGGCTCGTAAAGGCTCACCGGATCGGNGATGGCCTCCAGGGCAAAAACCACGTCCTCCCGCCGCTCGTCCNGCATTTTGGCGATCTCCTCAATGGAGGGCTCCTTCTGGTGCTGAGACATGAACTTCTCCTTGGCCTGCAAGACCTTATAGGCCGTGTCCCGCATGGAGCGGGAGACCCGCATGGCGCTGTTATCCCGGAGGTAGCGGCGGATCTCCCCCACGATCATGGGCACACCGTAGGTGGAAAAGCGCACGTCCAGGTCGATATTNAAATTGTCGATGGCTTTAATAAGGCCGATACATCCCACCTGGAACAGGTCGTCCACGTTCTCTCCCCGGCGGTCAAACTTCTGGATCACCGAGAGCACCAACCGCAGGTTCCCGGCGATGAGCTTTTCCCGGGCCGCCATGTCCCCCTCCTTGGTGCGGCGGAGCAAGTCCATGGTCTCCTCGTTTTTCAGAACCTTCAGCTTGGAGGTATTGACCCCGCATATCTCCACTTTCCCTTGCATCAAGAAACCCCCCGCCTCGAAAATACTGAGTTCAGTATCTCCGGGGCAGGGGGTTTCATACCGTCTGCAAAGGGGGTTTATTTTTTATTGTGGGACGGTTTTCGATGGATTAAAACAAAGCCTTCAGCTGTGGCGGCCTCTGTGGTGGCCCCGGCCCTCGCTGTGGTGGTAGCCGCCGTGACCATAGGCGGCGGGCGTACAGCCCACAGGGCAGTCATGGTAGTGGGCGGGATCGGTACAGTCCTGGCGCGCACAGCCCACGCTGGGGCAGAACATGGGCTCCGCCGGGGGGGCCGATTCCCAGCATTGGTTGCTGTGGGGATGGGTGGGATCGGTACAGCCCGCTAAGTCACAGCCCATATATACCGCCTCTGCCACTTCCACCGGGGCGGCGCTCTCCGCCGCGGGGGCCGCCGGCTGAACGCCTTCATAGGCGGCGGGCGCGCCCACCAGCGGTGCGGCGCAGAGCATGGCGATCAAAAACCGTCTCATCTCAATTTCTCCTTTATCCAGTTGACCCTACCTAATAGTATACAGTTTTTCTCCGTCTTGTCAATCCTCTACTCCGCCGCGGCCAAAAGCTGCCTGGTGTACTCCTCCCGGGGATGGTCAAAGACCTCCTCCACCGTCCCCTGCTCTATGACACGGCCCGCCTTCATCACAAGCACCCGGTCGCACAGCTGGTAGACCACGTTCAGGTCGTGGGAGATGAAGAGATAGCTCAGATCCAGCTGGTCGCGCAAGTCCTTCANANGNCNCNGGNTCTGGGCCTGGATGGTCACATCCAGGGCGNACANCGGCTCGTCGGCCAGGATGAACCGCGGCCGCTGGAGCAGGGCCACGGCGATGCTCACCCGCTGGCGCTGGCCGCCGGAGAGCTGGGCGGGTCTGGCCTTCAGGCACTCCCGGGGCAGCTCTACCAGGGCGAGCATATCCTCCACCCGCCGCCGGCGCTCCGCCGGGTCATACTTGCCGTAGACGCGCAGAGGCTCCTCCATGATCCACTCCACCGTGTAGGCGGGGTTCAGGGAGCTGTAGGGATCCTGGAAGATCATCTGGGGCCGCTTGGTGTAGTGGACGACCTCGCCCCGCTCCGGCTTCACCATCCCCAGGATGGTCTTGGCCAGGGTGGACTTCCCCGTGCCCGACTCCCCCACCAGGCCCACGATCTCCCCGTGGCGGACGTGGAAGGTCACATCGTGGAGCACTTCCTTATACTCCCCCCGGCCGATGAGGGTGCGGCTGCGGTAGCCGCTGCTCACATGACTGACCGAGAGCACCAGTTCCTCACTCATGGCCGCCCCTCCTTTCTGCGGACAGGGATGGCGGCAATGAGCCGCTTGGTGTAGTCCTGGGCGGGATGGTAGAAGATCTGCCCGGTCTCGCCGCTCTCGACGATACGGCCCGACTGCATCACCGCCACCCGGGCGCAGAGCTTTCGCACCACGTTCAGATCGTGGGAGATGAAAAGCATGGACATGCCCAGCTCCCCGTTGAGCTTCTTCAAAAGGGTCAGGATCTGGGCCTGGATGGTCACGTCCAGGGCGGTGGTGGGCTCGTCCAGGAGCAAAAGTCCCGGCCGGGAGACCATGGCCGCCGCGATCATGGCCCGCTGGAGCATCCCGCCAGAGAGCTCATGGGGATACTTGCCGTAGACGCCCTCGGGGTCGGGAAGCTCCACCTGCCCCAGGGCCTCCAGCGCCCGCACCCGGCGCTCCGCCTTGGACAATCCGGTGTGGATGAGAAGGGTCTCCTCCACCTGGGCGCCCACCTTCATCAGCGGATCCATGGCGGACATTGGCTCCTGAAACACTACGCCGATGTCCTTGCCCTGAAGGCTTCGCAGCTTGGCCCGGTCGGCGTGGAGCAGCTCCGAGCCATCCAGCAGGATCTCTCCCGCGTAGTCACACTGCTTTCGGGGCAGGAGCCCGGCCACCGCCATGGCGGTCACCGACTTGCCGGAGCCGGACTCCCCCACCAGGCCCACGATCTCCCCGTCGCCGATGGTCAGGGAGATCCCATCCACCGCAAAGCGGTCACGGGTGTGGAACTTGACCCGCAGGTCACGAATTTCCAGCATCAGACCACCCCCCGATCCCGGCGCTGCAGCCCCTCGCCGATGAGGCCCACGCCGAACACCAGCAGGATGATGGCGCCCCCCGCCCCGGCGGCGTACCAGGGAGCGGCGGCCAGCATCCCCTGGGCCTCAGAGAGCATATAGCCCAGAGAGGCGTCCGGAGGGGTGACCCCGATGCTCAGATAGCTCATGGATGCCTCGGCCAGCACGGCGTTATTAAACCCGATGGTGAGGGCGGGCAGCAGCACCGGCAAGGTGTTGGGCAGGATGTGCACCCACAGCACCCGCCAGGGGCTCGCCCCCATAAGCTGGGCGCTTTTCACATAGTTGGCCTCCCGCAGGGAGGCAAAGGCGGTGCGGGCGATGCGGGCGTAGCCGGGGATGAAGGCGAGGCCCAGGGCCAGCACCACATTATATTTCTTCCCCGGCCCCAGCAGGCTGATGACGACCAGCGCCAGCAGGATACTGGGAAAGGCGGTAAGGGCGTCGTTGAGGCGCATCAGCGCCTCATCCACCACGCCGCCGAAATAGCCGGTGAGGGCGCCCACCGCCACGCCGCACACCGCGCCCATGGCCACGGTGGCCAGGGCGATGGTCAGGGTGTTCCCCGCCCCCTGGAGCACCCGGCTGAAGATGTCCCGGCCAAAGCTGTCGGTGCCCATCAAGTGGGCCAGGGTGGGGCCGTCCAGCTTCGGGCCGGTGGCCATGGCGGCAGGGTCGTAGGGCGTCCAGAAAAAGCCCAGGACGATGAGGGCCACCATGAACCCCGTCAGGGCAAGGCCGGCGGTGAGGCAGCCGTTTCTTCTCCTCTTCATACGCCGCCTCCCAACCGCAGCCGGGGGTCAATGCGCTGCTGAATGAGGTCTGCCAGGGTGCCGGAGAGCACCACCCAAAAGGCCAGGAGGACGACGATGACCTGCACCACCGGATAGTCCCGGTTGGAGATGGAGGACACCAGCAGCCGCCCCAGGCCGGGAATGGCAAAGACCTGCTCCACCACCACACCGGAGGCCAAAATTTCCGCCAGAGTCTGGGCCAGGAAGGCCACCACCGGCACAATGGCGTTTTTCAGCACGTGCCNCCGGAGCACCGCGCCCCGGTCATTGCCCCGGGAGATGGCGGTACGGACGTAATCCTTCCCCATCTCGCTGCCCACCGTACTGCGCAGCATCCGCACCGTCATGGCGATCCGGGGGATGGCGATAGCCACAGCGGCGAAGAAGAGATACTTCACCGCCCCCAAAAAGTCCTCCCCCAGATTAGGGAAGCTCCCCGCGGTAAACCACTTCAGCGCCACGCCGAAGATCCAGGACAGGAGCATCCCGGTAAAGAAGGCGGGCACCGCCATGCAAAGCTGGTTCACCGCCGTGCGCAGTCCGTCTCCCCGAGCGCTGCCCCGGCCCGCCGAGAGAAGCCCCAGAGGGATGGCGATCACAAGGATGAGCAAAAAGCTGATGGCGCTCAGACACAGGGTCACCGCCATCTTCGGGGCGATAAGCTCCCAAACCGGCTGCTTATAGTGGTAGGAGNCCCCTAAATCGCCGGTGAAAAAGCCCATCAGCCACTGAAGGTAGCGAACCATCAGTGGCTGATCCAGTCCCATTTCGGCGCGCAGAGCGGCCAGGCGCTCAGGGGTGGCCTGAGTGCCCAGCATGATCTCCGCCGGATCTCCCGAGATAAGCGCAAAGGCCACAAAGGCCAGCAGGGAGACCAAAAGCATGGTGACCAACACAGTGGCCAGCCGCTTCGCCGCGTATTTCATCTGTTATTCCGCCCACCCCACGGTGGACAGGTCAAGGACATAGATGGGATAGAACTGCAGGCCCTCCAATCCCTTGCGCACCGCCACCAGATCGGCCAGATCCTGGATGTAGACGTTGGCGGCGTTCTCGGTCAGGTTCCGCTCCAGCGCCTTATAGAGCTGGGTCTGCTCGGCGTCGTCAAAGGTGGTCTGCGCCTGGGCATAGAGGGCGTCATACTCCTCGTTCTGATAGTTGATAAAGTTCCGCTTGGCGGAAGATTCAAACCGGGCAAGCAGCGCCCGGGCGGTCATGGTGGAGGCGTCCAGCCCCACCACGGTGGACTGGAACTGCCGGCCGGAATACACGTCGGACAGCCAGGCGCCCCACTCCACCAGCTCCAGCTTGGCATTGATATTCACCGCCTTAAGCTGCTCGGCAATGACCTGGGCGGCGTCGATGTGGGGGGTATAGTTGGAGGGCACGGTGATGGTCATATCAAAGCCGTCGGGATAGCCCGCATCGGCCAGCAGGGCCTTGGCCTTCTCCACGTCGTGGGCGTAGTAATCGGTCAGGCTGTCGTCAAAATACTTGCCAAAGGCGGGGTACATGCTGGAGCCGATGAGGCTTCCGTATCCGTCGAAGGCCAAGTNCAGGATCTGCTGGCGATCCACGGCATAGCACAGGGCCTGGCGCACCCGCACATCGTCAAAGGGCTTTTCGGCGTGATTGAGGTAAAGGGCCTGCACCAGGTTCATGGTGCCCTCGGCGATGTTGAAATCATCTCCCAGCTGGGAGGCCCGGGCGCTGGTCATATGGGCGCACAGATCCACCGCCCCGCTCTGAAGGCTCATGAGGATGCTGTCGGGATTCTCCATGATCTTGAAGGTCACCTTGTCCAGCTTGGCGGGGACGCCCCAGTAGTCCTCAAACCGCTCCAGCACCACATTGTCCTGGGCGGAACGGGAGACGTACTTGAACGGGCCGGTGCCCACAGGCGCGGTGTCCTGCCCGTCATAGTCCCTGGGCAGAATGGCGGCGGGGAGGTAGGAGAAAAACTCGTTGTCCGGCTCGGCGATGGTGATGGCCACCGTCTTGTCGTCCAGGGCGGTCACATCGGTGANGGCGGAAAAGGACTCCACCAGNGAGGAGCCNCCCTCCGCGTCGGCGCAGCGCTGGATAGACCAGACCACGTCGTCCACAGTCACAGTCTGCCCATTATGGAACTTCACCCCGTCGCGCAGAGTGAAGGTATAAGTCGTTCTATCGTCAGAGATGGTATAGTCCGCGGCCACCGCGGGGATCAGGTCNCCGTCTGCGGTGGGCTTTACAAGCCCTTCAAACACGTTGAACATGACCTCTTTCGTCCCTGCCGCCACCGTCATGTGGGGGTCAAGGCTGTCGTCCAGGTCTTGGGCGATGNCCACCGTTATCTNNTTGGGTCGGACGGTGGGTCCCTGCTGGAGGGTCTCCTGGGGCGCCGGAGTCTGGGCGGCGTTGCCGCCGCAGCCGGCCAGGATCGCCGCCAGCAGCCCTGTGGTGATGAGCCCTGCGATCTTGCGTTTTGTCATACGGATCTTCCTTTCGTCACTGCTTCCCCATCGGGAAGTCAATGTGGGGCGGATGACCCCCGCCCATTGGGATTTTTCGGCTCTATCGTGTTGTTGCGGCTGGCCCCTGTCCCGAGCCGGAGAGGACTGGCCAAAAACAAAGCCTTGGGGGATGGCCCCTCCGAATCTGGAGTGGGCCTCCCACAAGGCTGTATTTTACACGATATATCCCCATTTTGCAAGGGGCTGCGCACCCTTTTCCATCAGACCTCCACCGCCGGCTTGATCTTTCCCCCCGCCGCCTGGGTCAGCCGCTGGGAAATGTAGCCCTTGACCTCCTCCACCGGGATCTCCAGCGCCGCCGCCAGCTCTCCGAACAGGAGGGCCTCCCCCTCCTTCATGAACCGCTCGTCCACCGCGCCGAACTTTTTCTTATCCCGCTCGGCAGTCCGTTTCTTGGTGTAAATGGACATGGTCATCTCAAACAGATCCTTGCAGTCATGGGTGGCGATGGCGGCCTGGTAATGCTCGGTAAGCTCCCGCAGCGGCAGGCCCTCGCAGGCCTCCGAGGCGTAGGCGGGAATGCCGTCGATGAGCGCGTTGGCCTCCTGTCTGGAGATGATGGGCCGCATAAAGATCTTCCCATTCACCGGCGCATAGATATCACAGCTTTGGTAGAGCGGCGTGAGGACATAGAAGTCCTGGCCGTCCCGCCTGTCCACCCGTTCCACCCTGCACACGCCCGTGCGCCCGTATACGATCAATTCTCCCGGCTGGTACATAAAATCACATCCTTATATCTTTATTATACCACTTTTTGGTCTCTTTATGTAAGAAAAACTTTTTGGCCGGAATATACAAGTCTTTTTCCTGTGCTATGCTACGATAGTTCTGAGCGTTTTTCATCACAAAGGAGGTCTTTTATATGAACCGATATCCCTGGCTGGAGGACTACCTTCTCTCCAAGCCCGGTGCGCAGCGGGACTTCAAGNTGGAATGGCAGTGGCACCGCTGGCTGGTGGCGGGGAAAATGTTCGCCGCCCTGTGTACCCCCGACCCCAAGTACGCAGAGCACGCCGGGCGCACCATGGNCATCCTCAAGTGCGACCCCCGGAGGGCCGAGCTCTACCGGGCCGAGTTTCCCGACGTAGTGCCCGGCTTCTACTCCGACAAGCGCACCTGGAACACCGTCTACCTGGACGGCCAAGTCCCCGAGGCCGTCCTGCGGGAGATGTGCGACGNATCCTACGCTCTGGTCACCGCCAAGCTGATCAAGGCCCTTCAGCGGGAGCTGGGCCTTCTCTGACGCTGGGCCCCGGTCTTTGTGCCGGGGCTCACATCATTTTTAATATCTCCCGCTTCAGCCGCTCGATGATGCGCTTTTCCAGCCGGGAGATATAGGACTGGGAGATCCCCNGCAGGTCGGNCACCTCCTTNTGCGTCCGCTCCGGCGCACCGTCCAGACCGAAGCGCAGGGTGATGATGATCCGCTCCCGCTCCTCCAGCCGCTCCAGAGCCTGGGTCAGGAGCTGGCGGTCTACGTCGGCCTCCAGAGGCTGCATCACCACATCGGCGTCAGTGCCCAGAATGTCGCTGAGCAGCAGCTCGTTGCCGTCCCAGTCGGTGTTCAGCGGCTCGTCAAAGGAGACTTCCCCCCGCTGGTTGGAGGTCTTGCGCAGGTGCATCAATATCTCGTTTTCGATGCACCGGGAGGCATAGGTGGCCAGCTTGATGTTTTTCTCCGCCTTGTAGGTGCTCACCGCCTTAATGAGCCCGATGGTACCGATGGAAATGAGATCCTCAATGTTGATGCCTGTATTCTCAAACCGTTTGGCGATGTAGACCACCAGCCGCAGGTTCCGCTCAATGAGGGCGGCCTTGGCCTTCTCGTCCCCCGTCCCCAGCCGGAGGATGAGCGCCGCCTCCTCCTCCCGCTTCAGCGGGGGCGGCAGGGTATCGCTGCCCCCTATGTACATCACCTTTCCCGGCAGGACGAGCCCCCGCCTGGCCAAAAGCGCCCGGAACCGCCACCAGCTCCGCCGCAAGCGCTGGATCATGTTTTTTCCTCCTCACTTTTCCGTTTATGCGCCAATGAGCGCGCTGTATCCTCCGCCGTCTGAAACGGGGGTGGGGGACAGCGCCACCAGAATGGGGCCGTAGTCCTCCCCCGCCACCTTGGCGCTGTCCACCCGCACCGCCAGAAGCAGGGCGTGCTCCACCCCCACCGCCCGGTAAGGCAGCAGCCGCCAGCGGCCTCCCCGCCGCCGCTCCAGTGCGGAAACCGGGTCGTCAAGCTCTCCCGGCTCCGGGCCTTCCCCCGGCGGAAACAGGGCGCCCAGCCGATCCCCCTCCGCCACCATCACCGGCCGGCCGGTGGCGGGATCGGTCAGGGTGTTGCCCGTGTCCACCAGTGCCGTCAGCCGGCACCGCCGGCCCGCCAGCTCCAGTTCCGCCTTGGCCAGCTCTCCCCCGCCGTGGCGAGCCGTACGCTTAAAGATCAAGCTCAAAAACACGTAGCATCCCGCCGAGCAAAGCAGCACCGTGGGCAAGTCCAGCGCCCGGGGAGCGCCCCAGAGCAGCTGCAGTGCCAGCACACCGCCCCCGAAGGCCGCGGCGACGCCGAAAAACACCATGGTCAGCCGCAAAAGCCGCCGGGAGCCGCCGTAAGCCNCCAGCACCATGCCCACCGCCGCGGCCAGCTTATATAGGGGATGGGTCAGAAATCCCCATCCCGGCAGCACCGCCCCGGCGGCATAGAGCCCGCCCGCCAGTGCGGCCAGGGCGAAACGGANCCGCCGAAAGGGCTCCCCCGCCAGCTTGGCCGCACACAGCAGCAGCAGATAATCTACCAGGGCGTTGAGCGCGAATACTTCATCGATATAGACCACTTCCATGGCCGTCCCCCCTGTCCTACTCGTCCATTATAGAAGTTCGGCGCTTCAAAAAAGGACGAAAGGGTGCGGGGACGGAAAAACCGTGGATCTGACAAAAAGCGCCCCGCCGGGAGACCTTCCGTAGGCTTACGCCCACAGATCTTGATCTTCAATAAATTCTTCTTGACTTGTCCGGAAGATGGTGGTAGAATACTGCTACCTATGAAAAGGGCCTTATTTTTTTATGCTCGTTTTTACGGTGTGGCGAGGCATAAAACCCTTTCCCTCTCTGAGGTCATAGGGAGGCAATCATGCCGGATCCACACCGCCAACAGAAGGGCCTTTTGGGCTCTTTTAGGCTGGATCCGGTAATCAGACCGGATCCGTTTTTTATTATGCGGGCCGGTAAGTAATAAGGAGGTGCCGAAAGATATGGCAAAAGCTGGCAACCGGGTGAAGATCACCCTGCGGTGCAACGAGTGCAAGCAGCGCAACTACAACACCAAGAAAAACAAGAAAAACACACCCGACCGTTTGGAATTGAACAAGTACTGCCCCTTCTGCAAGAAGCATACGGTCCACACCGAGACCAAGTAATGAGCTTTTTCACCAATGACAGCTCACAAGAAAGAAGGGTATTACCGAATGGCTGAAAACGACAAGCTGGATCAGGTGGAGACCTCCGCCCAGGAGCTGGAGACCGCCGCCCCCGAGACCCCCGCGAAAAAGGACAAGGCCGACAAGAAGGCCGATAAAAAGCCCGCCAAGAAGTCCAAGCCCGGCCTCTTTGCCCGCATCGCCCAGTGGTGCCGGGAGACCAAGGCCGAGCTGAAGAAGGTACAGTGGCCCACGTGGAAGCAGACGCTGAACAACACCCTCATCGTCATTGCCTTCTGTATCGTGGTCGGCCTTTGTATCTTCCTGTTCGACAAGCTGGCCGAGGGCGTGTTCAACGCTCTCATCAACCTCTTCCATTAAGGGGCGAGCGCCATGGAAGAGGCAAAATGGTACGTCGTCCACACCTACTCCGGTTATGAGAACACAGTGTGCGCCAGCATCGAGAAGGCTGTGGAGAACCGGGGCATGCACGACCTCATCCAGGAGGTCAACATCCCCATGGAGACCGTCACCGAGATCACGGACAACGGCCCCAAAACTGTGGAGCGCAAGGTCTTCCCCGGCTATGTGCTGGTGAAGATGGTGCTCACCGACGACACCTGGCATCTGGTTCGCAACATCCGCGGCGCCACCGGCTTTGTGGGCTCCGGCAACAAGGCCATCCCCCTCACCGACTCCGAGATCGCCGCCCTTGGCGTGGAGAAGCACGAGGTGGTGGTCAGCTACGAGGTGGGCGACAGCGTCAAGATCACCGACGGCGCGCTGGAATCCTTCATCGGCACGGTGGAGGAGATCGACATGGATCACAGCAAAGTCCGGGTGGTGGTGTCCATGTTCGGCCGGGAGACCCCGGTGGAGCTGGAGCTGGACCAGGTAGAGCCCATCAACGACTAAAATCGTCGAAAAAGAGATCCAACCGTGGGAGGAGCCAGAGAAAAAGGCTCCGTCCATACCACATTTTCAAGTAGGAGGTGCTGTTTCAAATGGCACAGAAAATCACCGGTTACGTGAAATTGCAGATCCCCGCCGGCAAGGCGACTCCGGCCCCCCCTGTGGGCCCCGCCCTCGGCCAGCACGGCATCAACATCGCCGCCTTCACCAAGGAGTTCAACGAGCGCACCAAGAATGACGGCGGCCTTCTCATCCCCGTGGTCATCACGGTCTACGCCGACCGCTCCTTCACCTTCATCACCAAGACCCCCCCTGCCGCCGTCCTCATCAAGAAGGCCTGCGGCCTGGACAAGGCCAGCGGCGTGCCCAACAAGGAGAAGGTGGCCACCATCAGCAAGGAAGACATCCGCAAGATCGCTGAGCAGAAGATGCCCGACCTCAACGCCGCCAGCATCGAGGCTGCCATGAGCATGATCGCCGGTACTGCCCGTTCCATGGNCGTCCTGGTGGGCGACTAAGGCGAGGAGGTACAGAAATATGTTTAGAGGTAAGAAGTATCAGAACGGCGCCAAGCTCATCGACAAGGCCGCCGCTTACGACGTGCAGGAGGCCATGGATCTGGTGGTCAAGGCCGCTCCCGCCAAGTTCGACGAGACCGTGGAGCTCCACGTGAAGTTGGGCGTCGACTCCCGTCACGCCGACCAGCAGGTGCGCGGCGCCATCGTCCTCCCCCACGGCACCGGTAAGACCCAGCGGGTGCTGGTCTTCGCCAAGGGCGACAAGGCCGACGCCGCCANAGAGGCCGGCGCCGACTACGTGGGCGAGATGGATCTGGTGGAGAAGATCCAGAAGGAAAACTGGTTCGACTTTGACGTGGTGGTCGCCTCTCCCGACATGATGGGTCTGGTGGGCCGTCTCGGTAAAGTCCTGGGCCCCAAGGGCCTGATGCCCTCCCCCAAGGCCGGCACCGTCACCCCCGACGTGGCCAAGGCCGTTCAGGAGGTCAAGGCCGGNAAGGTGGAGTACCGTCTGGACAAGACCAACATCATCCACTGCCCCATCGGCAAGGTCTCCTTCGGCGCTGAGAAGCTCACCGAGAACCTCAACGCCCTCATGGGCGCCATCGTCAAGGCTAAGCCTTCCGCCGCCAAGGGCCAGTACGTCCGCTCCTGCGTGGCCGCCTCCACCATGGGCCCCGGCGTAAAGATCAACGCGGCCAAGTTTGTGTGATCTGAAAGCTNTTTCCCGAAAATATNTTTCCCTGGGGGATTTTGCTTGACAAAATCCCCCAGGGGTGATATATTACCAATCGTGTTCAGAGACAGCGGGGAGCCTTATGGCTCTAACGACGTCAGTCCCCCGCCGAGAATACAGCCAACAATAGGGTTTTATTGTGCTGTTTTCGTGCGAACACGAAAGCGGCNTTTTTTCTTTGTCCCCGGATGGAGGAAAAGCCGCCATCCAAAATACCTGGAGGTGAAAAACCAANATGCCGAACGCAAAAGTCCTGAGTGAGAAGCAGGCGGTCGTCGCCGGGCTCATCGAGACCCNCAAGTCCTCTGCCAGCGGCGTGCTGGTGAATTACGAGGGCATTACCGTCGCNGAAGACACCGCCCTTCGTAACGAGCTGCNCAAAGCCGGCGTGGAGTATGCCGTGGTGAAGAATACCATGGTGCGCCGGGCTCTGGACGACACCGGTCTGAGCGAGCTGGACGACGTGCTTCACGGCACCACTTCTCTGGCCGTGTGCAAGGCCGATCCCATCGCCCCCATGCGGGTCATCAACAAGTTCGCCAAGAGCCTGGAGGGTGACCGTTTCGTCATCAAGGCCGGCTTCATGGACGGCAAGGTGCTGCCCCTGGCGGACATCGCCGCTCTGGCCGAGCTGCCCTCTAAGGAGGTTCTGCTGGGTCAGGTGCTGGGCATGATGCTCTCCCCCATCACCAGCCTGGCCATTGTCATCAAGGCCATCGCCGAGAAGGGTGGCGTCAGCGCCGAGAAGCCCGAGGAGGCCCCCGCCGCTGCCGAAGTGGCTCCTGCCGCTGAGGAAGCCCCCGCCGAGGAGGCTCCCGCCGCCGAGGCTGCCCCTGCTGAGGCTCCCGCTGAGGAAGCCCCCGCCGCCGAGTAAGAAAACAAAAACAACATATCAAATTTAGGAGGTATACAATTATGGCTAGCGAGAAGATCACCGCTATGATCGAGGAAGTCAAGGCCCTCACCGTTCTGGAGCTCAACGAGCTCGTTAAGGCCCTGGAGGAGGAGTTCGGCGTCTCCGCCGCCGCTATGGCCGCTCCTGCCGCCGGTGGAGCCGCTGCCGGCGGTGCCGCTGAGGAGAAGACCGAGTTCGACGTGGTTCTGGCCAGCTTTGACGCCGCCGCCAAGATCAAGGTCATCAAGGTCGTCCGTGAGATCACCGGCCTGGGCCTGGGCGAGGCCAAGGCTGTTGTCGAGGCTGCCCCCAAGGCCATCAAGGAGGCCGTCAGCAAGGACGAGGCCGAGGAGCTGAAGAAGCAGCTCGAGGAGGCCGGCGCCAAGGTGGAGCTGAAGTAATCAGCCCCTTCCCTACCCAAGAAAAACGACTGGTGAATTTTCACCAGTCGTTTTTTTGTAACCTTTTTCTCTCCTTTTCGTATATATTCATAGAACCGGTTCCAAAAGCGAGGTGAGGCCCTTGAAAGAAGCAAACCTGATCCGGCGGCTCCAGGCGGGAAACCGCTTCGCCCTCAGCCAGGCCATGGATACTTATACCTCCTATCTCTCCGCTGTGGTGTGGCATACCATGGGCCCTGCCGCCACCGCCCAGGATGTGGAGGAGGTGGTCTCCGACGCCTTTCTCGCCCTGTGGTCCCACCGGCAGACTCTGGACGCGGAGAAGGGGCTCAAGCCCTGGCTGGCGGCGGTGGCCCGGAACAAGGCCATCGACAGGCTGCGCGCTTCCCCCCTCCCTCCCCTGCCGCTGGAGGCCGCGGAGGAGGAACCCGCCGGCCCCGGCCTTGACCAGGAGGTGGAG
>CAJMXB010000051.1 GCA_905219705.1 Oscillospiraceae bacterium | reverse complement strand
GAACAGTATATCCCAAAAGGGCGCCGGGGTCAAGAGAAAAAGGGGGGCCGCCCTGCAGGGCGGCCCCCCCTTTTGCGGCTTTCTCAGCTGAAGGCTCGGTAGACAAGACAGGCCATCTCGGCCCGGGTGATGGGGGAGAGAGGATTCAGCTTTCCGGAGCCGTCGCCCTGGAGGATCTCCATGGCCTGCAGGATCCCGGCCGCCTCCCGGGCGTAGGGAGAGAGCTCTTCAGCGTCGGAGAAGACGCTGAGGTCGGCGGCGGGAGGGAGAATGTCCCACTGCTCTTCCAGAGCCCGGCAGACCATGACCAGAGCGTCCTGCCGGGTGACCGGGGCGTCGGGGAGGAGCCGGCCCTCCCCATCACCGTAGATGATGCCCCGCTTGGCCACCGCCGCCACGGCGTCCCGGAGGGCCCTGTCCTGGGGAAGATCGGAAAACTCCGGGGGATAGGGAGTGGAGTAATGGGAGTACAGGGTCACATAGATGGCGTAGATGACGTCCATGCGGGTGGCCTCGTCCCCAGGGCGGAAATAGGAGTCCCCGTAGGCAAAATAATTCTCCTCCAGGAAGCGGGCGGCGGGGATGGCCCAGTCCCAGTCCTCCAGATCCTGGAAGGTCAGGTCGGAGGGATAGCCCGGTTCAAGGATCAGCGTTCCGGAATAGGGATATCCGATGCTGTCGGTACCCACATAGCGCAGAGTGACAGCCTCCTGAAAATTTTCGCCGGGAAGGAAGGATAGGCGGCCGTATTCNTAGGATTTCCCGGGGACGGCGGGGGTGCGGTCACAGAGGATGACGCCCGTATTGGCGGCGANCAGGGTGTCAAAGGCCACAGTGACCAGCTCCCCGACCTTCCGGGCGGCGCAGGCGTCCCACAGAGGATCGGCCAGGCTGATCTGGGTGGTGCGGGTGGAAATGGTGACGGGGTCGGCGGAGGGCGCAGAGCCGGTGGAGGGCCTTTCCCCGGCAGGGGACTTATTTTCCACCAGNTTAAGGGTGAAGGTGGCGGAGACGTTCCTCTTCTTTTCGTTCTTTATACAGGAGACGGTGTAGCCCAGCTCCACGGTGATCCCATCCTTGCCGGCGGGGACAAAGGTGACGTTATAGAAGTTGGGCTCCCTGTCGGGATAGAGCTCCTCTTCGGGGAGGACTTTCCGGGCGGTAGACCAGCCGTAGTCCAGCCAGAGGGCGCCCTGGTCGGAGGAGGAAAGCTCAAAGGTGAGGGAGTTCACAGTGCCGTAGTCGCCATGCGCCACGGTGTCCCCCTTGGTGGAGGTGTAGAAGGGGAAATGATCTGTAAGATCCATGGCCTCCCCCGCCTTGGCGGTGATGGTCTCATCCAGGTAGTTCTCAGCGCGCTCCTCCCCTTCCGGCACATAGAGGATCAGCGTGCCCGGGATGGTGTTTCCCCTTTCGTCGGTCATGGTGAAGGAAAGCTCGCTCCGGCCGGTGAACTGCCGGGAGTGGTAGGCATAGGGGGTGAAGCGGATCTGGGAGAGCTGGGGATCTTCGTACATATAGTAGGGCTCGCCGGGGATCACCTTTTCCCCCTTGCAGGTGAGGGTTCCCACCGAGGCGGGGAGGAGGTCGAAGGAGACCGACTCCAGATCGCGGCGGGTGGCCTGCTGGCACAGGAGCAAAAGCTCGTCCGCGTCCAGCAGGGCGCTTTCACCGGGGGCGCAGACGCACAGGGCNACAACGGGTTCGGTGCTGGACTCCTCCGCCTGGGCGGCGGGGAAAAGGGCGAAGAGCAGGCACAGAGAAAGTAGTGCGGAAAAAACACGGCATTTCACGAAAAATCCCCCTTTTTTGTTTGATACTGCCATGATATCACAGCCCGGAAGGGAACGCAAGGAAGGAATAAATGGGAACAGGAGAGCGAAATGCCCTCCCGCGCAGCGAGCGGGAGGGCATTGTGTCAGTTGAACCGGTTCATGGCGGAGGGGGCGCCGTCCTTGATAATGGCCTCCACCGCCTGGGCGGCCCTGGCCTCCGCCCCGTCCACCGCGTCCCGGTCGGCCCCCTGGGGCCGGCCCAGCACCCAGTCGGCCATGTCGTAGTCCGGGTGGGGCTTTTGGCCCACGCCGATGCGCACCCGGGGGAACTGGTCGGAGTGGAGGTGAGCGATGATGTTTTTCAGCCCGTTGTGCCCACCGGCGGAGCCGGAGGGCCGCACCCGGAGCTTGCCGGGGGGGAGGGCCACCTCGTCGGAGACGACGATGACCCGCTCCGGCGGTACCTTATAGAAGGCCGCCGCCTGCTCCACCGCCTCGCCGGACAGGTTCATAAAGGTCACCGGCTTCATCAGCAGGACTTTCGCGCCTCCCAGCTCGGCGGTGTTGGTGAGGGCCTTGAATTTCAGCCGCTGGACGGGAATATTCAGCTGGTCGGCCAGCAGGTCGATGACGTCGAAGCCCACATTGTGGCGGGTGCGGTCGTACTGGTCGCCCATATTGCCCAGGCCCACCACCAGCCAGGTGACGCCGGGGGCGCCGTTTTTATGGAAAGGAANCATAAAGACCACCTTTGAAAGGGAATAAAAACGGAGACGGGGCCTGGGCCCCGCCCCCGGAAGGATGAGAGTGGCTTAATTGAAAAGTTNAGAAACGGAGACCTCCTGATAGATGCGCTCGATGGCGTCGGCGAAGATGTCGGCCACCGACAGGTATTTGATCTTGTCGCTCTGGTGGTTCTGGGGCGGGATGGTATCCAGGAAAATAAGCTCCTTGATGTAGNTTTGCTCGATGCGGTCGTAGGCGGGGCCGGAGAGAACGCCGTGGCTGGCGCAGGCGTACACGTCGGTGGCGCCGCCGATCTCCACCAGGGCCTGGGCCGCGCCGCACAGGCTGCCGGCGGTATCCACCATATCGTCGAAGAGGATGACCTGCTTGCCCCCCACGTCGCCGATGATGTTCATGACCTCGGAGGAGTTGGCCTTCTGACGGCGCTTGTCCACGATGGCCAGGGGCATGCCCAGCTTCTGGGCGAAGGCCCGGGCCCGGGCCACGCTGCCCACGTCGGGGGAGACGACGACGGTCTGATCCTCCTGGCCGGCGAAGCGGTCATGGAAGTGATGGACAAAGATGGGATTGCCCAGCAGATTGTCCACGGGGATGTCGAAGAAGCCCTGGATCTGGGAGGCGTGGAGATCCATGGTCAGCACCCGGTCGGCGCCGGCGCGGGTGATGAGGTTGGCCACCAGCTTGGCGGAGATGGGATCCCGGGGCTTGGTCTTCCGATCCTGCCGGGCGTAGCCGAAATAGGNGACTACGGCGGTGATGCGCCCGGCGGAGGCCCGCTTAAAGGCGTCGATCATGATGAGCAGCTCCATCAGATTGTCATTGACCGGAGAGCAGGTGGACTGAACGACGAACACATCGGAGCCGCGGACGGTCTCGTAAATGGAGACGAAGTTCTCTCCATCAGAGAAGCAGCCGCTCTCCGCCTGGCCCAGTTGGGTGCCCAGNTGCTGGCAGATAGCCTCGGCCAAGGCCCGNTTNGNGTTGCCGGCNAAGATCTTGATATCCTTTCCATGGGCGATCATGTGCTACATCCTCTCATCTTCATTTTATTCTATTTGTGTTCTAATATCCTTTTCCCCCGCAGGGGCAGAGCACGAGATTCAGGACTTGCGCCGCTTGGCGGCCCAGCTCTTTTTCACCGTCTGGCGCTGCCGGGCGATGGCCAGGGCGTCGGCGGGCACATCCTCGGTGATGGTGCTGCCCGCGGCGGTGTAGGNNCCCTCCCCCACNNTGACGGGGGCCACCAGATTGGTGTTGCAGCCGATGAAGGCGTTATCCTGGATGTTGGTGCGGAACTTCTTTTTCCCGTCGTAGNTTACGGTGACGGTGCCGCAGCCGAAGTTGATGTGGGCCCCGGCGTCGGTGTCGCCCACGTAGGTCAGGTGGCTGATCTTAGTGCCGTCTCCCACGGTGGAGTTTTTCAGCTCCACGAAGTCGCNTANNTTGACCTTCCTGNCCACNCGGCAATTNGNACGGATGTAAGCGAAGGGGCCCACGGTGGTGTCGTCGTCCACGGAGGACTCATTGAGCTGGGAGGCGTTGACGGTGACCCGGTCGCCGATGACGCACTGGGAGATCATGGCGTGGGGGCCGATGACACAGTCCCTGCCGATGGCGGTGGCGCCCTTCAAAATGGTGCCGGGGAGAAGAACGGAGCCCTCACCCACNGTGACGGCGGGGCCGACAAAGACACTCTCGGTATCCACGATCCGCNCGCCGGCGGAGAGAAGGCGGTCTACGCTGAGGCTTCGGGCCAGAGGCTCTACGGTCATGGCCCGGTAGACGGCGTCCGGCCTCAGGGNGAGGAAGCGGCCCTGCCANGGGGAGGGATCTCCCAGGGCAGAGAGGGCCTGAGGGAGCGCCTGGCCATCCCGAAGGGCGGCGGCCAACGTGGCGCCCCGAAGGGTGCAAATACTCTGGGGCGGCTCCTTCCCCGCGCGGGCAAAGCCGGTGCCCTTGGGGGCNNGCAGAACAGGCTTGTCGACCACGACCACCTGCCCGGGTACCTGGGCCAGGAATTGAACCAGCGCGTCGGTCAGACCGGCCTCGTCCGTAAAGCGGGCGTCGGGGGGGAAGCAGGGAGCGGCGGCGTCCTGGTCATCCTTGGAGCAGACCACCAAGAACTGCTTGACCCCTTCCTCTGCCAGGGCGCGGGAGAGCCAGAGAGCGGCGGGATCAAAGAGGATGTCTTCCAGCATAAGCGGGGCGCTTTCCCCTTCCCGGGGCAGGAAAATAACGGCACCCAAGGCTTCCATAGGCTCACACTCCCAGGGTAATAATGATTCTGGTAATAATTATAGCAAA
Source organism: Oscillospiraceae bacterium (assembly GCA_905219705.1). GTDB lineage: Bacteria > Bacillota > Clostridia > Oscillospirales > Oscillospiraceae > Vermiculatibacterium > Vermiculatibacterium agrestimuris. Next base: position 8,976 of record CAJMXB010000051.1, on the reverse strand, counting down.
TAAATGGGGAAAATGCAAAGGAAAACCGCCTAAAAAGGCCCATAAATCTCGGGCCTTTTTAGGCGGTTTGGCAGGAATCGGTCACGCCGCCAGCACGGCGCGCATTTTCAGACGCTTCCAGACGCCCATGACTTCGGCGGTGGCGCAGAGCTTGTCGGCCAGGGACACCGTCCACGCCTCCCGGGAGCGGGGGAGGTGGAGGGCCAGGGGCCACATGTGGGCCAGGATGATATTCCGNTCCAGCNTGGAAAGGTCGGTCAGCTCGCTGGCGTTGCGCAGGGCAAACTCCGGGTGGTCAAAGCACTGCAGGCCGGGGTGGGCGCTTTGATCGTTCCAGCGGTAGAGGTACAGGTCGTGGAGCAGCCCGCCCCGGGCGCAGGAGCGGTAGTCCAGATTCCAGCGCCGGGCCAGGCGGAAGGCCACATAGGCTACAAACACCGAGTGCTCATAGCAGTTGACCCCCGGATGGTGGGGCAGAGAGCGCATGATCTGTACCTGAGGCTCGTCTAAAAGGCCGTCCAGACAGGTCANAAAGGCGTTCCAGTCGGAAAAGCTGATCAGACGCATGGTAGATCCCTCCTTGAGGACAGGATAAAGCTGTCTACAACGCATTATAAACGCNCCGGCCGGATTTGTCACTGGAAAAAAGTNAATCCGCCGAAAATCGTAAGATTATCGTAAGGGTTTTCCTCTTGTTTCCTAAGAAAGAAGTGGATATACTGAAAACTGTACCAAGCGGCTTAATACAGTATTTTTGACTTTGGAAGGGAGTGGGGCCATGATAAGCCTCAATTACCGGGACGCCCGGCCCATCTATGAGCAGGTGCGGGACGGGCTGCGCCATCTGGTGGTCACCGGGGCCATTGCCGAAGGGGAGAAGCTGCCCTCCGTGCGGGCCCTNGCCACCAGTCTGGCCATCAATCCCAACACCATCCAGCGGGCCTATACCGCCCTGGAGGAGGAGGGCTACCTGACCGCCGAGCCGGGAAAGGGGGCCTTTGCCAGCCGGGGTGGGGAAACCAACCCGCGGAAGGCGGAGCTGCTGCGGCGGTTTGACGACGCGGCCCGGGAGCTGGTATTTCTGGGCATGAGCGCGNAGGAGCTGGCCCAACGGGTGGCCCAGGCCCTGGGGACGGCTCTGCCGCAGACGATGAAGGGAGGGGATGCGGTATGATCGAAGTGCAGAACGTGGTCAAGAGCTTTGACGGCTTCAAAGCGCTGGACGGGCTGTCCATGACGGTGCCCACGGGGGCGATCTACGGCCTGGTGGGGCCCAACGGAGCGGGCAAGTCCACCATCCTGCGGCATATCACCGGGGTCTACCAGCAGGACAGCGGCCTGGTGCTGGTGGACGGCGAGCAGGCCTATGAAAACCCGGCGGTGAAGGAAAAAGTGGCCAACATCTCCGACGACCTCTACTATTTCGTCTCCGCCTCCACATTGGATATGGCCAGGTTCTACCAGGGCTTCTATTCCAAGTTCGACNGGGCGCGCTACGAAAAGCTCAGGGAGGTCTTCCACACCGTGGAGGAGAAGCGGCCCATCCGCCGCCTGTCCAAGGGCATGCAGAAGCAGGCGGCCTTCTGGCTGGCCATGTGCTNCCGGCCGGNGATCCNGGTGTTGGATGAGCCGGTGGACGGCCTGGATCCGGTGATGCGCCGGCAGGTGTGGAGCCTGCTCATGTCCGACGTGGCCCAGGATGGCACCACCGTTCTGGTCTCCTCCCACAACCTGCGGGAGCTGGAGGATGTGTGCGACCACGTGGGCATCCTCTCCAAGGGCAAGGTGCTTGTGGAGCGGACGCTCAGCGACCTCCANGAGAACCTGGTGCAGATGCAGGTGGTGNTCCAGACCAAGGAGCTGCCCCAGCTTCCCNAGGACATGGAGGTGCTCAATGTGTCCCAGGTGGGACGGATCCACACCCTCATCGTCCGNGNCCGNGCCGACGAGATCANCAACNGGCTGGCGGTCTATTCCCCCATCCTGATCGACGCGCTGCCCCTGACGCTGGAGGAGATCTTTATTTATGAGCTGGGAGGTGAGGACTATGGTGTCCGCGACGTCGTCCTCTAAATTCCGGGGATGGTTCAATCCCACCCTGTTCCGGAAAAACGTGACCCGGTTCNGGCCCATCTGGGGTATCTACACCGCCATCCTGGCCTTTCTGCTGCCGGTGGAGCTGCTTTTGAGCCGCAGTCCCGTCAACGCCCGGATGCTGGACGTGAAAGGCGTTTTGAATGTGGCCACGGTGGCCATGCCCGTGGTGGGGCTGGTNTTCGGCGCCATAACGGCCATGGCCCTGGTTTCCTACCTGATGGATCACCGGGCGGTGCAGCTCTACCACTCCCTGCCCATCCGCCGGGAGGGGTTGTTTCTCACCAACTGGCTCACCGGCCTGTGCTTCTTCCTGGTTCCCAACCTGCTTTTGTACCTTGTCTCGGCGGTCATCGAGCTGGGCGCGGGGGCGCTGGATCTGCGGGGGCTGAGCCTGTGGCTGGTCACCGCCACCGTCTGTCCCATGTTCTTCTTCTGCTTTACCACCTGCATCGCCATGTTCACCGGCCACATCCTGGCCCTGCCGGTGTTCTACGGCATCCTCAACGCCCTGGTGATCGGCCTGTGCGCCCTGATGGACTTCGCCGGAGAGAATCTGCTCTACAACTACAACGGCAGCTTTCTCTCTTACTCCGACCCCGCCCGGTGGTGCACCCCGGTCTATCAGATCATCTACCTGCTGACCCGGGGGGACAACTATATCCAGCTGGACAGCGTGATGGCGGCGTCGGGCTACTGCGTGGTGCTGGGCGCGGCCTTCACCGTCATCGCCCTGGGGGTCTACCGCCTGCGCCAGCTGGAGCGCGCGGGAGATATCGTCACCGTGGGCTGGGTGCGGCCGGTGTTCCAGTACGGCCTGGGCATATGCGTGGGCCTTCTGTGCGGCCTGGTGCTCTATGTCAACTTCTTCTATTCCTTTGGCCCCGGGGTCTACATTCTGCTCACCGCCCTGTGCGCCGTCATCGGCGCCTTCGCCGGGCGGATGCTGCTGAAAAAGACCCTTCGGGTCTTTGCCGAGAGCTGGAAAGGCTGCTTCGCCCTGGGTCTGGCCGTGCTGGCCCTGATGTGGGGGGTGCGCTCCGACTTCACGGGCTTCCAGCGCTGGACGCCCGACCCGGCCAAGGTGGTGAGCGTCTCGGTTTACGGCGTGTATACCCATCCCGACGACGACGGGCGGCATTTNNACCAGAACTTCGACGACNCGGCGGATATCCNGCGGGTGGTGGAGCTTCACAAGGCCCTCAACGCCGACATAGACGCCCTGCGGGCGTTCAAGGANANCCGGGGCAGCTACGNCGGCTGGGAAGAGGAGGNCCAGTACCAGATCATGGATACCCAGTACCTGCGTCTGAGCTACGCCATGGCCGACGGCAGCGTAGTCGACCGCTGGTATGACCCGCTGCCCATTCGGGCGGAGGCATTGGACGNCCTGTCCACCTACGCCGGCCAGCTTAACGCCCTGCTGAACGACCCGGAGGTGGTGGAGACGGCCTACTGGCAGTACTTCTGGGACAGTGTGACGGGGGACGACCTGAAGGCTACCGGCGGCTGGATCACCCAGGCTGTGACAGAGGAGGAGTACTGGGAGGACTTGGAGATCAGCATGGAGTCGGAGGAAGCGGCGATGCTCCTCCAGCAGCCGTCTTCCCTTGTGGTGCGGGACACCGGCAGCGATGACCTGACCTTCACCGACGCCGCCGCCCAGGCGATTTNGGAGGCGTTCCAGGAGGACATGGCCGCCGGCCGGGTGCGCCGCTACCTGCTGGACGACAGGGAGCGGCAGGAGAACTGTTATATCAGCGACATTAACCTCTCCCTGTCCTGGACTTACGTGAATAAGGACGGAGAGCGCTCCACCCAGGGCCGGGACTTCACCTTCACGCCCCAGAAGAGCCAGACCTCGGTGATGGCCGCTCTGGTNAAGCTGGGACTGAAGGAGGCCCTCCGGGAGCGCGTCTATGACTACGAACCACCGGTGGGATAAAAGAAAGAGACCGATAAAAAATACCGCCTCCCTGGAAAGGGGGGCGGTATTTTTATGAGAAAGGGGCGGCGTGGTTCTCCACGCCGCCCCTTTGATCTGATGGAGCTATCTCAGCACTTCTCGAAGATGGTGGCGACGCCCATGCCGCCGCCGATGCACAGGGTGGCCAGGCCCCGCTTGGCGTCGGGCCGCTTGGCCATCTCGTGGAGCAGGGTGACGATGATCCGGGCGCCGGAGCAGCCCACGGGGTGGCCGATGGAGATGGCGCCGCCGTTGACGTTGACCTTGCTCATGTCAAAGCCCAGCTCCCGGCCCACGGCGATGGACTGGGCGGCAAAGGCCTCGTTGGCCTCCACCAGGTCGATGTCCTCGATCTTCAGGCCGGCCTTGCTCATGGCCTGACGGGAGGCGGGGACGGGGCCCACGCCCATGATCTTGGGATCCACGCCGCCCNGGCCCCAGGAGACCAGCTTGGCCATGGGCTTCAGGCCGTACTTTTCAACGGCCTCGCCGGAGGCCAGGAGGATGGCGGCGGCGCCGTCGTTGATGCCGGAGGCGTTGGCGGCGGTGACCCGCTGGGTGTGCTTCTTGGCGTCGGCGGCGTGGCACTGGGNGACCTCAAAGGTGTGGACGATCTCGTCCTCCACGCCCTCGGGGCCGGCGGGGAAGGCGCCCCGGAGCTTGGCGATGCTCTCGGCGGTGACCCCGGCCTTGGGGTACTCGTCCACCTTAAACTCCACCATTTCCTTCTTTTTCTTTACCATCACGGGGACGATCTCAGCCTCGAACTTGCCGGCGGCCTGNGCGGCCTCGGTCTTCTGCTGAGAGGCGGCGGCGAAGGCGTCCTGCTCCTCCCGGGTGATGCCCCACACGTCGTTGATGTTCTCGGCGGTGGTGCCCATGTGGTNGTTGTTGTAGGCGTCCCACAGGCCGTCCTTTATCATGGTGTCCACCAGCTTCTTGTCCCCCATGCGGGCGCCCCAGCGGGCGTCCAGAGAGGCGAAGGGAGCGGCGGACATGTTCTCGGTGCCGCCGGCCACGATGACGTCGGCGTCGCCGCAGAGGATGGCCCGGGCGCCCTCGATGACGCTCTTCATGCCGGAGCCGCAGACCATGCCAACGGTGTAGGCGNGTACNGAGTAGGGCAGGCCGGCCTTTACCCCCACCTGGCGGGCCACGTTCTGGCCCTGGGCGGCAGTGAGGATGCAGCCGAACATCAGCTCGTCCACCTGCTCGGGCTTCACACCGCCGCGGGCAAGGACTTCCTTGACCACAGTGGCGCCCAGATCGGCGGCGGGCACGTCCTTCAGACTTCCGCCAAAGGAGCCAACCGCGGTGCGGCAGCAGTTGACGATGTACACTTCCTTCATATGAATCGACCTCCATGTCATATTTTTTTGNCTCTCACCAGGGTTTTCTGTTTGCGCAGTTCCTATTATATCTGCCCGCAGCATAAAAAGCAAGAGAAACTTTGTGAAAACTTTAACGTCCTGCCGCCGGGAACCTTAAAATTGTGAACATTCCAAAAAGGGGAGCCGGTTTTCATTGTTTTGACAGAAAAAGCGTGATACAATAACATCCGCTGTAAAACGGACAAGGAGGATATCCATGAAAAAGACGAGAATTGCCGCCGGAGCCCTGGCGATAACAATGCTGGCAGGATGCTCCGCCGGCCCTGATCTGGTGGCCGCCCCGGACGATCTGGCCTATCAGGCCGCCGATCTCCAGCGGGACAGCCAGCTCTTTACGGTGGACGGCGCGGGGGTCAATGCCGAGGAGTATCTCTTTTGGCTGGTGAACGCCATTGCCGAGCAGAAGCATTACGGCCACCTCTCCGATGACGCCGATTGGTCTCAGCCTGTGGAGGGGCAGCCCTCCGCCGAGACGGTGAAGGCCGACGCGCTGAATACCGCCAAGCTCTACCAGGTCATCCGCAACCACGCCCAGGAGCTGGGCGTGGAGCTGACGGCGGAGGAGACCGAGCAGATGGAGGCCGACCTGGCCGAGGTGGTGGAGAGCTGGGGCGGCGAGGAGCGCTTCCGGGAGCTGCTGGATGAGCAGTGTATCTCCATGGATGGCTATGCCCGGCTCAACCAGGTGGCCTATCTCAACAAGGCCATTCAAAAAAAGCTGGAGNCCGACGGGCAGCTCACCGTCACCGAAGCCGACGTGGAGTCATATTTGGAGGAGCAGGGCATCTACGCTGTCAAGCACATCCTGGTGGCGACCCGCCACACCAACGCCGACGGCTCCCACGAGGAGTACAGCGAGGAGGAGCGCGCCCAAGCCCGAGCTCTGGTGGAGGATATCCGCGCGCAGCTCCGGGCGGCGGGGGACAGTGAGGCGCTGTTTGACCAGCTGATGGCGCAGTACAGCGAGGNCGGCNGGGACGAGGAGGGAAACCTCTATGCGCCGGAGGGGTATCTCTACGTCTATCCCCAGGAAAAGGTCACTTCCTATTCGCAGATGGCGATGGTGCCGGAATTTGAGGCGGGCGCCCTGGAGCTGGAGATAGGNCAGATCAGTGAGCNCNTTGAAACCANCTACGGCTATCACATCATCCTTCGGCTGGAGCCTGACAGAGATCAGGCCCGGCAGGAGTGCACCGCCGACTACCTGTATTATAAGCTGAACCGGAGTTGGCTGGAGCAGGCGGAGGTGGTGACCACCAAGGCCTATGACGAGCTGGATCCCCAGGTCTTTTATGACCGGCTGCAGAAGCTGCTGGACGCCCGGCAGGCGGCCAAGGCCGCCCAGGCCACGGCTACGCCCGAACANAGCGCGCCGGGAGGGGAGAGCCCCCTGCCGGAGGAGACCGGCCCGGTGGGCTGAAAAATTGATCTGATCCGCAGTCCGGCAGAGCCTCTTTAGGCTCTGCCGGATATTTTTCTTCCAAAAATAAATTATAAATGTTAATATCATCAATAATCGTTGATTTTATTTCCTGATAATTGTGGCAAGCTATAACTATCAATTTGATAGGTATAGGAGGAAATTGCCATGAAGAAAAAGGAACGGGATCCTGAACTGGAGGCCATCGGTCAGCGGATACGCGCCGCCCGGCTGAGCAAGGGAATGACCAAGGAGGCGTTGGCGGAGGCTGCCGAGACCTCGACGCAATTCCTTTCCCAGGTCGAGAAGGGGGAGCAGAGCATGACGATGGTCAAATTCAAACGGCTGGCCACGGCGCTGGGCGTGTCCAGCGACTATCTGCTGTATGGCAGAACAGGTTTCAGCGAAAGGGCGGCCCTGGCGGCGGAATATATGGCGAGGCTGAATCCCATCGAGCGGGATATGGTCTCCCGAACGGTGATCGGGATACAGGGCATGCTGGANGAANNNGCACCGGAGCAATGATGAAAAAAGAGATCAAAGTACTCCTGGTAGAAGATGACGAGGCCCAGCGCAGGCTCATGTCCATGCTTTTGAAGACCATGGAGGAGGTGCGCCTCACTGTGGCGGCCGACGGACTGCAGGGCTTGGAGCGGGCGCAGAGGGACCGGCCCGACGTGATCCTTCTGGATCTGATCCTGCCGGGGATCAGCGGGATAGAGCTGCTCAGGCGGTATCGCCGCGGAGGGGGACAGGCCGGGGTGCTGGCCATTTCCAAGGCGGTGGGGGAGGAGATCTGCGCGATGGCCATTGGGGCAGGGGCGAATTTCTTCCTGTGCAAGCCCGTCCAGTGGCCGGAGGTACGGCAGGCCGTTCGTTCCCTGGCCGGTGGTTTGACCCGGCGGTGCGAGGAACTTTTGGCGGAGATGGGCGGGCCTGACCTGATAGGCCGCCGTCAGGCTGCCCGCTGCGCGGGATGGCTGGGAGGACGGGAAAGCGGAAGCGTTCTTTTGAAGGAAGCCTATCTGGAGATCGCCAAAGAGGAGCGTACCTCGGTGGAGTGCGTGGAGAAAAATATCCGCCAGCTCATCAAAGAGCTGGCGGAAACGGGCACGCCTCTCTTTTGGAAGCTGCTGGGCGGAAAGACGGACAAGCCGCCTACCAACAAACGCTTTCTTTTCACTCTGGCCGAGGCGGCCAGACGCCGGGAGGAATAGAAAAGAAGCTCTTCGCCAGAATTCCCTTGGAAAGGAACACCCTTCGCCCTTATAATGCGCTCACTGGAACGTGAAAAGGAAAGGACTGGTAGAGCGTGCAGGATGGGCATAGCGGAAGCCTTCGGGAGCTGTTGGACAAGCTGGAGAGCGATCACCGGCGGGGGCNGAGGNCGGAGGAGGCGGCAAAACGCCTGGAGAAATACGGCCCTAGCCGGCTGGAGGGGAAGAAAGAGCGGCCGTTGTTCCTGCGGGTGCTGGATCAGCTTCGCGACCCNNTGATATTGNTGCTGCTGGNGNCGGCGGGACTGNGNCTTATCTCCAGCGGCGGGGAGGAGTGGCTGGACAGCGCCATCATTCTCCTCATCGTGGTAGTCAACGCCTTCATCTCCATCTCTCAGGAGAACAGCGCTCAGCAGGCCCTGGAGGCCCTGCGGAAGATGTCTGCCCCCCAGGCCAAGGTGGTGCGGGGCGGGAAAGAGCTGCGCCTGGAGGCCGACCAGGTGGTGCCGGGGGATGTGATATGCCTGGAGGCGGGGGATCTGGTACCCGCCGACGCCCGGCTGCTGGAGAGCGCCCAGCTCAAGGCGGACGAGAGCGCCATGACAGGGGAGTCCCTGCCGGTGGAGAAACAGGCGGGGGAGGGCCTGCCCCCGGAGACCGGCCTGGGGGATCGGAAAAACATGGTCATCGGCTCCACTGTGGTCACCGCCGGACGGGGTACCGCCGTGGTCACCGCCACCGGCATGGACAGCGAGGTGGGCCGGGTGGCGGGACTTTTGATGGAGCAGGAGGAGGCGGAGACGCCGCTTCAGCGGAAGATGGGGGAGATCTCCAAGATCCTGTCCTTTGTGTGCCTGTGCGTCTGCGCCGTCATGTTCGGGGCGGGGC
>CAJMXB010000050.1 GCA_905219705.1 Oscillospiraceae bacterium | reverse complement strand
ACCCACGACCGCCCCTGGCGGGCAGGACAGCAAGGAGGATGTGCGGGTATACCTGGCCATTAACGCCTCTGACGCCGACAGCGACCTCACCGCTCTCTTCCCCTCAGGGGTGCACGCCCTCTTCCTCTTCACCCCCGACTCCCTCTCCGCCCAGAGCGCCCAGGTGCGCCGGGCGCTGGCCCTGGGCCACTCTGTGGGGCTTATCGTAGACGGGGATCTGGACGCCGCCCTGGCGCAGCTGGAGCGGGGCAACGAGCTTTTGACCCACATCGCCCGGGTGCGCACCCGCATCGTCTCCGCCCCGGCCGCCCTCACCGACGGCCTCACCGCCTCAGGCTGGGCCTGCTGGCAGAGCAACGTCACCGGCCAGAACGCCTATGCCCTTCTGGCCAATCTGGAGCTGCGGCAGGTGGTGGGCCGGGTGGATCTCATCCCCAACGCCACCGCGGTAAACCGGATCATGACACGGCTGCGGGAAGACCGGTACACCATCCGCCAGCCCTTGGAGACGGAGCTGTGACCTCCCCCTTAAGACAAAAGAGAGCGCAAAACCGCGGCATACGGTTTTGCGCTCTCTTTTTATTTTCTCTACGCGCTCTTTCCGCCCTTCACAGCCCGCCAGGCCCCCAGGCAGGTACACAGGAAATAGCCGCCGTAAATGACCAGCAGGAACACCGCCGTCAGCAAACTGGCATGGACTGAGTCCACATGACCCACTGAATAGATGATCTCGTTGGCCGCCCGCATACCTACAAAGGCGTGGATGACTCCCAGAGCCAGGGGAAGGAGGAAGGCCAGCGCCACCTGGGACACCAGCGCCTTCCGCCGCATCCCCTCCGGGGCGCCCAGCTTGCCCAGCAGCTCATANCGCGCCGCGTTGTCCGCCGCCTGGCTCAGCTGCTGAAGGGCCAGCACCGCCGCCGCGGCGAGCAGGAACACCAGCCCCAGATAGAGGCCCATATAGAGCACCAGGATCTTGGCCCCCATCAGGTCGTAGTAGTTGTCCAGCTTATGGTTTATCATGATGTCCAGCCCGCCGCTGAAGTCTCCCGCCTCCGCCAGCGTCTGGCGCACCAGAGCGTCCACCGCCTGAACGTCGCCCCGATAATCAATGTTCACCATCTGCCGCCGGGGCCGGAGCTGGGAGAGCATGGCGTCGGGGACCACCACGATCCCGTCGGCGGCGGGACCGTTGACGATGGCGTCGGGGGTCCGCCGGGGAAGGGCGTCCTCGGTCAGAAGGGGCAGCTTCCGCGCCTCCATCAGTTCGTTGTAGCGGCTCAGGCCGATGGCGGCGTAAAACCCCGCCTCCGGCCAGCCGGTGACGGTCTCGTCATTGTAGTAGACGGTGACGCTCTCCACCGAGGCAAAGCACGCCTGGGTGTCCAACCCGGCGNCCTGGAAAGGGGCGGGGATGTCCGCCTCCTCGTATTCTCCCTCCCGGCCGTAGTTGAGCACCGTCAGGTCGTAGGGGGTCTGGCCACCCACCGTGGCGGTGATGGTGTCGTTGAGCCCCACCGAGCAGGCGGTGACCCCCATGGCCAGCAGCAGGAGGATGCAGATGATGGTGTTGGACAGGCAGTTGGTGTGCACCCGGCCGCTCCATTGGCGCAGGACGAACATATTAAGGCCCTTGTAATATCCCGGATGACCCCGGGTCAGCCGCAGGAGGAAGCCGGACAGGGAGCGGAAGATGAGAAAGGTTCCCACCGTCCCCAGGCCCAGCATCCCAAACCAGAGCATATCGATGCGCAGCAGTCCCCGGATGAGCAGGATGGCATAGGCCGCGCCCAGCAGGATACATCCCAGCAGGAACAGGGCCGCCGACACGCCCAGGCTGCGCTGGGCCACCTCCTCGTTGCGCCGCTCCCCCCGAATGAGGNCGATCAGGCGGCTCCGGGAGACAGAGACGCCGGTAAAGAGGGTCACCAGCAGGAAGATGCACCCAAAGTAAAGGGCGGTCTTCCCCGCCGCCGGCCAGGAGATGGAAAAGGTGAAGGCGTCCCCTGGGGTGGCCAAAAACATGGCCACCGTCAGCCTGTCCAGAGCCCAGGAGCCCAAAAGGCCCAGGGCGACGCCGGAGGCCAGCGCCGCCAGGCCGATAAGCAAGGTCTCCTCCACCATAAGCCGGGAGACCCTCCCCGTGTCCATCCCCAGCAGAAAATAGGTGCCCAGCTCCCGTTTGCGCCGCTTCATCAAAAACTGGTTGGCGTAGAGGATCAGTCCCGAGAGCACCACCGTCACAAAGGCGGAAAAGACCTCCACCAGCGTGAAAATGCCCTCCACCATGCCGTTGGCCGTCTGGGCAAGGATCTTCATCGCACTCTGGTCAGGCAGGGAGTTGAACACGTAAAACAGGCACACGCCGAAGGTGAGGGTGATAAAGTAGACGGCGTAGTCCCGGATGCTCCGCCGCACATTGCGAAACGCCAGCTTACCGCTCATGGCCGCCCTCACCTCCCAACTGGCTTACCACGGACAAGATCTCCCGGAAGAAGCTCTGCCTGTTCTCCCCCTCCCCGCGGTGCAGCTCCTGGAACAGCTCCCCGTCCCGGAGGAAGAGGATGCGCGTGCACCAGGAGGCGGCAAAGGCGTCGTGGGTGACCATGAGGATGGTGGCGCCCTCCTCCCGGTTCAGCTGCTCCATCTGCTCCAGCAAAAGCCCCGCGGACTTGGAGTCCAGGGCGCCCGTGGGCTCGTCGGCCAGCACCAGGGCGGGGTGGGTCACCATGGCCCGGGCCGCCGCCAGGCGCTGCTGCTGCCCCCCGGACATCTGGTAGGGGAACTTGTCCAGCACTTCCTCCACCCCCAGCAGCTGGGCGGCCTTGCGGGAGCGGCTCTCCACCGTTCTGGGATCGGCCTTTCCTATGGTAAGCGCCAGGGCGATATTCTCCAGCCCCGTCAGGGTATCCAGCAGATTACAATCCTGAAAGATAAAGCCCAGCCGCTCCCGGCGGAACTTACTGAGGGCCTTCCCCCGCAGCTTGGTCAGAGACACCCCGTCCACCGCGATGCGTCCGGAGGTGGGCGCGTCGATGGTGGACACGCAGTTGAGCAGGGTGGTCTTCCCGCTGCCCGAGGGGCCCATGATGCCCACAAACTCCCCGGGATATACCGTAAAGCTCAGGCCCCGCAGGGCGTTGGTACGGCTTCCTTTGCCGCCGTATGTCTTGGTCAGGGCCTCTACATTCAAAATGGGTTCCATCACTTGGCCTCCTTTTTTCAGTGAGGCCATTGTAGCAAAGCCTGCTCAAGTTTTCTTTTCGAGAGAGTGAAGAAAGGCTAAACATTTTCTGACAAAAAAGAGATCCCCGGACGCAAACCGCGTCCGGGGATCTCTTTTTCTCTCACACGCCCAGCCAGGTCTTCAGCTCCACAAGGTCTGGGGCGATATGTACATGGGGATAGGGCGCAAAGGCCGCGGCCGGAGTGACGCCGTTGAGCACCGCGGAAAAATCCACTCCCGCCGCCTGGCCCGTGGCCGCGTCGATGATGGTATCGCCGCAGTAGAGCGCCCCCGCCTTGTCCACACCCAGAAGCTCGACAGCCCGCTCCAGCCCCTCGGGATCCGGTTTTGGCCGTTTCACCATGTCGGGCCCCACCACCAGCTCCATCAGATCCATCAGGTGGTGGTACTCCAGGATCTCCCGCAGCGTGGAACTGCGCTTGCTGCTGATGATGCCCATCTTCACCCCGCTGTCCCGGAGGGCGTGGAGCAGCTCCGCCGCACCGGTGCAAAGCACCGTCTTCTCCGCCTGGCGGCCGCCCACCTTCTCTTGAAACAGCCGCCGGCACTCGGCGCGCCGGACGGGGTCTTTATCCCCGGTGAGCATGGTGTAGGAATCCTCCAGGATATAGCCCACCATCTNCCGCACCCGCTCCAGGCTGGGGACGGGAAGTCNCATCTCTCCAAAGCTGTAACAGTAGCCCTCGTAAATGGACTGCGTGGCGTCGGCCAGGGTATAGTCAAAGTCGAACAAAACCGCCTGATAATCCATGCTCTCCCACCTCATTTTATAGTGAGATGATTCTACCATACCTTCCCCGGTCTTGCAAGCCTCCTCACGCCGAGGCCTCGTCCAGCAGAAAGCGCTTGGCGCCGTAGCGCAGGCACCGCCGCAGGCGATCCTCTCCCCGCTTGATGGTGCGGGAGACGGTGGACTTGTCNACCCCCATCTGCGCGCCGATCTCGGACATCTTCATCCCCTCGGCGTAATAGAGCAGCAGGTACCGCCGCTGCTTTTCCGTAATGTCCTCGTGAAGGGCCCGCCACAGGGCGATCTTCACTCTGTCCAGCTCCTCGGTATTGGTGTTCTCCTCTGAGATCATCCGGGCGTACCGCGCCATGTCCGCCGCATAGATCCCGCCTCTTCTGTATCTGGTTCCCGCCATGTTCAACGTCCTCCTTTTCTCTTTTCCGTCTGCCCTTTTCAGAGGGTGTAGCGCTCATTTCTCCGGTAGCTTCGGTCGTAATACCGCTCGCAGATCACCGCCACATCCCGCACGTCCCGGCGCATGGCCTCCAAAAGCCGCAGGCGCTCGGTCTTCATCATCCGCTCCTCCGCCGTGCGTGCCGGCAGCTCGGACACCAGCTGGATCCGGTGCCGCAGCACGTCGGCCTGCTGGCGGTAGCTCACCGACAATTCCAGTAACGTCATTCTCTCTCTCCTCTNTCCAAACCCATCAACTTTTTCTTGACAACCTCCTATGTATCTGGTAGAATAATTTCTGCTGTTGGACAGCCGCTTGACATGCTGGTTTAGCTCAGTTGGTAGAGCAGCTGATTTGTAATCAGCAGGTCGGGGGTTCAAGTCCGTCAACCAGCTCCAATGGAGGAGTTCCAGAGTGGCCAAATGGGGCAGACTGTNAATCTGTTGCGTATCGCTTCGGTGGTTCGAATCCACCCTCCTCCACCAAGTCGCCGTGGGCAATCGCCTGCGGCGACTTTTTTGCGTCTGCACCCCCGCCCCCGGGAACGCCTTGCAAACGATTTCCAGATATGATAAACTGGGTACAACCTATCAGGAGGGGGTTCCGCCATGCCAGTTTTCATCTATTACATTGGAATGCTGCCAGTCATGGCCTTTGTGGTGTACATGTTTTACGCCAGAAGCAAATACAAAAACAAGGCCAACGCAGGCGCTTTTTTCTTTGAGGAGGGCAAGCTGGTGCTGAACACCGGCCTTCCCTACCCCATCCCCTTTGACGAGATCGACCGTGTGGAGCTGCACTACAATCCCTGGGAGCTGACGCACCAGATGTCTTTCAATTTGCGGATAAGGGTCGTAAAGACCACCGGAAAAACAAAGACCGTGTTTTNCAAGGNGTACAAAACGGCAAAGCTGGCTACCCCGGCCGACATGAAGGCGGCACTGGAGGAACGAGGCATCCAGTGCGTGGAGGTGGTTAAATAGAACAGATGTTCTATTTAACGTAGATAGTATCACGGTTTTTCCTTGGAGGCACTCCAACTAAAAAAATTTCCCGGAAAAATAAAAGAGGGGAAGTCCCATAACCGGGACTTCCCCTCCCCTTTTGAAAACAGAAAAAGACCGGTTGGACAATGTCCAGCCGGTCTTTTTTCTCGTCGTTTCTGTCCTGTCTCAGAAGTCCGCGCTGCCCACCGTGCGGGGATGGGGAAGCACATCCCGGATGTTGCTGACTCCGGTGAGATACATCACCAGCCGCTCGAAACCCAGGCCGAAGCCGGCGTGGCGGCANGAGCCGTACCGGCGCAGGTCACAGTACCACCAGTAGCTCTCGGGATCCATCCCCAGCTCCTNGATGCGGCCCTNCAGCAGCTCCAGCCGCTCCTCGCGCTGGGAGCCGCCGATGATCTCCCCGATGCCGGGCACCAGGCAGTCGGCGGCGGCCACGGTCTTGCCGTCGTCGTTGGCGCGCATATAGAAGGCCTTGATCTCCTTGGGGTAGTCGGTGACGAACACCGGCTTTTTGAAATGCTGCTCGGTGAGATACCGCTCGTGTTCGGTCTGAAGGTCGCAGCCCCAGGACACGGGGTACTCAAACTTCGCCCCGGACTTTTCCAGGATCTCGATGGCCTCGGTGTAGGTCACCCGGCCGAAATCCGAGGCGGCCACGTGCTCCAGCCGCTCGATAAGGCCCTTGTCCACAAAGGAGTTAAAGAAGGCCATCTCATCGGGGCATCTTTCCATGACCTGGCGGATGACGGACTTGATCATGTCCTCGGCCACATCCATGTAGCCCTTGAGGTCACAGAAGGCCATCTCCGGCTCGATCATCCAGAACTCGGCGGCGTGGCGCTGGGTGTTGGACTTCTCCGCCCGGAAGGTGGGGCCGAAGGTGTACACATCCCCGAAAGCCATGGCAAAGTTCTCGGCGTTGAGCTGGCCNGAGACGGTGAGACTGGCCCCCTTGCCGAAGAAGTCCTGGGAAAAGTCCACCTTGCCCTCCTCGGTGCGGGGCAGATCCTCCATGTCCAGGGTGGTCACCCGGAACATCTCGCCGGCCCCCTCGGCGTCGGAGCAGGTGATAATGGGGGTATGAACATAGACAAAGCCCCGCTGCTGGAAGAAGNTNTGGATGGCGTAGGCCGCTGCGGAGCGCACCCGGTAGGTGGCGGAAAAGAGATTGGTGCGGGGGCGCAGGTGCTGGATGGTGCGCAGGAACTCCACGCTGTGGCGCTTTTTCTGCAGGGGATAGTCGGGGGTGGAGGCCCCCTCCACCTCAATGACGTCCGCCTTCAGCTCCAGGGGCTGCTTGGCCTGGGGCGTGAGGGTCACCGTACCCTTCACAATGAGGGCGGCGCCCACGTTCTGGGCGGCGATCTCCTTATAATTGCTGAGCTTTTCCGCCTCCATGACCACCTGGAGGTTTTTGAAGCAGGAGCCGTCGTTGAGCTCNACAAAGCCGAAGTTCTTCATGTCCCGGATGGTGCGGGCCCAGCCGCAGACGGTGACCGTCTTCCCGCCGAAGGACTCCTGGTCGGCAAAAATTCGGGCGATGTGCGTACGTTCCATAGCAGTTACTTCCTCTCTACCTCTTTGTAGAATTATAAAGTAACCCTATTATAAGGAATTCCCCAACATTTTACAAGTCCTTTCTCATCCTTTCCCGCCGCCAAAGCCGCATCAGCGCACCCAGGGCGCTGCCCGCCAGCGGAAAGCAGAGGGCAATGAGGAGCAGCGCCCCGTCCGCCATATTGGAATAGAGCTTGGCCGTCAGGACAAAGAGGGAAACGGATATCACACAGGCCAGAGGATAGAGAGGACAAAAGCCCTGCCGCCTGNCCAGGGAATATCCGGAGCCGAACCCCACAACGGGCAGCAGCAGATAGGGATAGAGAAGGCCGGACAGGACGGGCACATCGTGGGCGCCGCACAGCCGCAGAACGGTGGGCACCGCAAAGCACAACACCGCGGCAAAGCCTATGTGGGGCAGGGTCTCCCGCCATTTCAGAGGGGAACGTCCGCCGGTGAGACCCAGCCTTTCCCGGCTCTGCCCCACTTCGGCATACCAGCCCACCCAGCGGCCCAGCCAGATGAGAATATAAATGAGGGTGAGGGGCAGCTGAAAGGAGAGGATCAGGCCGGGGAGAGGCTCATAGGTGAAGTTCAGCATCACCCAGGCCCACATGNNCAGAGTCATGNCTCCGAAATGGGCCAGGGAGCGGAGGAGAAGGGACTTTCCCCCATCGGCGAAGGGGAGGGTGGAAAGGCCGGCCTGGGCCCCAAAGAAGAACCAGAGGAGAAAGCCCAAGGCCGCCCCCAAAACCTCCGGCACGTTGGAGTTGAAGCAGAAGGTAAAGTCCAGACCCATAGGCCCGCCGAAAAGGGAGCCGGGCTGGGTCAGCCAGGACAGCAGCAGGTAAAAGGCCACCCCCAGAACGCCGCCGGTCATGGCGCGTATCACAGCGCCGTTTCTATCGTCAAACAGCAGGGCCTGCTTCATAGTCCCAACACCTCCTTCCATTTCCTCACATTATAGGCTAAAAAGCGCCGGGCGTCCACCCTCTTTGGATATCCGGCAGTTTTGGCGGGATACTTGGATGGGATAAAATTTTCCATTCCCCCTTGACAAGGCGTATATATAAGCATATGANTATAACATAGATAAACGCTTAGGAGGTGGCCCCATGACCCAGCGGGAGCGGGAAATACTCAACTGGATCGCGGAGAACCCCATGATCNCCCAGCAGGAGCTGGCGAACAAGGCGGGGATCACCCGCTCGTCCGTGGCGGTGCACATCTCCAACCTGACCAAGAAAGGCTACCTGGCGGGAAAGGGCTACGTGCTGCGCACCCCCAGCTACGCCGCGGTGGTGGGCGGGGTGAACATGGACATCGGCGGCCGCGCCGCCGCGCCGCTGGTCGCCGCCGACTCCAACCCCGGCAAGGTGCGTATGAGTCTGGGGGGCGTGGGGCGGAACATCGCCCACAACATGGCTCTGCTGGGTCTGGACGTGCGGCTGCTCACCGCCTTCGGCGACGACCTCTACGCCCAGAAGATCGCCGCCTCCTGCGGCGAACTGGGCATCGACATCTCCCAGGCCCTNCAGGTGCCGGGGGAGGCCACCTCCAACTACCTCTTCCTCTCCGGCCCCGACGGGGACATGGCGCTGGCGGTCAGCGACATGGACATCTACGCCCATGTGACGCCCGCCTATCTCCAAAGCCGCCGGGCCCTTCTNGACAACGCCCAGGTGGTGGTGGTGGATACCAATATCCCGNAAGCGTCCATCCGCTGGCTGTGTGAGAACGTGAAGGCTCCCATTTTTGCCGACCCGGTCTCCACCGCCAAGGCTGTGAAGCTCTCGCCGGTGCTGGGAAAGCTCCACACCCTCAAGCCCAACCGTCTGGAGGCGGAGCTTCTCTCCGGGGTGGCCATCACCGACGAGGCGAGCCTGGCGCGGTGCGCCCAGGCCCTGCTGGATACGGGCCTCCACCGGGTGTTCATCTCCCTGGGCTCCGACGGGGTCTACGCCGCCGACCACAGCGGAGCCNTCCANCAAAGCNGCCTCAAGNCCAGCATGNTCAACGCCACCGGGGCGGGGGACGCCTTTATGGCCGCCCTGGCCTGGGCCTACCTGGAGGGCACCGGCCTTGCCGAGACCGCCCGCCTGGCCCAAGGGGCCGCCGCCATCGCCATTGAGGGAGCAGAGACCATCAACCCCGCCATGAGCGCCNAGGCCGTCCGTGCCCGGGCCGGGCTTTGAGCCATCCCATCGTGATCCGATCAAATTATTATNATATATGGAGGTAATCCCAATGAATCTCAACAAGTATCTGGACGTTTCCCCTGAGGTGGCCGAGGCCGTCGCCCACGGCAAGCCCGTAGTGGCGCTGGAGTCCACCATCATCTCCCACGGCATGCCCTATCCCCAGAATGTGGAGACCGCCCTGAAGGTGGAGGAGATCATCCGGGAAAACGGCGCCGTCCCCGCCACCATCGCCATCATCGNCGGCCGGCTGAAGGCGGGCTGCACCAAGGAGGAGATCGAACACCTGGGCAAGAAGGGCCTGGAGGTCACCAAGGCCAGCCGCCGTGACCTGGCGGTGCTCCTGGCCCGGGGAGAGGACGGCGCCACCACCGTCACCACCACCATGATCATCGCCCACATGGCGGGCATCCGGATCTTCGCCACCGGCGGCATCGGCGGTGTCCACCGGGGGGCGGAGACCACCATGGACGTCTCCGCCGACCTGGAGGAGCTGGCCCACACCCCGGTGATGGTGGTGTGCGCCGGAGCCAAGTCCATTCTGGATCTGGGCCTCACCCTGGAGTATCTGGAGACCCACGGCGTGCCCGTCATCGGCTACGGCACGAAGGAGCTGCCCGCCTTCTATACCCGCAGCAGCGGCTTCGGCGTGGACTACGAGATCGACACCCCCGCCGAGCTGGCGAAGGCCTTCCACGTCCAGAACGAGCTGGGCCTGGGCGGCGGCATGCTGGTGACCAACCNCATCCCCGAGGAGTACTCCATGGATCCTACCGTCATCAACAAGGCCATCGACGACGCTGTGGCACAGGCCAAGGCCCAGGGCATCCACGGCAAGGAGACCACCCCCTTCCTGCTGGCCAAGATCAAGGACATTACCGGCGGGGACAGTCTGGACTCCAACATTCAGCTGGTGTTCAACAACGCCCGGCTGGCCGCTAAGACTGCGGCGGAACTGGCCAAGCTGTAAGAAAACAAAAAGAAGGCCGGAGCCTGTGAGGCTCCGGCCTTTTTTCATAGCTCTTGCTTTTCCATGTGCCTTCTGATGCGCTCCACCAGCATCTCCTGGGCCACCAGGTTGCGCCCACCGGTGGGCACGATGATGTCCGCGTATTTCTTGGATGGCTCCACAAACGCCTCGTGCATGGGCTTTACCGTGTTCAAATACTGCTCTACCACCGAATCCAGCGTCCGCCCCCGCNCCTTCNCGTCCCGGAGCAGCCGGCGCAGGATGCGCACATCGGCGTCGGTGTCCACAAAGATCTTAATGTCCATCAGCTCCCGGAGGGCCCGGTTTTCAAAGATGAGGATGCCCTCCACCACGATGACCCGGGCGGGTTTTACCTCCACCGTCACGGTGGAGCGGTCATGGATGGTGTAGTCGTAGGTGGGACACTGGATGCTCTCCCCCTGGCACAGGGTGCGCAAGTCCCGCACCAAAAGGCCGGTGTCAAAGGCGTCGGGGTGGTCATAGTTGAGCTTGCTGCGCTCCTCATAGGGNATATCCGAGTGACTNTTGTANTAATTGTCGTGGTAGAGCACCGAGATATCCGGCCCGAACCGATCCTTCAAGGTCTCCGTCAGGGTGGTCTTGCCTGAGCCGGTGCCCCCCGCAATGCCGATCACCATTGTCTTCATACCAGCGCCCCCATTTACCAGCATTTTTTATCAGTATAGCATGCTCTTGTCAAAAAGGGTAGTATCACAGCGGCAAAATCAAAAAAAGAGGCTATTTATAATTCGTGCTTGCATTTTCCATCGGGGTGTGCTACACTATAATTCCTATCATATGAAATCACTTCGCCTTCGGGCGGAAAGGAACGATGAACCAATGAATATTCCTCAGCTGCTTCTCTCCATTGTCCTGTTTTNGCTCTATTTGTTCCTCATCGCCGTCGTCCTGCTCCAGGAGGGCAAGACCGCCGGCCTCAACGGCGCCATCTCCGGCGGCGCGGACACCTTCCTGTCCAAGAACAAAGCCAAGAGCCTGGACGCCAAGCTGGCCCGCTGGACAAAGTGGGTGGCCATCGTCTTCATGGTGGTCTGTCTGGTACTGGCGCTGGTATAAGCAATCCCCCAAAAGCCCTCCCACACGGGAGGGCTTTTTCTTTGGTCAAACCGCCCTCTCCCGCAGAAAAACTGTGGCCGGCTTTTAAAGCCTCCCAAAATTGATTACAATGAGCGGGAGAAGATCATGAGAAATGAGGTCTCTTTTTTATGGATAACAGCTCTCCCATCACCGGCCGCTTCCAAGGCTCGGGCAAGGGCTTCGGCTTCTTTATCCCCGAGGGCAGCGCCGCCAAAGCCGGCGACTACTTCGTCCCACCCGGAGACACCGCCGGGGCCTGGGACGGAGATACGGTGGAGGCCGTGCCCACCGGAGAGGATCCCCGCCGTCCCGGCCGGCCCTGCGCCAAGGTCAAGCGCATCCTCCAGCGGGGCAATGAGCTGGTTACCGGCGTGATCCTCAAGGCCGACCGCGCACTGTGGCTGCGCCCGGACAACNAACGGCTCCCCGGCCTGATCAAGCTCAGCCGGNGCGCCCATGTCCAGGCCGGGGAAAAGGCCGCCGTGACCGTCACCAGCTACGGTTCCTCCCTGCTCCCGCCCCTGGGCACACTGAAAAAGACCTTTGGCCCTGCGGGCAGCCGCCAGGCNTCCACCGAGGCCANTCTCTGTCAGCAGGGCGTTGAGCGCGCCTTTCCCGACCCGGTGCTCGCTGAGGCCGCCGCCGTCCGCCAGCAGGTCTCTGCCGCTGCCCTCCAGGACCGGCGGGATCTGCGGGAAAAGACCGTCATCACCATCGACGGCGCCTCCTCCAAGGATCTGGACGACGCCGTAAGCCTGGAAAGGGACGAGGCGGNCAACTGGGTGCTGGGGGTACACATTGCCGACGTCAGCCACTACGTCACCCCCGGCTCCGCTCTGGATGAGGAGGCCTTTGCCCGGGGCACCTCGGTCTACTTTGCCGACCAGGTCATCCCCATGCTCCCCGTGGAGCTCTCCAACGGCATCTGCTCCCTGAATCCCGGGGTGGATCGGCTCACCCTGTCCTGCTTCATGACCATGGACAAGACCGGGGCCATCCTGGGCCACGATANCGTNCCCAGCGTCATCCNNTCCACCGAGCGGATGACCTACTCTGACTGCAACGCCCTGCTCGCCCCCGGCTGTGACGAGGCCCTCACCCAGCGCTACCAGAACATCCTCCCCATGCTCCGGGATATGGCCCAACTGGCCAAGGCGCTGGAAAAACGCCGCCGAAACCGGGGCGGTCTGGAGCTGGAGAGCCGGGAGAGCTATATCCTCTGCGACGAAAACGGCTCCCCTGTGGAGGTCGTCTCCCGCAGTCAGGGCGTGAGCGAAAAGCTCATCGAGGATTTTATGCTCGCCGCCNATGAGACGGTGGCAAGGCATCTCTTTGATCTGAAATCGCCCGCGGTCTACCGGGTGCACGAGAAGCCCTCCCTGGAGAAGACGGAAAATTTGAAGGCCATGCTGGCTCCCCTGGGCCTCTCCCTGCGCCAGGCGGACAATTTCTCCCTCCAGAAGGTGCTGGATGCGGTGAAGGACAAGCCCCAGGCCCCGGCGGTGAGCATGATGGTGCTCCGCTCCCTGATGAAGGCCCGCTACGCCTCGGAGAACCTGGGCCACTTCGGCCTGGCGGCCCCCTATTACTGCCACTTCACCTCTCCCATCCGCCGTTATCCCGACCTGATGATCCACCGCTGCCTCCACGCGCTTTGGAGCAAGCAGGAGCACAGCGCCCCCCGGACGCGCAGGCGCGCCGCCGCCTGTGACCGGGCCGCCGTCCAATCCTCCCAGCGGGAGATCGCCGCCCAGAGCGCCGAGCGGGACATTGAAAAGCTCTACTTCGCCGAGTATATGCACGCTCACATTGGCGAACACTTCCCCGCCGCGGTGAGCGGGGTCACCCGGTTCGGCCTCTTCGCCGCCCTGGGTAACGGGGTGGAGGGCCTGATCCCGGTGGAGAGCCTTCCCGACGACCACTATTTCTATGACGAGACCCACATGACCCTCACCGGGGAGCGCACCGGAAGGGTCTACTCCTTCGGCATGGCGCTGGAGGTGGTCTGCGTCCACGCCGACCCCGGCACGGGCCGGGTGGACTTCCGCCTCCCCGGCCGGGAGAACGCCCCGGGCCGGGAGCCGCAGGGACTGCCCAAAGTCCCTGTACGGCGGAAAGGCGAGGGCAAAGCCACCGGGAAGGCCCCCGGCAAGAGCCGGGGGAACCACCGGGCCATGCACGTGCCCAAGGGGCGAAAAAAGGGGAAAAGATGATGACAAAACGTTATATTTCTCTTGCATTATTATCTTTTGTATTCATTTTTGCCGCCAGCTGCGGCCCGGCGGGGGATCCGGCCAGTACCCCGGAGCCCCTGTCCTCCGCCGGAGGGGCTGTCCTCCCCACGAGCACACCCATCCCTGCCGAGTCCCCCGGCTCCGACCCGCTCCAACCTCCTGACCCTCTTTACCAGGCCGTGCGGCAGCTCTCCACCGAGGAAAAGGTGGGACAGCTTTTGGTGGTGGGCATCACCGGGACTTCCCCCGCCAGGGACGCTCTGTGGGCCATTCAGGAGGCCAGGGTGGGTGGAATCGTCCTCTTTGGCCGGAACATCTCCGACGCCGCCCAGCTTTTGGAGCTGACCAACGGCTTAAAGGAGCTGAACCGCGCGGCGGAAAATACCCCCCTCTTCCTCTGTGTGGATGAGGAGGGCGGAATGGTCTCCCGGATGCCCGACGAGGTGGCGGACATCCCCTCCGCCTTTGAGGGGCCGGATCCCTGTACCCGGGGGGAGCTCCTGGCGGCCGAGTGCGCCGCCTTCGGCTTCAATCTGGACTTCGCCCCGGTGCTGGATACCTGGTCTAACCCCGACAACACCGTCATCGGCAAGCGGGCCTTCCACACCGACTTTTTAGAGACCACCATCGCCGGCACAGGCTGCGCCTNCGCCATGATGGCCTCGGGGGTCATCCCGGTGGTGAAGCATTTCCCCGGCCATGGGGACACGGACACCGACTCCCATGTGGGCCTTCCCGTGGTGGATAAGACCCGGCAGGAGCTGGAGGACGCCGAGCTGATGCCCTTCCGCTTCGCCATCGACGGGGCAGAGTGGAAGCCCCCCGTAGAGCGGGAGCCCACCCCCGTCC
>CAJMXB010000049.1 GCA_905219705.1 Oscillospiraceae bacterium | reverse complement strand
GGGGCGGCGGGAGCCGCCGGCTTGGCCGGCGCGGGCTTCTTCTCCGGCACCACACCGTCCACGGTGATCAGGCCGCGGGGGCACTTCTGGGCGCAGATCCCACAGCCGATACACTTGTCATAGTCGATCTTGGCCAGGAAGTTGTCCATGGTAATGGCCTCTTTGGGGCAGGCCTTGGCGCACAGGGAGCAGCCGATACAGCCGTTGGTGCAGACCTTGGTGACCACGGGGCCCTTGGCGTGAGAGGAACAGGGAATGGCCACGTGCCGCGTGGTCTTGTNGGGCTCCAGCGCAATGATGTNGCGGNGGCAGACGTCCACGCACTTGGAACAGGCCTTGCACTTATCCTCGTCCACCANGGCCACGCCATTGATGACGTGGATGGCGTCAAAGGGGCAGACCTTTTCACAGGTGCCCATGCCCAGACAGCCATAGTCACAGCCCAGAGGGCCGCCGCCGGGCAGCCGGGAGGCCGCCAGGCAGTCCTTCACGCCCACATAGTTATACTTGGTGTGATCCACACCGCAGCCGGTGCAGCGCACGGCGGCGACCTGTCTTACCGTCTCGCCGGCGGACACGCCCATGATCTCAGCGATCTGGTTGGCCACAGCCTCGCCGCCGGCAGCGCAGGCATTGACAGGGGCGTTCCCTGCCACCACGGCGGCGGCATAGCCGGCGCAGCCGGGAAAGCCGCAGCCACCGCAGTTGGCGCCGGGCAGACACCCCACGATGGCCTCCTCCCGGGGATCCTTCTCCACGGCGAAGACCTTAGCGGCAAAAGCCAGGATGGCGCCGAACACCGCGCCCATCACCAGCAGCACCGCCACAGCATAAACAATAGTCATCATTGATTTTTCCTCCTTACCCGAAAAGCTTCAGGCCGGAGAACCCACCAAAGCTCAGCGCCAGCAGGCCGGCGGTGACCAAGGCAATGGGAAAGCCCTCAAAGGCCTTGGGGCACTCGGAATACTCCAGCTTCTCCCGCACGGCGGCAAAGAGATAGATGGCCAGCAGGAAGCCCAGGCCGCCGGTGACGCCATAGACCACGCTCTCCACAAAGCCATAGGTGTTCTGGGTGTTCTGGAGCACCACGCCCAGCACCGCGCAGTTGGTGGTGATGAGGGGCAGGTATACACCCAGGGCGGTGTACAGAGAGGGCATGGACTTCTGNAGGAACATCTCAATAAACTGCACCAGGGAGGCGATGACCAGGATGTAGACGATGGTCTGCATGAANACCAGGCCAGCCGGCTCCAGGACGAAGTGGTTGATGGGCCAGCACACGGCGGAGGCCAGGCCCATGACGAAGGTCACGGCCAGGCCCATGCCCGAGGCGGTATCCGTGGACTTGGACACGCCCATAAAGGGGCAGATGCCCAGGAACTGGGAGAAGATAAAGTTGTTGATCAGGATGGCGCCAAGGGCAATGGTGATCAGATTCTTCCAATCCATTATTTGGCCACCTCCTCTTTCTTTTCAGCCTTTTTGGGCTTATTCAGGAAATACTGCATGGCGGCGATGACGCAGGCCAGAGTCAGGAAGCCGCCCACAGGGCGGGACAGGCCGGCGATGGCAAACTCCGCGGGAAACACGGTGATACCCTTCGCGCCCTCGCCCAACAGGCNGCCGCCAAAGGTGCCGCCGCCNAGGAACTCNCGGACAACACACATGATAATGAGGATCACGGTGTAGCCCAGGCCCTGGAAGACGCCGTCCAGCGCGGAGGCGGCGATGCTGTTCTTGGAGGCAAAGGACTCCGCCCGGCCCAGGCTGATGCAGTTGACCACGATCAGGGGAATAAACACACCCAGGCTGGCGGAAAGCTCCTTCAGATACGCCTTCAGGAACAGGTCTACCACCGTGACGAAGGTGGCGATGACCACGATGAAGCAGGCAATGCGGATCTTGTTGGGAATGATCTTCCGCAGTGCGGCAATGAAGATATTGGAGAGGGTCAGGATCACCAGCACGGAAATGCCCATGCCGACGCCGTTGAAGAGGCTGGTGGTGATGGNCANCACCGAGCACATGNCCAACAGCCGGACNNTGACCGGGTTCTGGGTGATCAGGCCCTCTTTGAACTGCTGTTTTACATTCATGTCACTGCCTCCTTAATTCAGCTCGGCCGCAGCGGCCAGAGCGGCGGTGACGCCGGCGGACACGCCCCGGGAGGTAATGGTGGCACCGGAGATGGAGGTGATCTCGCCGCCGTCCTTATCCACCTTCACCGTGCCGGACTTGCCCACATACTGGGCCCGCCAGGAGGCGTCCTCCTTGGCCACCGCGCCCAGGCCGGAGGTCTCAGCGCTGTCCAGCACCTCCACGCCGGAGACGGTGCCGTCGGCGTTCACACCCACCATAAGAGACAGGGTGCCGGAGAAGGAGTTGGCCGCGCAGTCCACCTCGATCACGTAGCCGGCGNCCCCGGCCTTGTAGGCGGAGAGGATGGCGGCGTCGGCGCCGGTGTAGTCCACCTCTTCGTAGTCGTCAGAGGCCAGCACCAGCTGCATGGCGGTCATCTTATCGCCCAGCTGGTTCATCTTGATCGCGTCGGCAGTCAGCATATAGACCCCGCCCAGCACCAGGGCGCAGACGGCGCAGATGGCGCCCAGGGTGAGGGTCAGCCTGCCCATGGAGGAGTCGTCCTTTTTCTTCTCATGGCTCCGGGGCGTNTTGGTAACAGCTTCACTCATGCCTTCGCCCCTCCTTTCTTCGCGGCTTTGGCGGCCTTCCGATCTTCCTTGGTGACGCCGAAGCGGCTGGGACGGGTATACTTCTCAATGATGGGCGTGCAGATGTTCATCAGCAGGATGGCATAGCTGACGCCCTCGGGATAGCCGCCGAAGTAGCGGATAAAGAAGGTCAGCAGACCGCAGCCCAGGCCGAAAATGATCTCGCCCTTGGGGGTGCAGGGGCTGGTGACGTAATCGGTCGCCATGAAGATCGCGCCCAGCAGCAGGCCGCCGCCGAAGAGCTGCGCGAGCATCCACTCAAGGTTGGGATTGCCCTTGGTGAAGATGACGNTCAGCACCGCCATGGTGACGATGTAGGCGCCGGGGATACGGATGTGGATAACGCCCCGCCACAGCAGGTACACACCGCCGGCCAGCAGGGCCACGGCAGAGACCTCGCCGATACAGCCGGGGACAGTGCCCNGGAACAGATCCTGCAGCGTGGAACCCGCATCGCCCAGCCAGGGCAGCGTGGCAGCGGCCACAGTGGAACCGTGCATGGTGCCCATGGGGGTGGCGCAGGAGACCGCGTCGGCCACCTTGTCAGTGATGCCCACCCACTCACCGGGCTTGGCCCAGGTGGTCATGAGGCTGGGATAGGACAGCATCAGGAATGCACGTCCGGCCAGGGCGGGATTCAGGAAGTTCTTGCCCAAGCCGCCGAAGAGCTGCTTGACCACAAACATAGCGAAGAAGTCGCCGATGAGGATACACCAGTAGGGCAGCCACACCGGGCACACAAAGGCCAGCAGCACGCCNGTCACGGCGGCGGACAGGTCTCCCCCGGTCTGGGGCTTCTTCAGCAGGAAGCGGTAGAGCCACTCAAAAAACTCACAGCCCACCACGCTCACGGCAGTGAGCAGCAGCGCCCGGGGGCCAAAGACATACACGGCCACGCACAGGGCGGGCACCAGGGCGATGAGCACGTCCATCATGAGAGAGCGGGTGCTCACCGGAGAGNTGACATGGGGCGAGNACGCGACTGTCAGCTTCAGTTCTTTCTTTTCATTCATGCTTTGGCCGCCTCCTTTTTAGCCTCGGCGGCGGCGCGGGCCTTGGCCTGCTCGTCGCGGATGGCAAATTTCGCCGTGCGGAAGGACTGGACAAGGGGCAAACGGGCCGGACAGATGTAGTTGCAGGAGCCGCACTCGATGCAGTCCATCACCCGCAGCTGCTCCACCTCAGACCACAGCCGCTTGTTCACCCGCATGCGCATGAACAGCGGGGTCAGACGCATGGGACAGGCGTCCACGCACTTGCCGCAGCGGATACAGGTCTGGGCGGGATCCTCCNCGGCCACCTCATCCTTCGTCNGGGAGAGGATGCANTTGGTGGACTTCATCATGGGCACGTCCAGGTCGTAGATGGGGTTGCCCATCATGGGGCCGCCGTAGAGCACCCGGTCGGGATCCACCTTGAAGCCGCCAGCCATCTTGATGAGATGGCTGACAGGGGTGCCCACCGGCGCCATGACGTTCATGGGCTCGGCAACGGCGCCGCCGGTGAGGGTGACGCCCCGGCGGGTCAGAGGCTTGCCCTCGGTGACCGCGTCCCAGACGGCGGCGGCGGTGGCCACATTGCACACCACGCACTGCACATCGGCGGGCAGCTTGCCGGGAGGCACCTGACGGCCGGTGATCATCTGGATGAGCTGCTTCTCAGCACCCTGGGGATAACGGGTCTTCAGGCCCTCGATGGGCACATCGCCGGCTTCGCCCACAAGGGCCTTCAAATGCTCGATGGCGTCGGGCTTGTTCAGCTCGATGCCGATGGTGGCCTCCTTCAGGCCCACCGCCTTGGCCAGCAGCCGGGCGCCGCCGATGACGGCCTCGCCCCGCTCCAGCATGAGCCGGTGGTCGGAGGTGATATAGGGCTCACACTCCGCGCCGTTGAGGATCACAGTGTCCACCTTGCCGACTGCGCCGGAGAGCTTGACGTGGGTGGGGAAGCCCGCGCCGCCCATACCGGNGATACCGGCATTCTTGACGATCTCAATGATCTCCGCCCCGGTCAACGCTTCCACGTTCTCCCGGCGCTTGATGGCGGGATCTGGGGTGTCCTGGAAATCGTTTTCGATGACCACAGACATCATCATTCCGCCGCCGCCGTAGGGCCTGGGCTCCACGGCCACTACCTTGCCGGACACACTGGCGTGGATGGGCGCGCCCAGACCGGCGGTCTCGCCGATGAGCGTNCCGACCTTCACCTCGTCCCCTGCCGCCACAACGGGCTTGCAGGGAGCGCCCACGTGCATGGCCATGGGGATGACCACCTGGGCAGGCGCCTCCGCCATGGGTGCGGTGGCCTTGTGCTCGGTCAGATCCTTGTGCTCGGCGGGATGTACTCCGCCGAAAAACTGATGCAACATAGCCTCACCTCAATTTTCTCGCTTTCTCTTCCCCAGTGGAACTTTACAAACATTTATATTATAGTGGAGGTTTTCCCAAAAGTCCAGCCCCAAAGCGGTAAAAAAATGATGGAATTTTTATTTTAGACTCCCAGTTTAGTTTTTCCCTCCCTTTCCGCTCTATCACTTGACAAATCTGCTTCCGGGAAGTATGATACCTTCAATTGACAAGGAGGATCAGAGCCATGCGAATGACCTGCGCGCAAATCATCATGGAGTGCCTGCTGGAGCNGGGTGTGGATACCGTTTTCGGCTACCCCGGCGGCACGATCCTGAACGTATACGACGAGATGGAGCTCCACGGCTATAAAGATAAGATCCGCCATATCCTCACCGCCCATGAGCAGGGCGCCTGCCACGCCGCCGACGGCTACGCCCGCTCCACCGGCAAGGTGGGCGTGTGCTTTTCCACCTCCGGCCCCGGGGCCACTAACCTGACCACCGGCATTGCCACCGCCTATATGGACTCCTCCCCCATCGTGTGTATCACCTGCAACGTCAGTGAGAGCCTCATCGGCAAGGACTCCTTCCAGGAGGTGGATATCACCGGCATCACCATGCCCATCACCAAATGTAACTTCCTGGTGCGCTCTCCCGAGGAGCTGGCCGACGTGANCCGGGAGGCCTTCGCCATCGCCCGTTCGGGCCGGCCCGGGCCGGTGCTCATCGACATTCCCAAGAACATCACCGCCGCCGTGGCGGAATATGCGCCACTGCCTGTGGAGCAGCACGCCGCCCACGGCCGTCTGGCGGCCATGCTCCGCCGCTCCAGTCACGACCTGAAAACCCCGGAGCCCGACTTCGGAGATATCGACCGGCTGCTGGATCTGATCGCCAAGGCCAAGCGGCCCCTGGTGCTGGTGGGCGGCGGCGTTATCCGCTCCAAGGGGGCGGTTCCCCAGTTTCGCAAGTTTGTGGAGACCCTGAACGCCCCTGTGGCCTCCACCATCATGGGCGGCGGCGCGCTGCCCGGCGACCACCCCCTCTTTACCGGCATGATCGGCATGCACGGCTCCCACGCTTCCAACCTGGCCTCGGCGGAGTGCGACCTGCTCATCGCCATCGGCTGCCGGTTCTCCGACCGGGTGGCCACTGTCCCCGACGACTTTGCCAAGCNGGCCCAGATCGTCCCGATCGACATTGACCGCTCTGAGATCGACAAAAACGTGAAGACCGACCACCACATCATCGGGGACGCCAGAAGAGTGCTCCAGCTGCTCAACGAGAAGCTGCCCGACCACGACTATCCTCAGTGGAAGCAGTGGGTCTTCTCCCACCCGGAGNTGCCCCTGAAANAGGACGAGATCCTCCACCCTCACGAGATCCTGGAGACCATCCAGGCCATCACCGGCGGCGAGGCCATCATTGCCACCGATGTGGGCCAGCACCAGATGTGGGCGGCCCAGTATTACCACTTCTCCCGCCCCGGTCAGCTGGTGACCTCCGGCGGCTTCGGCACCATGGGCTTTGGCATGGGCGCCGCCATCGGCGCCAAACTGGGCAACCCCGACAAGCCGGTGGTGCTCTGCACCGGAGACGGCTCCTTCCGCATGAACTGCAACGAGCTGGCCACCCTCTCCCACTACCACATCCCGGTCATCATCGCCCTGTTCGACAACCACACCCTGGGTATGGTGCGCCAGTGGCAGCACCTGATCTACGCCGAGCGCTACTCCCAGACCNACCTGGACTACGGCCCCGACTTCGTCAAGCTTTCCGATGCCTACGGTATCCCGGGAGAGCGGTGCGCCAACCAGGCCGAACTGGAAAAGGCCATGAAGCGGGCGCTGGAGAGCCAAAGCCCGTACTTCATCCAATGCGACATTGACAAGGACGCCATGGTGCATCCCATGGTGTCGGCGGGAACGCCCGTCACCGACTTTTTGCTGGATTGAGGAGGTGGAGGAAATGAAAAAGGAACAGTATACCCGNCACACCCTCTCCGTCCTGGTGGAAAACGCCTCCGGCGTCCTCTCCCAGGTCTCCCGCCTTTTCTCCCGGAAGGGCTACAACATCGAGTCCCTGGCCGTGGGCACCACCGACGACCCCGCCGTCAGCCGTATCACCATCGAGGTCATGGGAGATAACGCCATGATGGAGCAGCTGATGAACCAGCTGCGAAAGCAGTTCTCCGTCTACTCCGTCCAGGAGCTCCTCCCCCAGCGCTCCATCCGCCGGGAGCTGGTGATGTTTAAGGTGAAGGCCGAGACCTCCAATGTGCGCAACGAGATCGTCCAGATCGCCAACATTTTCCGGGCCTCTATCANCGACGTGTCCATCAAGTCCCTCACCATCGCCCTCATCGGTGACGAGAGCAAGGCCGAGGCCATGCAGAACCTGCTGGAGACCTTCGGTATCCTGGAGTTGGTCCGCACCGGCATGGTGGCCCTGGAGCGGGGCGCCTATACCATCAGCGACGACAACAAGGAGACCACCGAGTTCAATCTGGGCAAGAGCATCCTGTGAGAATGTATCATGTGTTACATTCTTTTCCCCTGCCCTATGCGATACTAAAACAAAATGGAAGCCACTACAAAATAAGGAGTGTTTATCATGGCAAAGATGTACTATGAGAAGGACTGCGACCTTTCCTACCTGGACGGCAAGAAGATCGCTATCATCGGCTACGGCTCCCAGGGCCACGCCCATGCCCTGAATCTGAAGGATTCCGGCTGCGACGTGTGCGTGGGCCTGCGGGAGGGCTCCAAGAACTGGGCCGCCGCCGAGAAGGCCGGCCTCCAGGTCAAGACGGTGGCCGAGGCCGCCAAGTGGGGCGACATCGTGATGCTGCTCATCAACGACGAGGTGCAGGCCGACGTCTATAAGCGGGACATCGCCCCCAACCTGGTGGATGGCAACGCGCTGGCCTTTGCCCATGGCTTCAATATCCGCTATCAGCAGATCGTCCCTCCCGCCGGGGTAGATGTGTTCATGGCAGCCCCCAAGGGCCCCGGCCACACCGTCCGCTCCACCTATGTCAGCGGCAAGGGCGTGCCCTGCCTGGTGGCCGTGGAGCAGAACGCCACCGGCANCGCCTATAAGATCGCCCTGGCCTACATTGCCGGCATCGGCGGCGCCCGGGCGGGCGTGATGGAGACCACCTTCCACGACGAGACCGAGACCGACCTCTTCGGCGAGCAGACCGTGCTGTGCGGCGGCGTGGTGGATCTGATGCAATGTGGCTTCGAGACCCTGGTGGAGGCCGGCTACGAGCCGGAGAACGCCTATTTCGAGTGCATCCACGAGCTGAAGCTCATCGTCGACCTCATCAACAAGGGCGGCGTGGCGGCCATGAACTTCTCCATCTCCGACACCGCCGAGTTCGGCGAGTATGTCTCCGGCCCCCGCGTCCTGCCCCACGACGAGGTGAAGGCCAACATGCGCAAAGTCCTCTCCGACATCCAGGACGGCACCTTCGCCGGCAAGTGGATCGCCGAGAACAAGAACGGCCGCACCTTCTTCAACTCCAAGCGCGCCCAGCTTAAGAAGCACCCCATGGAGGTCGTGGGCGAGGAGCTGCGCAAGAACATGATCTGGGGCGGCGACGCCGACCTGGACACCGCCTCCAACTAAAGATTCCCATTGCAATAAAACGACCCGCCCTGTGGGAGCTTCCACAGGGCGGGTTTTCTTGTGTTGCGCTTCTCTTATTCGTGCTTTTTCGCCGCCGCCATGATGGGGATAAAAAAGCTCAGGCAGGCGAAGAGGGTCACGCCCAGCAACGCCCCGGCGGGCAGAAGCACCCTGGCCGCGGCGAAGACGGGCGGATAGACCACCGCCGTTCCCAGCAGCCAGGCCCTGGCGGCACGCAGGATATGAGGCCAGTTGCTGTTATTGAAGCGCACCCCGGGAATGTTCATGCGAAACCAGCCGTCGCTGTAATAGTTCAGACTGTTCTNATCATAAAAGGCGGGCAGGCGCTCCTTGGCGGAGAAGCAGAAATAGGCCCCGAACCCCAGAGTCAGAGCCTCCACCAGCATGAGATAGTCCCACAGCTCCAGCGCAGTCAAACGGCCTATATTGACCAGAAGCATGACCTCCACCGCCGCCAGGGCAGTGCAGACCACCCAGGCCCGCCGCCAGAAGCGGCGGCTCCTCTCCCCCCTCTCCTGCTCCTCCGCCGAAAGCTGAAGAGCCTTATTGACAAGTTCTTTCACTTCACAGCTATCCAAGGCCTCCTCCGCAAGCCGCTCCCCCTTCAAAAGCTCAGCCACCGACACGCCCAAAAGCTCCGCCAACGGCATCAAAAGACTGATATCAGGAANACTTTGCCCCCGCTCCCACTTGCTCACCGCTTTGTTGGATACAAAGAGCCGCTCTGCCAGCTCCTGCTGTGTAAAGCATTTTTCCTTGCGTAATTCGCTTAAAAAGATGCCGAAGCGTTCCCGGTCGATCTGCTCCATTCTCTCCCGCCTCCTTTGCCCTTTCAGCATAGCATTTCCCAGACTTTCCGTCAATCCACAGGTGGTAGAATGGGCCGTTTTCCTTGACGCTGGGGCTTTGAGAGAGTAAANTGGTTGCAACATTCCCTTTTAAGGAGGAATCCCCATGCGCAGTGATAATGTGACAAAGGGCGCCGAGCGCGCCCCCAACCGCTCCCTCTTTTATGCCCTGGGTTACACCAAGGAGGAGCTGGAGCGCCCCCTCATCGGCGTGGTCTGTTCCCAGAACGAGATCGTCCCCGGCCACATGAACCTGGACAAGATCGCCGAGGCGGTGAAGGCCGGCATCCGCTCCGCCGGCGGCACCCCCGTTGAGTTCCCCNCCATCGCCGTATGCGACGGCATTGCCATGGGACATGTGGGCATGAAATACTCCCTGGTCACCCGGGAGCTCATCGCCGACTCCACCGAGGCCATGGCCATAGCCCACCAGTTCGACGGCCTGGTGATGATCCCCAATTGCGACAAAAACGTNCCCGGCCTGCTCATAGCCGCCGCACGGCTCAATATTCCCACCATATTCTGCTCCGGCGGGCCTATGATGGCGGGCACCATGCAGGGCGGCCGGCGCANCTGCCTTTCCCATATGTTCGAGGCGGTGNGCGCCTATAAGGCGGGCAAGCTGGACGACGCGGGGCTGGAGGAATACGAGGAGAATGCCTGCCCCACCTGCGGCTCCTGCTCCGGTATGTACACCGCCAACTCCATGAACTGCCTCACCGAGGGCATCGGCATGGCCCTGCGGGGCAACGGCACCATCCCGGCGGTCTACTCCGCCCGGCTGCGCCTGGCCAAGCACACCGGCATGCAGATCATGGAGCTGGTGAAAAAGAATATCCGCCCCCGGGATATCATGACCGAGGCCGCCTTCCACAACGCCGAGGCCCTGGACATGGCGCTGGGCTGTTCCACCAACTCCATGCTCCACCTGCCCGCCATCGCCCACGAGTGCGGCATCGAGCTGAGCTTCGACATGGCCAACGCCATCTCCTCCAAGACCCCCAACCTCTGCCATCTGGCCCCCGCGGGCGACACCTACATCGAGGATCTGGAGCGGGCCGGCGGCGTGTATGCCGTGATGAAGGAGCTGACCCGCAAGGGCCTTCTGGATACCACTCTCATGACCTGCACCGGCAAGACCATCGCCGAGAATCTGGCGGGGGTGGAAAACCTGGATCCCACCATCATCCGTCCCATTGACGACCCCTACTCCCCCTACGGCGGCATCGCCGTGCTCAAGGGCTCCCTGGCTCCCGAGGGCTGTNTGGTGAAGCAGGCCGCCGTAGACCCGGCCATGATGGTACATACCGGCCCCGCCCGTGTTTTCGACTGCGAGGAGGATGCCATCGCCGCCATCTACGCCGGTAAGATCGTCTCCGGAGACGTGGTGGTCATCCGCTACGAGGGCCCCAAGGGCGGCCCCGGCATGCGGGAGATGCTCAACCCCACCTCCGCCATATGCGGCATGGGCCTGGGCGAGAGCGTGGCCCTCATCACCGACGGCCGGTTCTCCGGGGCCACCCGGGGCGCCTCCATCGGCCATGTCTCCCCCGAGGCCGCCCTGGGCGGGCCCATCGCCTTCGTGGAGGNGGGCGATATCATTGACATCGACATCCCCAACCACACNATCGAGCTGAGGGTGGACAAGACCGTGCTGGAAGCGCGCAAGGCCAAGTGGGTCTGTCCCGAGCCCCGCATCAAGACCGGCTACCTCTCCCGGTACGCCAAACTGGTCACCTCCGCCGCCAAGGGCGCGGTGCTGGAATAAGCCGTTTTTGAAAGAAGCCGCGGCCAGGAATCTGGCCGCGGCTTTTTTCTATTGACATATATCGAATATTGATATATGATGAGTATACCGATAATCGATATACCCGGAGGTGANGATGTGTCGCGAAAANAACNGNAGACTCNGACCGAGCAGATGTACTACGTCCTGCTCGCCCTCTGGGCGGAGCCCCGCCACGGCTACGGCATTATGCAGTACGTGGNNANGCTCACCCAAGGCCGGGTAGCGGTGGGGGCGGGCACCCTCTACGCCCTGCTGGCCCGGTTCGAGGAGGAAAAGCTCATCTTTTTTAATGGCACACAGGAGGGGCGAAAATACTATATTCTCTCTGACGAGGGCCGGCGCACACTGCAAGAGGAGTACCGCCGTCTGGGCCGACAGCTGGCTGACGGCGCAACACTGCTGGATAAGGAGGAACCATGATGAGAGACACCCGCTGGAGATACTTTTCCTACTTAAACGTGGACTACAAGGCCGCCCAGGACACCCTCAACACCTGGGCCCGGGAGGGGTGGGAGCTGGTGGAGATCATGGGCCCCTTCGCCAAGCTGCGGCGCATTGAGCGGCCCGACACGCCCACCTACTTCCTGGACTGGAGTAACGCCAAGGATCCCAAGGACTACGCCCAGCTCCTCTCCGACGCCGGGTGGGAGTGGGTGGAACGGGCAAGTTACCTGAATATCTACGTCTCCAAACCGGACGCCCATCCCCTCCCCATTCAAACCGATCCTGAGCTGGAATACCAGCGGTTCCGCAAAAAGGCCCTTCGGTCTATGCTCCTCACTACGCTGGCAATGGCCGTCCTTCTGGCCTTTTGCTGGTTCATCCTGTCCGGGTTCTACAGCTCTCCCGGCGCCTTCCAGCTGGCTCAAGAGCGGCTCCTGCCCAGCCTGCTCTCCTCCAGTCTGGTCTTCTCCGCCATCTTTCTTTTCTTCCCCCTGTGGTGCCTTGGCGGGGCGGCCTATTTCCTCTATCTGTTCTGGCGGCTGAGACAATGGCGGGAAGCTATCCGAATGGGTCTGGAGCCGCCCACAGCAGGAAGTAAGGCCATTCGAGGCTGGGGGCTTGTCCGGGCTTTGGGCCTGCTTTCCGAGGCTGCCATCGCCCTTCTGCTCTTCCCCGACGCCCTGCTCAACCACTTCCTGAACCTGGGCTGGGCGGTCGGCATTATGATCGGAGCCTTCATCTGTATCTATACCTATGACGACCCCATCCGCCAGCGGCGGGGCAAGCGCGCCCTTTTCATCGCCCCTCTCGCCGCCGCCTGCATCCTGCTCAACGGCCCTGTGCGGGAGAGCTTTTCCGGCCGCATCCCGGCCGTCCCCGTCCACAGCGACGCCCATCGGGTCAACGAGGGCCGGCGCTCCGACACCCCGCTGGGCAGTCAAGCCCACTGGAGCGAGGATATCAAGCTCTCCGACTCAGAGCGGCTGTACTTCTATTTCTCCGCCCAGGCCTGGGCCTCCCCTTCTCTGGCGGACTGGGCCTTTGGGCCTGTCCCGGAGGGGCTGGAGCCCGTACCGGGGCTGGAGGGAATCTGGCGGCGGGGCCCGGCGGCTGAAGAGGACATCCCGGACTATGCCGGCGCATCCCACCTGGACATCTATGAATACGCCATGGAGGTGCGCAAGGCCCAGGAGACCACCCGGGGCTTCCTCCTCCGCCGGGGGACGACCCAGGTGACGGGGGAGTGCTATAGAGTGATCCCAGGCACCACCGACGAGGAGGTCTTGGCCCCCATTCTGGATTGGCTGGCGCAAATAGAATAAAAAAAGCCCCCGACGGCAGACCGTCGGGGGCTTTTTTGTTCCCTTAAAAGGGCGTGGGGCCATCGTTGCTGTGATACTCGTAGTCCGGCCCGGCATAGCTGCCGGAGGGGCGAATGCCGCCGCCGTTGAGGCCGATCACATAGTTGTAGAAATTGGCCCGGGTGGTGAGGACATAGGGGGTGAGCCACAGCTGGAACACCCCGGAGGCGATGATGCCCACGACCCCAAGGCCAANGGCNATGAAGCNGCTNTGNAGAAGGCCCGCCAGCATGGCCCAACCGAAAAAGGAGAGATCCAGTATCACGGCCTCTCCCTTGTGGCCCTTCATGTAGGTCTTACTCAGGCGCAGAGACTGCCGGGCNGTGCAGTTGGGGTCGTCCNGAAGGATATAGCAGGTCAGATAGTAGCGGTAGGCCACCCAGATGCCCAAGGCCACAGCGCCGAAGATCAGGGCGAAATAGAGCAGCATGAGAACGCTCAGGTCTGCCTCCGACAGGATCACCGCAACGAGGATGGCAAAGGCGGGCACGGTGAACAGAGCCGTCCACAGGAAGACCAGCAGAGCGGTCAGAATATTCAGCCAGATCACCCGGCCCGCCTTGGCGAAGCCGTCGAAGAGGTTGGCAATGCCGGAGCCCTCGTTCCGGGCCAGGCGGAGGGTATAGGAGATGAGGCCGAACTCCACCACCGCGCAGAACAGATCCAAAAGGAGCTCCGCCCCACCGGCGATGGCCACCCGATCCATCTGCTGGAGGATCACATAGTCAAAGACCTTCTCAGGTGTGTAGCCCTGCTGGAGATAGGTCATGGCGCTGGCCCAGGGCACCCCCACCAGGCTCATGACCAGTTGGGTCAGTCCCGTGGTCAGCAGCAGGTAGACCAGCATGACGACCATATAGGAGGGCTGGGCCTGCTTCATGCTGGCCTTGGCGGCCAGCTTCGCCTCATAGCGGTTAAAATACATTTCTCTCTCCCCTTTTCTATCCGGAAAACCTTAGCGCCGGCCGCCGAAGCCGCCGCCACGGGAGCCGCCGAAGCCGCCCCCTCTGGAGCCGCCGAAGGAACCGCCGCGGGAAAAGCCTCCCCCACGGCTCCCGCCGAAGCTGCCGCCGCCGCTGAAGCCGCTGCCCCGGCTGGGCCGGGCGCCCGCGCCGCCGAAGCCGCCGGAGGGACGGGAGGTACCGCCAAAACTGCCGCCGGAGGGCCCCCGGTGGCCTCTGGGCGGAGGCGGGGGC
>CAJMXB010000048.1 GCA_905219705.1 Oscillospiraceae bacterium | reverse complement strand
TGCGGGCATAGCTCATCTGGTAGAGCGCCACCTTGCCAAGGTGGAGGTAGCGAGTTCGAGCCTCGTTGCCCGCTCCATGAAGGGCAAACGGATGCCCGGCTCCTGGAAAGGAGCTGGGCACCCGTACACCTTTCAAAACCCCCTGTTTGGGGTGCAAAGTTCTCTTTCACAGCAACGATCCCGGCCATTGTCCGTGGCCACATAGGCAGTTACGCCTCCCAGCTCCACGCATGATTACCGACTGGGGCCCCAAGGGAGCAAGTCTCATTATTATCCGCAGTTTGCAAGNGCCCAGCTGACGAGGCACGCCCCCCTGGCTACTCTCTGACTGGAGAGATCACGGCACAGTTTTTCGCACTTGCGGACAGATCTGTAGGTATCGTTGCACTATATGACAAGGTATACCTTTCAGCACCTTGTGTTTTTCAAGGTTCTTTAGATCCGCCGCTGTTGCACCAGCGGCGGATCGCTTTATATAGGCGCAAAGACACCTATACTCTCGTAGTATACCACCAAGATTTGGGGATGTCAATGCAGATCACAGGCCTGTTCTCCGCTCGGAGGACAGGCTGCGTTTTTAGAACAGATCGCTGTGGGAACCNGTGCGGGNCAGGTAGAGGATCAGTTCATCGTTACTGACCTCATAGATCAGGAGCCAGTCCGGGGCGATGTGGCACTCCCGGCAGCCTGCAAGATCGCCACTGAGTTCNTGGTCTCTATTTTTCTTGGGTAAANGCTCNCCGGCAGCCAATTGCTTGACGACCTCAGTGAGCAGAGAAATATTATATCCCCGCTTCTGCAGACGCTTCAGATCCCGCTGGAACTTGGAGGTGGGCCTGATCGTATATTTCATGCCAGAAGATCCTTCATCATGGCGTCTACGTCAGTGTAACTCTTGCCCAGAGAAGGATCGGCCTTCATGCGCTGGATCTCCCGAATGGCCTCAAGGGTCTCCTCGTTGGGAACCGGCTTCCCCACCCTGAACGGGATTGCCTGTTCCCGCACAGCCTGGCGCAGAAACATATTGACCGCAGTGCTCATGCTNAGCCCCAGACTTTCAAATAAAGCCTGGGATTCCTCTTTCAGGCTCTGCTCAATTTTGATATTGGTGCTTACAGCTGCCATAATAGCGCCTCCTTTTCAGTTCTCATTATATGCCTATTATGTGCCTTTTGTCAATATAATAGGCACTCGAATATAGTCATCTGCGGTTCATAGTTGAGCCACAGGATCTCCGTTCTCTTCCCGCCGCCCTCGCACTGTGCGGCCATCTGGAGCTTGCTCCACCCCTTAAGGGCGTCGTTGTACAGCTCGCTCTCATACCCGGAGAGGATCACCGGCCCTGGATGATCCAGCAGGGCCTTCAGCAATTCCTCATGCTGGGCAAAGCTTTCCATCTCCATGTTATATTGCCGCTGGCTGCGTGTAGACAGCATATAGGGTGGGTCAGCATAGATCAGCACATCGGGGTGGGCAAAGCACCGTATCAGTTCCACGGCGGCGGTCTGCTCAATCTGGGCCTCCTTCAGGCGCTCCATAGCGGCGGCGATCCGCTCCGGCAGCCTCGACCAACTTCGCAGGGTGTAGGCCGCCTCTCTCCCCGCCACATCCCGACGCCAGCCTGCTTGGTATATCTGTCTGGAGCCAACAGCTTGCCAATACCGTACCAGCGTCAGCCTGGCCAGCTCCACCGGGTCTGTCACATCACCGGCTTTGCGCCTCTCCCAGGCACGCTTATATTCTTCCCGACTGTAAGGAGTGAGGGCTACAGCCCGCTCCAGAACCTCGGGCATATCCCGAACCACCCGGAACAGGGTGACGATCTCACCATCCAGGTCATTGATGGTCTCAATCCGGCTCCTCGGCTTGGTGAAGAACACGGCCCCGCTGCCGAAGAACGGCTCCAGGTAACTTTTGTGGGGAGGCATGAGGGATACGATACGATTCGCCAGCCGCCACTTTGCACCGGGGTATTTCAGTATGGGATTCATAGTCATATACACCTCCGCCTTAAGTATTTGTAAAAATATGGAAGTTTTTTATCTTTTCTTTCCTTGTTCGTATAAACCTAACGTTATCTAAGTCAAGATACTGTTTGACAATTTTGATAATACCCCTCAAAAAAGAAAAGGCTTGCAATAGCAGTTGCCCGGTGCTATGCTTTAAGAGGCAAGGGAAAGGAGCTATCCCGATAAGCTGNGGCGAAGGCCTCGGAGCTGACGAGCTGGGGATGCTCACATCCACCGCCGCCTGCTGAAGGATATGGTAGGAGTTGCTGCTGANGGCCCTGTTGAGCTTCTTGNATTGCAGAACGCAAAACAGGCGCACGGTGTCCAGGATCTTCCTGGCCCGACACACGGTGGCCATACTCGCACCGATCCCCTGGCAGATGGCAGAAAGGCTGGGAAAGCATCGAGAGTTGTTCCCAGCCCGGTAATACAGATACAGGGCCGCTACAAAGGCGCCGCACGTCATGGGGGCGTCAAAGATCCGNCAGGGAACCATGGTAAAGTTCTCGATGGTGGGGAGGAGGCAGTGGTAGACGTTTTTGTCGTAGACCATACGCCCCAGCTGCTCATTGTATCGGTGGGTACGGATGTGGACGATGTATTCAGCTGACGCCAACTCTTCAATAGCTTTACGGATGGTGGTCACCGACAGCCCGGACAACCCGGCCAGCTCGGCCAGGGACTTCCTGCAACAGCCCAGCGGATTGCGCCGGCTATACAGGACAACACCCAGACGCCGGGCGCTAAAGCTGAGAGTTGCATCCACGATGAGCTGATTCNGTATTCTGAACGTAGAGTGGTATCTATGAGATTTTGACATTTCTTTTCCCTCCTTGAGCACCTACCGATTGCAGCGGTAGGTGCTCTTTTTTGTTTTATGGACACGAAAATGAAAAAGCCGCCCTGGTGGGCGGCTGCATAGTTCGGTCAGAGTTCTGGTTCATCCTCGGCTTCTACTGCTATTTCCGGTTCCCTTTTTTCTTCGTACATGCTCGTCCGACCATTCCGTTCCATCCAGGTCACAAAGTATGTAGCTTTGTTGATCGACCATTTTGTCTCTGGCCAGAAAACCAGTCAGCGAAGGAATACTGGCAAGGGAGAAAAATGTGACAACAGCGTCCAGTTGGGCAAACACCACGTCAAAGCGGTGCTCCCGTTCCGGCGCTGCCAGGTAATAGANCTGGATCAAATATCGTTCCTCCTTTCAAATTCCGGGCGGCCCCACAGGGTGAAGCCGCTGTACCCGTTGACCACTACCCCGCCGGCGCCGGAAGAGCAGTGGATATAGAGCTTGTTCCCCTCTGTGTCTCTGCCGTAGTAGATCCCGACATGGTTGATAACGCTGTTGTCCGGCCAGTTTTTGAATACCAGGTCGCCGGGCTCCAGCTCATTCTCGTCGATGAGCTCACTGGCCCAAAATTGAGCNTGAACACCGCTGCCAATGCTCTGATATCCCGCTGTCCGCCATACCCAGTCAGTAAATCCGGAGCAATCCAGGCCATAGGGCTGCAGGGAACCGTAGGACGAGACGCCGGGCACCGTCACCTGCTTCAGGGTGTTCCACGCATCGTTCCAACCTGCTGAGGATTTGCCGCCCCAAAAATAGGGCACCCGTCCGACCAGGGAAAGCGCTGTGCGCAGGATCTCCTGACGGTCTGGATCGTCGGTGGCCATAGTTGCCATTGCTTCGATCTCCTCCTCTGACAACGGATCTCCGAAGGCCTCCGCCGACGACGCCACCAGGTAAGCATATTTCTCCTGAAACTCACCGGTCACCCCGTCGTATTGAAAGGGGGCAGTCAGAATATCCAGGACAGCGGCAACGAGAAGGACGAGTGCAGAAAAGACCGCTGCCAGCGTGATCAGAATGCCGCGCAGGATCTTCCGGCCATCCTCGCTCCCCAGGGTCTGTATAAGCAGCAGTAGCGCCTGAGAGCTCATCGACCTCCACCCCTGCCCATCAGCTCCAGCTTGTACGCCGGCAGGTTAAAGTCCACGTGGACATGCTGCCGGCCCAACAGACAGAGCGCCTTTCCTCGCTCGCCGGCGAGAAGGACATTTTGTTCTGAGGCCGTGAGCTGGAATACCTCCGTGGTCTCCTGNAGATTTCTCCCGTCGGCGCTGAAGAGGAACTTGTAGGTGGCGTTGTCCAGGATAGCCTGGCCATAGAGCCGGATATCGTCGTGGAGAAAATCCACCACGCTCTGAGTGACCACAGCCAACAATCCCTCATACTTGCGCACCCGCTTGGCCATGTTGCGNAGATACATAGCAGTTTGAGGAATAGCCGGATCCAGAAGGATGTGGGCCTCATCGCACAATAGAAACACGGGCCGACTCCGGTCGGCGGATATCATATCCCAACACAGGGTCAGGATATTGAAATACTGGGAACGCTTCACCTCGTCGCTGCTGTTCTGGAGCCGGTTGGTGTCGAGGACNATGAAGTCATTGTCCACCTCCACATTCGTAGCTCCGTTCCAAAGGAAGCTATCTGCCCCCTCCGCCATATCGCAGAACAGCGCGGCGATCTCTTCATACCGCTCATCCTCCTTCTGAAGCTGCTGAAGGAGTGCGTAAAAGTCGGAGAACAAGGGGAAGGCCTCCGGGGACAGCGTGGCCACGTTTGTGCCCCAGTCGATCTGAAAGTTCTGATAGAGTGTTACCAGGGCTTTCTTGACCAGAGCTCGCTGCAGGTCGGTCAGGCTGGGCAGATAGAGCTTGAAGAACACGTCCAAAGTGTGGATGTGCAGAGCCATGGCGTTGTCATNGGCCTGATATAGATGCTCNTGGCTCTCCTCCTCGTCGTCCTCCGGCACCGCCCGGATCTGAAGAGGGTTGACCTTGGCAGTCCCGCCGCCGGCATCCAACCAGGTACCGCCGAGATTTTTACACAGATCCCGAAACTCTCGTTCCGGATCGATGATAATGACCTTGACGCCGGACATATACAAAGTCTCCGCAATACTCTTCAGAGTGGTGGACTTGCCGGAGCCGGCGGCGCCCACAGCCACCATATTGCTGTTGGTTCGATCCTGGCCCCGATAGAGGAAATCCAGGCTTATGATCCCACCGTCCATGGTGCGGCCAAAGTAGTAGCCGCCATCGTCCCGGTAGACGTTGACCACCATAGGAGATCCGCCCATCAGGGTCTTCAGGGGCATGATCTGCCGGACGATGTCCTCCACGCGGGGCTGGGACAGGTGGTAGGGAGACAGCTGCTTATACCCCTCCTTCTGAAGATTGCCCAGAGGTTTCAGCTTGATCCGCTTCCGGCTGTACCGGCTCACCACCTGGTGGCAGACATCNTCCAGCTCTGCCTCATTGTCCGTAAATGGCATGACCAGCCAGGAGACATGGCCGATGGCAGCGCTCNTGGCGNCCAGCTCATCGATNNAACGGTCTGCATCCTGCGCTTGTCGTTCATATCGTTTGCGCAGCCGGGCATCACTTTCCGATTGGGCTTCTGTTCTGTTGCGCTTAATGGATTGGGATAAAGCCTCCCCAAGCGCAGACACACTGCCCGGCATATAGGTAATAGACGTGGCCTTCGTGCATCCGGTAGACTGCATAGTTGACCTTTCCCTTCTGTTCCTCAGAGAGGGGGTCAATGATCTGGAGGAGCTGGGGCAGCTCCGGGATGTTCTCCTCGGTGACGCTGCCATCTACTGTCTCGGTAATCTTGGCCACATCCATGACCATATAGCCAAAGATAGTCTTTCCATCGGCAGCGGCAGCAGCATTCAAGGCATCGGCAGCGTCAGGGATCTCTGCCGCGGTGGCCGCCTTCACAGTCATCTGCACAGTGACAGCGCCGCCAGCTGCCACGGCAGCCTGGTCAGCGTCATTATAGATCTCGCTGTTAAAGAGAGCATCCAGGCCGCCCACTACCACGTCCTTGGTGCCNCGGTTGACCATCAGCACGCTNTTGGTCTGNGTGTCGGGAAGGATGACCTTGCACTCCTCCACAGCACTGTCCAGCACCAACAGGGATGTGGCCGTAATGTTTCGCTTAGAAGCTACGGCATTGTAGCTGCCGTAAGGTACGTTATATACCCAGAAAATGCCGTTGGCATCGGCATCTGTCTCCAGGTAGGTGGTATTGCCAGCCACAATGACCACATGAGCAAAGGACNCCGGCCGACCATCTTGGTCGANGACCTCACCGGTAATTGTCCCCTCCTTGGGTGTCCACACNGGAGACACCGTAATCGGTTCGGTAATGGGATCATCAAAGCTGAACGGCTCACCGTCTGCGGTTACCCAGGAAAGCGTCTGCCCCGGGCGGGGATCCAGCTCCGGCTCAGTGGCTTTGCCGCCAT
This sequence comes from Oscillospiraceae bacterium, assembly GCA_905219705.1. Taxonomy (GTDB): domain Bacteria; phylum Bacillota; class Clostridia; order Oscillospirales; family Oscillospiraceae; genus Vermiculatibacterium; species Vermiculatibacterium agrestimuris. Next base: position 8,358 of record CAJMXB010000048.1, on the reverse strand, counting down.
AGGGAACCTCTTGGGTAGTGGAGCTGCCTTCATTTCGGATTGTTACTTTCAGTTTAATCTTCTCATAATAGCATTTGATTGTGGGTGATTCACCATTCAAATAGTAGTTTGCCCTGCCCAGATATCCACTTCCTTCTACAGGAATGAGTCCATCTTCCGAATAGTCCTGAAATCCCAGGCAAGCGCTACTTGTAATTGGTGTGATTGTCTCTGTAATCTCTTTGAGTGCATAATCTCCATTTCCATCCGGGANATAATGCTCGGTCTTTATTCTCCATCGTACACCTAAAAAGGCATCTGTACCACCAATGTCTTTTGACGTAATCCCATCAGGAAGCTCGGTGAGAATCATCTGATTACAACCCCTAAATGCATCCCACCCTATGTATGTTAAGCTTTTGGGTAAGCTGGTAAGTGAAATTCCCGTACCCCGAAATGCCGTATCATTAATTANAGTAATCTTNTCAGACAACCTTGTCAGCGCCAGATTGGGGCAGTATGCAAAAGCACACATCGGAATTACGGTCAAACCTTCCGGCAACTCAGTTAAAGCTAATTTGGAACAACTTTGGAAGGCATTAGCCCCAAGTGTTGTCAAACCACTCGGCAACTTTTCCAATTCAAGATTCGCACAATGAATAAAAGCTCTAACCCCAATTACCGATATGCTGTCTGGCAAACTGGCCTCTGTAAGATTTGAACAATATGCAAAGGCATCAACCCCAATAGTGGTTATTCCTTCTTCAAGGACAATCTTATAGATCGTGTCCTTATAATCACGCCACGGGCTTCCCACTATATTTCCGCTTCCAGCCAGATACAACGTACCATTCCCATCTAAAACCCATGTGATATTATCGCCACACTCGCCGCTGGCCACGATATCCGGCTCCTCCGCTGCAAAGGCCACCGCGCCAATCATGACCATCAAGGTCACTGCAGCAAGAATCAGCGCGGAGAGTTTCAGTTTCCAGTTCTTCATTTTTAAGCTCCTTTCTACTTGTCGATGATTTTCTGTGTACCTTCCTCCAGGAAGGCGTCCACATCCCGATCCTTCAGCTTCAGGTACTCAATCCCCAGCNTCCGGGCCCGGGCAGCTGCCTCCTCCACCAGCTGCTGCTCTGAGGGAGGCAACGTAAGCCGGCTGGAGAATATATTCATAAAAAAGGCCGCCCCGGAAATCTGGGTGGCCTTTGCTGTTATAGCGGCCAATCGTTCCACCTGGGGCTTCATAGCAGTCTGCACCGCCGTCTGAATNAACTCCGCCAGGTGATCTGTATCCTCCTTATAGCCGGTGGCCACCAGGCCGGCTTCTACGAGATCCCTTACTACCTGCACCCTGGTCTTCTTCTGTGCCACAGAGATCTTCTCAATGGCCTCATAAGTGGTTTGAGAGCACCGATACGGGATATACGCTGCCGTGTGCTTGTCCGTCGTTTTTCTTGGCATTTTCCACAGCCTTTCTGGCTTTTAGGTTCCATTTGGAACCTGATTCTTGGTGGTGGAACCACTGTTGACGGCTTTGCCGTCAATCTGTTTTGGGGTGTGTGGAACACACCTTATCCTGCCATTCCAAACCGCAAAGCGATTTGTGAATGGTTTTGCCCTGAAGGGGCAAAACTCGCCGCCCCTGCTGGGCGGCACCCGGGCTACAGCAAGGAGAAAAAATTCCACAGGTTCTGTGGAAAACCAATCCCCCTACAGCTTTACATCCTTTTCTCCCGGGGCTGTTCGTTTCCGACCATTACCTCAAACAAAATACTCATCCCTTTATATGCTGAACTTAAAAGCCGGTCGAATAAGGCGGCATGGTGCTGTGCGGAGCAGTCCAACGGACTGGTTCGCACAGCAGCTTGCCGCAAAGCGCCAGAGCAATCTCTATCTTTCGTGGTAGTGCGTTTCCCCTCTGGTGCTCAAGAGTGCTTTTTCCTTGCGGCATAACTTGCGTACATTGGATCACGGAGAATCAAAAAGAAGAGAAGAAATAAAAAAATCCACAAAAGCAGCGCGGCCCCGGCCGCTCTCTGGCTGTCATAGGGTATCGCAGGGAGCGGGGCGGTACCTGTGGGAAAGTCGAGCTGATGGAGACGCCATCTCTGTCCTCGGTCACCAAGTCACCAGGCAACCCACGTCTGTCCTTCAAGCACAAGACTTTTCCATAGGAGGGGCCCTGCTTCCGGTCGTTGGTACGGTAGACGTTAGTTTACGGTTCCAGCTCTATCTCAGCCTCTGTCAGATCTGCCACAGGCTGAGCACTCTGATCTCGGCTGAACTCGTGCGCTGACGGTAACTGAANTGGTTCAGANACCTTGGCCAGCTCCAGGAGCTTACCATGTTCGATCAAATAATCAGATATCTTGTCGGCGTCTTTGATGGCGGCAAAGAGTTCATCGGGATCTTCCTCCAAAGCTGAGATCCAGGACTGGATATAGGCTTTGTGGTTTTCAATTTCAAAGGCTGCCTCTTCCTCGCTGTGGGGGAGCTGCAGGGCCTGGGCAGTAAACGCCGAGGCGATTTCCGCTCTCAGCTCCTCCCGGGCGTACTCCGGGGAGCCGAATTTGCCGGTGAGATCCCGGCCAAGGCGACTCTGATGTCCAGTGGCGTGCCCAGCCTCATGGAGCAGTGTGGTCATATAGGCCAGGTCGCCGGTAAAGCTCTTTGCCGGTGGCATCTGGATCTTGTCGTGGGTGGGGGAGTAGTAAGCCCGGTCTCCGCCCTCCCCAAANGCTACCCCTATGTTGGCCAATAGGAGCTCACGCCGNGCGGCCAGNTGCTCTACATCAACCTCCTGTTTCTTCTTCAAGGGCGGGATGTCGCCCTCGATCTGTTCCACGTTGAATACGTTGCTGGTATAGACCGCCAGGCGAATATCCTTCATCCGCTCTGGCTCCTCCCTCTGAATCCGGCGCACTTCGTCTGGCTCCAGGTTCTTCTTCAGCGCCTTATCATAGTAACTCCAGTGCTCCACCCGCACAGATTTTTCCCCACGGCGTACCTGCCAGCCGTTATCCTGGGCGCGCTTGTAGGTCATCCAGCGGCGATCCTGGTAGCCCCGTCTGTCAGCCACATAGGACAACATCAAGTTATTGATGCCCCGATAGGCTTTTCCACTGCTGAAGCTCAGGGGCCCGGCGCTCCAGCATTTTTGCCAGGGGATCTGATCCTCCTTCAGCGCTGCCAGAAATGCCTCCACCAGATCCCCGCGGGCCTTGTTTTCCAATCCCATAGTCGTCTCTCCTTAAACAGTGAAAGGGCCGCCCGAAGGCGACCCTTTCCAATGATTTCTGAGGTTACTCGCTGTCCGGCGTACCGTCCAGGTTAAAGAGCTGCAGGCTCTCGTACTCCTCCGGCGCCGAGCTGCCGTCCAAGATGATGGTATCCATGATGTTGGCCATACCTTGTCACCTCCTTCGTGTGAAATTATATGCATACGCTTGTCCGCTATTTAGGACTCTCGTACATGACCCANTATTCGTTCCAATCCTTCCCGGCGGGGGGCGTACTCACCTTGACATGATATCCCCTGTCAGGAGTATAGCCGGCAGCAAGGAGATTGTCTTTTATCCGCTGTGATCCCGTTTGCCCGGCAGCATCGGCGTCAAGTCCCAGCTCGATATCCGTCACCCAAGGATGCTCCTGCAGATAATGAAGCAGCGGCGCCGCAGAAATGCCGCCCAGGGCAATGCGATCCCGGCTCCGCCAGTCCTCGCCGAGATACTTTGCCAAAGAAGCATGGGAGATGGCGTCAATAGCAGCTTCCACCACCGTTACAGCCGTCACACCAGTATAGCCCGGGCAGCAGAAAGCATACCGCTTATCGCTCCCCCATATATCCCGCTTAAAGGTCTTCTGTGCTTTTGCATTGATCCCCCTCTGGAATCCGCTGCGGGGAATGTTCTGGTCGTCCAGGCCAAGAAAGACGGCGTTGTGAACTGTACGAACCTCGCCGGTGTCAGGCGCTACATACTCCCGCACGCCTTCANANAGCCGGTGCTGATTCACCAACTCCTGGACAATCTCCACGTCCAGCTTCCGGGTGTTGCAGAGATATGCAAAAAGCCGTCTGNATGACGGAGCCTTCTCCGGCAATTCAAACGGCGTCTTTTCAATGGGTTTTACTGATGTAGGTGACGGGGGAGCTGCGCACTGTGGGAAGGTCTCCAGCAGCAGATGCACCGCCATAGGCAAGCTGCGCCCCTCATAGTGCATGATAAACTCCAGCGCCCGACCATGCAGATCTCTGGAGTTCCAGTTCCAAAAGCCATCATCCGTGAAAACCATGCTGTCGTGCTCCTTGAGCTGATATGACGTGGCGCTGTGCTTTACCAGATCATAGCCGGCAGCTCGGGCGTACTCCAATGCGTTACACTGCCGGGCCGCCTGGAGCTGGGACTTGGTGTAGTAGATTTTCCCCGTTCTGCTAATGGACACGATCCTTTTCCTCCTTTCCCAAAAAGTAAAGGAGGCTCACCCAGCGGCAAGCCTCCCTTCCAATATAGATCCATAATTATGATTCCAAGGTCTCCTCGTCTNCAAGTTCTGTCGGNNCCATCTGAATCTGGTCGATCCGGGCCTGNTNCCGGGCACTNAGCTCTTCNAAAAACTTTGTCAGCCCCGGCACATCATAGTCNGCGATCAGTTTGAAATACTCCGTCCGTTGATCCGATGGGATCACCACCGGAGGAAGATCATTTCTCAGCATCTCATAGTTGATTAGCACCCGGCCCGTCCGGCCATTCCCATCCGCAAAGGGATGGATCCGCTCAAAGTCGATATGAGCTTGGGCAGCTCGCTCAAAGGGGCTGGAAAATACGGTCTTCTCATAGTTGTAAATAAACTGCATCATCATATTTGGCACCATCCCCGGAGCCGGGGGAACGTGCTCGGCGCCACGGATCATCACCGGCACTCGCCGGAAGCCGTCGATCTCGTTGATGTTCTTGTTGATCTGGATCCCAATGTGCTTGATGAGATCCAGGGACAGTGGCTCCTGGCAGTGCTCCATCATATAGGCGAGGGCATATTTCAGGTTGATGGCCTCATAGATCTCCCTCGGCGCCGCACTGACCGTGAAGCTGTTATCGTTGAAAACAATGGCATAGNTCTCCGCATAGGAANGGGTACTGCCCTCAATGCGATTGGAATGATAAATGTTCCTGGTGATAAAATCCTCAAAATAGCCCTGGTTGGAGCGGATAAACTCAATCATTTTCAACGGGCGTCACCTTCCTTCCTGGTGGGTGGAGATATTATAGCACAAACTTAAGCTGATGAACAGAGTCTATATTCCCAGCTCACTTTCCACTAAAATACTCCGTCAAGATCTCAATGATCTGTCTTTCGATTTCCTTCTGGGTAGCTTCAGCAGGGAAGAACTTCCGAAGAGGCTTCATGGGTACAGACACTTTCTTGATCTTTGCCGGTGCNGGAGCTGGGGCGAGGATTGCCTGGATCCGCTCTACGGTGAGAGGCTTCTTTTCTCCCTTTTCTCTCAAGGCCTCCGCCAGGGCGCCGCTGATACTCTTTTTGTTGTTGACGAAGAAGTATTGATAGACTGCATCCTGACTGTCGGGGGAGAGATAAGACAAGCTGACGCNAGCTCCAAAGCNCNGGGTCTTTTCATCCACAGCATCCAGTAGCTCCGGCATGAGGTAGGTAAGCCGAATATAGCGCTGGATCTGGCGCCCGCTCTCGCCTTCATTGGCGCCGACTTGATCCACACTTTTCAACTTGTCGACAGATTGTCGACAAGTCCGCCCTTCATTCTGCCCCAAGGCGGCAGGGGCATTTTCGATGCTGCCAAAATCCAGCTTTTTCCCCTGGTGGGCCAGGANCTCCAGCTGCTCCCGATATGCCCAGGCTTTTTCGCTGGGCAGCAGCTCATCCCGCTGATCCAAATTGGTGGTCAGCATCTGAAGCCGGGCCTCTTCATCGGTCAGATCCCGGATCTCACAGGGTACCGTCACATGTCCTGCCTGGATCGCCGCCCGGCGCCGGTTTCGTCCGGAAATGATCTGATAATGCCCAGGCTCTTCCGGATCAGGGCGAACAATGACACGCTGGATGACGCCGTGGGCAATGATGCTCTGACGCATCTTCTCCATTTTGCCATCGCCGTACAGCCGGAAAGGTTGCTCCATCTCGTCCAGGATCTCCACCGGTAGCTCAGCAAGCCGGGGATCCTTTTTTGCAGGCGCCGGTGAGGAGGGAACCGGCTCGGTACTGTCTGTCGGGGCCAGTGCTTTGGCTCCATGGAAGAGCGCAGCAATGGGGGACTCCTCTGTCTCTGCTGCCCGCTCCGCTGCGGCGATGCGGTCNTTAAGCGTTGCCATTGATAATCACCTCCGCCAACTGCATGTATAAGGGCCAAGCACGGGAGCNTTTGCGTACCGCCATTTGCTCCCGCTTGATATGATCCGCGCTGTCCTTGATCTCCGCCAGCAGGGGGAGGGGATAGGGGAAAACGGTACTCCCAAAGGTTTCCATGATCTCCGCCGCATTGATGCGATCATCTTTTTTCCTGGCATCGTACTTATTGATCACGATCTGGGCGACCTTCAGATTCGGATTGGTGGTCTTTTGGATCCTGGTAATGGTCTCCCAGACGCCCACAATTCCAGCCACACTATAAGCTGCCGCCTCTGTAGGGATCACCACACTGTCACTGGCCGTCAGCGCATTGGTCACCAGCAGATCCAGGCTGGGGGCGCAGTCGATCAGTACATAATCATAGTCTTTTCCATCATGGGTAATGGCATCTAAGGCCATCTTGAGAACTCCTTCACTGTTGCTGCTGGTGGCCAGAGTGCTGTTGGCCGCAGCCAGGAGCTTACTTGCGGCAACAAGATCCACCTTGCCCGGGGTCTGACTCACAAATACCTCAGCTGAGCAGGGGAGCCCGGCAACGGTGTAATACAGCAGCTCGCTCAGAGTCTGCTTGCCCTCACCGTCGGAGAGCAGGGAAGAGGTGAGATTGCGCTGCTGGTCAGCATCGATTACCAGTACCCGCTTTCCGAGAGCTTGGAGAGCTGTCGCCAGATTGAGGGTGGTCGTTGTCTTTCCCACACCGCCCTTTTGGTTGCAGACCGCAATCACGGTCATGCCAGCATTTTGTTCCATTCTCTTCATAAGTTCTCATACTCCTTTCTTCTTTTGGGGCTTAATATATGTCCAACGCTTTGCGTAAGGCATCTACATTATCGTGGGCGTACCGCTTGGCCAGCATGTCCAGGTTGCTGTGGCCCAAAAGGCGAGCAAGTGAGTATATATCCTTTCCGGCATCCTTCAGGAGCGTCGCCCTGGTATGTCTAAATTCGTGTGTTGTGAGGGGCCGAATATTGGGATATTCCTCGCACAGCGCCCGCATAAAAGGCTTAAATTCCCGATGATACCAATTGGTAGGGGAGTAGGGGCCACCGTGCGGCGCATGGAAAATATGGGTTGTCTCTACTCGGCGCGGTGAAATGTGCTGTCGAACACTGCCGCCAACGTAGATCACGTGAGGAGACAAAAAAAGACGTGCCGCAAGCTCTTTCGAGATGGGCACATTCCTATGTCGGTATTTGTTTTTCAANCCTTCATGCACCAGTTCGACCTTTTGGGTCTCAGAGTTTTTAAGCTGCACAAGGNCATTGTTAAGGTGCAACAGCTGCCGATCTGGATCAAAGTCGTCCCAAGTCAGTCCCAGCAGTTCGCTCCTGGTGATCGCCGTTTCCAGCAGCACCATTATGTCCAACCGTCCGTGTTGACGGGCAAAATCATAGGCAGTCTCATATTGCGCTTTTGACCATGTGTGTTTTTCCTTTGGGGGAACTTTACTGGCCAGCTTAAGCGTTGACGGCATTGGATTCCGGAGGCACATGCCATTTTCCACCGCTGTGGTAAATATCCCATTTAAGCACGCTTTGATTTTTTTCAGGGTCTCAAGGGCCAATGTTTTACCCGCTCTTTTGAAAAACTCAGTGATCTCAATGGGCAAAATGTCGTTCAACAGTCGATCCCCAAAGTAGGGGATAAGATGTAGCTCGACAGGCTCCCAGTATGTACCTTGATAAGTATTGTCCTTGATGCGACCTTGGTGATAGGCAAACAGCCATCGCCTCGCCCAGATCGCGAACTGCACCTGGGTTACTTGCCGATATGGCATCTGTTCCGTTAGGAGCTGGAGTTGCTGAGAATTGACAGTTGCGTTTATCCGTTTCGCCATATTAACACCTCCATAGTCTAAGTATAATATGGCAATCAGTTTTTGTCGAAAAAATCTTTCAGGTCTGAATATTTTCTTGACGTGCGGGAGGTCACAGGTTCAAGTCCTGTATCGTCCACCAGTTTGTTTCCCCATCAAATTCAAAATGGGGC
>CAJMXB010000047.1 GCA_905219705.1 Oscillospiraceae bacterium | reverse complement strand
AGGCCAGAGAGTACTGGCCCCCGCTCTCCCCCACCGGGCCCAGAGCCTCTCCCCGGAGCACCCGCTGCCCCTCGGTGGCCCAGACATTGCTCAGATGCCCGTAGCTGGTCTCATTTCCGTCGCCGTGATCCACAGACACCGTATAAAAGCCGCTGCCCGGATCCTTCCGGACGGCGCTCACGGTGCCGGCGGCCACACCCTGGGCCCAGCCGCCATAAGGGAACAGCAGGCTGACCCCGTCAAGGCCGTCCTGGCCGAACATCCGCAGTACCACGTCCTGGCCCTGGCCCGTCCCAGGCACCGGCCAGAGATAGCCGGTGGAGCGGATGACACCGGACAGATCCAGATCCTCCCCGGTAATGCTCTCCGCCGCCTCCAGCAGNTCCAGATAGTCTCNGCTAANCCAATCCTCCCGATAGGGAAGGGTNGTCATGGTGTAGACAATACCGTTTTGCTCCTTCAGGACGGTATCGCCCTCGTAGCCGTTGGCCCGGAAAGTCTCGGCGTCCTGGGCAAAGAGGGTGAAGAGGAAACCGCTGCCGCTGGGCCCGGCGTAACTGTCCCTGTGATAAAAGCTCCAGCAGGGCAGGCCGCTGGCATTATAATCCCGCTGGATCAGATATTGCCCCTCAAAGCTCCGGGGCAGATGGAGGATAAAGCCCCAGTCGGGGGAGACATAGTCGGCGTGGGCGGGCAGCTTCTCCGGGGTGAGCAGGCGGTTCTCCTCCCACCAGGTCTCCCCCATGCGGACGATCTCCAGGGCGTCCAGGGTGCCGCCTCCCTCAATAAGCCCGTTCACCGCCAGAGCGGCCAGGGTGCCGTCGGAGCAGACCAGGGCGTTGCTCCACAGGGAATAGGTGTGGGTGGGCTGGTACATGCCCCGGTCAAAGATCCGGGCGGGGTCGGCGGGCTCCAGAGGCTCCGGCCCCGGGTCGAAGGGCCCGTCCAGCTCCTCCACGGCGCGGTTTTCCACATCGTAGCGGTAATAGCGTCCTCCCTGTCCCCCCTCGGCGTCGCAGTCGGAGAACCAGACCGCCCCGTCCTGATAGCGCACGTCCACCGTGTCCATCACCCGCCCGCCCCAGGTCTGGTCACAGCGGAAGGTCTGCCTTGTCTCGCCTGCTCCGTAGTCAAAATAGATGGCGGTCTGGGTGTGATAGACCAGGAATTGGGTCTGCGGATCATAGAAATCCAAGTGGGGCATGGTGTTCTCGGTGAGGGCCTGAACCGTCTCGGAACCTGCCCCCTCCTCATCCTCTTGGCTCACCATGGCCCAGGAAAGGCGAACAATCTGCCCGTTCTCCACCTCTACCACCAGATAGTCGGTACCCAGAGAGATGGCGTTTCGGCGCATGGGCCAGTCCAGAAGGTCGGCCACCGCCTGCTGCCACGCCTGTGTCCCCCGCTCCCCGGCGCTTTGATCCTCCCCCCACCAGGATTGGCGCAGCATCAGATTCTCGGACAGGGGCAGGGTATGCTCCCCCAGGGCGGGGCCGCTGGGGCCCGTCTCGTCATAGCGGTAGAGGATGGCCTTGATATGCTCATAGTCCTCCCCCTCGGCGTCGGGCTCTCCCAGGGGCCAGATGACCTCGCTGAACAGGGCGCAGTAAGTCCCGTCAGCCAGACCGCTCTCCGCCTCCGGCGCCTCCCGGCAGGCCACCAGGCCGGAGAGCAGCACCGCCGCCGCCAGCAGGACGCACACCAGGGCACGGCTGCGCTTGCCGGGACGGAAGAGCTGGGTCAGCCGGCTCTTCATCTGCTCCATCCCGCCGCCGAAGCTGGTGGTAAAGGGCAGNNCCCGCCCCGTCCCCGCGGCGGAGAGGAGCAGCTCGCCGTAAGAGCGCCGATAGTCCGCATCCTGCCCCGCCACCACGGCGGCGTCACAGCAGGCCTCCACGTCCCGGTCGGCCGCGCGGGCCATACGCCACACCAGGGGGTTGAACCAGTGGAGGGCGCAGGCGAGCAGGAGCAGGGTCTTATACCCCACGTCCCGGCGCTTGATGTGGTAAAGCTCATGGCGCAGCGCCGCCGGGGCCAGCCCCTGGGGCGGCAGCAGCACCAGAGGACGAAAAACCCCTAAGGTCATAGGCCCGGAGATACCCTCACATTCATAGAAGGCCACCCTTCCCTCCAGCCCCAGCTCCCGGGCATAGCGCTCCAGCCCGGACACCAGCCGGGCCTGCCGGAGAAGCCGGCGGCGGAGGAGCCTATAGCGTGCCCCCTGCCACAGCAGGACGGCGGCCATCCCCAGGAGCCACACCCCGGCAGCCAGCAGGACGAGGGAAAGTCCGCCGCTCTGGGCCGCCTCCCTCTGGGGCTGGGCCGGGCCGGCGGGTTGAGCCTGTGCCCCAGGCTGGGCCGGAGCGATCCCCTGACCCTGCCCCGCCCCAACGGGGACCTGGCCTCCGGCGGTGGCTTCCTGTGGGCTCTTGGCGCCGCTCTGCGCCGGGGCGTTGACCGGGCTCTGGGGCCCGGCGGCCGGGCGGGCCGGGAGGCTCACGGTGTAGGCCGGGGCCTCCACCACCACTGGGGCCGCAAACTTGGGCAGCCAGGGGGCCAGCAACAGCACCAGGGCCATCACCAGCCAGAGCCACTGCCGGGTTTGAGGGGCGTAGCGCTTCTCCAGGCGTCCCCGGCACAACAGAAGGGGCGCCAGCAGGAAGGACACCGCCAGAGAGACGGTGAGCACACGCAGAAACAAATTCTCCATTACTCCCGTCCTCCTTCCAGCGCATCCAGATACTCCCGCAGCTCCGCCACCTCGCTCTGGCTGAGCCGTCCCCCGTCCCAGAGGGCGGCGGCAAAGGTCTTCAGCGAACCCTCATACAGCTTCTCCAGCACCGCTCCCCCCGCCCGGCGGCGGTAGGCCTCCTCGGTAACAAGGGGGGTATAGCAGTTCACCCGCCCCGCCTTCTCACAGCGAAGAAACCCTTTCTCCTCCAGCCGCTTGAGGTAGCTATGCAGGGCGCTGGCGGTGAGGGGCCGCTCCAGCGCCGCCAAAATGGCGGGGGCGGTGGCCGCCTCCCGGCTGCGCCACACCGCCAGCATAATGTCCAGTTCAGACTCGGGCAGATTTTTGTGCTCCCCCATAGAACTTCTCTCCTTTTGCATTTGCAGAACTTTATCTTAAAGCTATTCTACATTTGCAGAAGTAAAATGTCAAGGACTATTTTTGCATTTGCAAAAAAGAAGTGCAGAGCAACGGGATGCGAGGGAGCTTGGAGTGGAGCGGGGGCGGCCCGGAGATCAGCCGGGAAAGCACCCGAGCGTCCATTCCCTTGCGCCGCGTGACAGGCCACAATAAAAAGGGCGGCTTACGCCGCCCTTTCAGGTTTCGACATCAATGATCTCCACCGCCACTCCCCGCTTCATGGCGTAGGAGNGGGTGTACATCGTCCCGCCCAGGTTCCCGTCATAGACGGCGATGAGAAGGGCCGCGTGATCCACCATATACCGGTTGCGCCGGAGCATACAGCCCCGGTCNNAGTGGCGCTGTACCACTGTTTCATAGTCGCACAGCTCCACCAGGCGGAAATNCCGCTCTCTGTCCCGTTCCGGCCACTTGGCCGCCTGCTCCTCACAGGGGATGGCGGCCTCTACCGTGACACCGGGCCGCTCGTCCCGGAGGGTCTGGGCTGCCTCACAGAAANAGAGATCCGTCCCCTGGGCCATACCGCAGACGAAGTGGCNAAAGCCCCGGTCATACGCCCCTTCCACCGCCAAGCGGATGCGCTCCTTCAGCGCCAGGCAGCGCGGATCATCCTCGTTTTCCCCCCAGGGCAGCTTGCTGGGCCGGTGGCCGCTGAAGCAGCATGTCTCTTCCCGTTTCACGTCCCCGCCCCTTTCCTGTTCTCTTCTGCTCCCATTTTAGCTGATTACCTTCCCTCCGTCAAGAGGGATCTNGAATANTTGTTCGAATTCCTCTTTTTCANAATTCCTATTGCATTTTCCGGAGGAAGGACTATAATAGTGTGTGGAACAACTGAATGAATATGTCTTCAGGGCAGGGTGAAAATCCCGATCGGCGGTAAAGTCCGCGACTGGTCGACAACGACCACTGACCCGGCGAAACTCCGGGACCGACAGTGACATACCTCTTGGTATGAAGTCTGGATGGAAGAAGATGTGCGAAGCAAGCGCGCGCTCCTTTTTGTTTTGCACCCGGAAGGCATCGTCTTTTGGGTGTTACCGAACAAAAAAGGAGTGTTTTATTATGTCTGCGTTCACCACGTCCTCCCAGCCCACCCCCCGATCCAGGATCGACACCCGAACCATCGCCTGCACCGGCATGCTCTGCGCCGTGGCCTATGTGGTCATGTATTTTTCCAAGACCATCTTCGCTACCATGGCTGTGGCCGGATTTTTGAAGTTCGACCTGAAGGATGTGGTCATTGCCATCGGCGGCTTCCTTTTCGGGCCGCTCAACGTGCTGTGCGTATCCCTGGTGGTATCCCTCATCGAGATGGTCACCGTCTCCACCACCGGGCCCTGGGGGCTTTTGATGAATGTGATCTCCACCTGCTCCTTCCTCTGCCCTGCCGCCTACCTCTATAAGCGTAACCGCACCTTCAAGTGGGCCATCCTGGGCCTGGTCATCGGCGGCGTGCTCATGGCGGGCACCATGATGCTGTGGAATTACCTGGTCACCCCCATCTATCAGGGCATGCCCCGGGCGGCCATCGCCGATATGCTCCTGCCCGTGTTCCTCCCCTTCAACCTGACCAAGGGCCTGATGAACGGCTCTCTCACCATGCTCCTCTACAAGCCGGTGGTCGTCGCTCTGCGCAAGGCCGGTCTCGCCCCCCAGTCTCAGAGCGCCGCGGGCGCCAAGACCAACACTCTGGCCGTCAGCCTGGTGGCCCTCTTCCTGGCGGTCACCGCCNTGTTCCTGGGTCTGGTACTGGCCNAANNCNTCTGAATCGGCAGCCGGAAGGGCCGCTCCCTTGGGAGCGGCCCTTCTTTATTTTCCTCTTGCATTTATGGAACAAATATTCTATAGTAGAGGAAAGGAGGTGGCGGCCATGACGGAACGGGTCATTCTGCACTGCGATCTGAACAGCTTCTATGCTTCGGTGGAGCTGCTTGACCACCCGGAGCTGGTGGGAAAACCGGCGGCAGTCTGCGGTGACCCGGGCANCCGCCACGGCATCATCCTGGCCAAGAACGAGCTGGCCAAGGCCGCCGGAGTCCAGACCGCCGAGACCGTTTGGCAGGCCCGGAAGAAGTGTCCGGAGCTGGTACTTCTGAAGGCCCATCACGACAAATACCACGAATATTCCAAAAAGGTCAACGCCATCTATGACCGCTGCACCGACCNGGTAGAGCCCTTCTCCATCGACGAGAGCTGGCTGGACGTCACCGGCTCGCTGGCCCTGTTCCATACCGACGGCAAGGGCCTGGCGGACATGCTCCGGCGGCAGGTGCGAGAGGAGCTGGGCCTCACCATCTCCGTGGGGGTCTCCTTCAACAAGATCTTCGCCAAGATGGGCAGCGACTACAAAAAGCCCAACGCCACCACCGTCATCACCCGCGAAAACTACCGCGCGCTCCTCTGGCCCCTGCCGGTGCGCGACCTGATCTTTGTAGGCCGGGCGGCGGCCAAGACCCTGGGCGACTATGGCATCCGCACCATCGGCGACCTGGCCGGCACCGACCGAGAGGCCCTGTCCTCCCTCCTGGGCAAGCAGGGCCTCACCCTTCACGACTACGCCACCGGCGCCGAGCACGCCCCCGTCATCCCCGCCGGAGAGCTGCCGCCGCCAAAGTCGGTGGGCAACGGCCTCACTTTCCCCCGGAATCTGGTGGGTTGGGAGGAGCTGGGGGCCGGGGCCGCCCTCCTCTCCGACGAGGTGGCCGCCCGGCTGCGGCAGCTGGACATGAAATGCTCCACGGTGAGCATCGCCGTGCGGGATCCCAACTTCAAAGACATCTCCCGGCAGAAGGGGCTCTCCGCCCCCTCCTGGCTGGCCCGGGAGATCACCCAGGCGGCCATGGAGCTGCTCCGGCAATCCTGGAACCCCAAGGCTCCAGTGCGGGCCCTCACTGTCACCGCGCAAAGCCTTCTGCCCGCCCATATGGCCGCCGAGCAGCTGGATCTGCTGACCCCTGACGCCGCGCCNCGGCGGGACAAGGTGGAAAAGCTGGAGCGGGCCATGGACGGCATCCGGGACAAGTACGGCAAGGGGGCCATCTCCACCGCCCGGCTCAAGGATGGGCCGGAAAAGTGAATCANAAACGACGGAACGGGCGGGGCCAAATGGCCCCGCCCGTTCCGTTTGGAGAGAAATAAGGAATGTGAATGAGCTTGTTTAGCCGATACCGCCGTACATAGCGCCCAGTACCAGCGCCACCAGGCAGGCTACGCAGAACACGCAGCCCAGGGNGTAGAACCAGCCGCCAATGGGCTTCTTGGCGCTGTGGTTGACCGCCTTGAGGGCCTCGTCCTTGCCGGCCACGAAGAAGAACAGAGCGGCAGCCAGGAAGGCGCCCAGGGGGCAGATGTAGATGGAGACGATGTCCATCCACTGGGAGGTATAGGGCTGGATGATAACGGAGACCACCAGGCCGATGACGCCGATGACGGCCACGGCGGGAAGTCTCTTCAGCTTAAACTGCTCCTGCATGGTGGCCACGGGCGCCTCATACAGGTTGATGATGGAGCTCAGGCCAGCGAAGAGAACGGCAATGTAGAAGATCACGCCCACGATCCGGCCGCCGGGCATGCCGTTCATAATGTTGACCAGGTAGACGAACATGAGGCCGGGGCCGGCGCCCACATCGCTCATGGCCATGCCGGAAGCGGCGATGGCGTGAACGATGACAAAGGCNGCCAGCAGGGCGGCCAGGGTGTCAAAAAAGGCCACGTTCCGCGCGGAGGAGGGAATATCCTCGTCCATGGGAAGGTAGGAGCCGNAAATGACNGAGCCGTTGCCCNCAACGGACAGGGAGAAGNAGGCCTGGCCAAAGGCATAGACCCACACCTGGGGATTGGCAAAGCCNTTGGNATCAATGGTGAACAGGAACTTGTAGCCGTCGGAAGCGCCGGGCAGGGTGGCAATGTAGATGGCCAGCACCACAAACAGCACGAACAGAACGGGCATCATGACCTTATTGGCCTTCTCAATGCCGCCGGACACGCCGATGGCCATGATGATCAGAGCCACCACCAGGCCAACGATCTGCCACACGGTATTGCCGATGCCGAACAGGCCGCCGCTGAACATCATGCCGATGGCCTCGCCGATGGTGCCCGCCTCAGGCGCGGTGGCGCCAAAGGTGCCGCCGATGGCGCCCATGTCGGTGCCCAGAGCGAACAGGCCGCCAGAGATGGACATGAACGCGTACTTGAAGATCCAGCCCATGACCACAGTGTAGCCGATGGCCAGCATCAGAGCGCCGATGATGGGGATGATGCCGATGAGCTCACCGGTCTTCTTGTTGCCGGTCTTAAGCTCGGTGCAGTGGCCAAAGGCGCCGATGGGGCCGGCCTGAGAACTGCGGCCCAGGGCGAACTCCTCGATGACGCCGGTGGCGCCCACGAAAATAACAAAGATGAAATAGGGGATCAGGAAGGTCATACCGCCAAAGCGNNTGACNATGATGGGGAAACGCCAAATGTTGCCCATGCCCACGGCGGAGCCGATACAAGCAAGGATGAAGCCCCACTTGCTTTGGAAACCGTCGCGCTTTTGGAGCTGAGTACTCTCTGCCATAATTACACCTCTCATTACAGATTTGGAACACATCTATTCTCTCGCCCTCTCTCCAAAAGGCAGGAAAACCNAAAAAGGAGAGAAAAAGAGCGTCCGCGCAGGGGGTAATATTGTGATCCCGGGGTGCGGACGCTCTTCTTCCCGCGTCTTCTANGNGACGCGGAANGCNAAGTTNTCTCTTTCTTGGCNCTCTAATGAGCCAAGAGCAAGAGGGGTACCCCTCTTGACGAAGGTATTTATTTTTCGCCCTTGCTTACTTGTTGGGGTAGGGCTCCAGGAAGGCGTGGAAGTGACGCATGGGCAGCTTGTGGCCCCAGAGGATGCGCATGTTGGGGATGCTCTCCCGATCCTCGTAGAGGGCCTTGACAGCGGCGATGACGTAGTCCAGGTGCTCCTGGGTCAGACGGCTGCGGTCGATGGCGAAGCGAACCACGTTGGCCAGCTCAGCCTGCTGCTCGGGAGTCTACAGGTCGTACTCCATGGAGAAGTCGCCCAGCTCGGACACGCGGATGCCGTAGNGGCGGATCAGCTCCAGGGAGAAGCCGGTGCCGGCGAAGGTGGNGTGATCCCGCTTGCCGTCAAAGAACTCGTCCATGTTGATGTACACAGCGTGGCCGCCGGCGGGCAGAACCACGCCCTTGACGCCGGCCTTGTAGAAGCCCTGAGCCAGGTACTCGCACTGCTTGACACGGTTGTCCATGTAGCCGAAGTCGCAGGACTCATAGAGGCCGCAGGCCAGAGCCATGATGTCACGGCCGGACATTCCGCCGTAGGAATCGTTGCCGTAGCAGGAGATCTGCTTGACCTTGATGAGCACGCCCACGTCGGTCTTCACGCTGCCGTCGGGGTTGAAGTCAGAGAACTTCTTCCAGAACAGACCCTTGTCCCGGAAGGCCAGCATGCCGCCCATGTTGGCGTGGCCGTCCTTCTTGGCGGACATGGTGAAGGCGTCGCAGTAGGAGAACATCTCGCTGGCGATCTCGGCGATGGACTTGTCGGCGTAGCCCTCCTCGTTCATCTTAATGAAGTAGCAGTTCTCCGCCCAGCGGGCCACGTCAAAGACCAGGGGGATGTCGTACTTGTGCGCCACCCGGTTGATCTCGCGGATATTGGCCATGGAGACGGGCTGGCCGCAGATGGGGTTGTTGGTGATACAAGTGAAGATCAGGGNCACGTTCTCCACGCCCACGCCCTGGATCAGCTGCTCCAGCTTCTCAATGTCCATGTTGCCCTTGAAGGGGTTCTTGGGATACTTGCCGCCCTCGGGGATCTCATAGAGCAGATCCTTGTTGTAGAGGTTGCGGGGAATGGAGCCCATCTGCTTGATGTTGCCCTCGGTGGTGTCGAAGTGGCCGTTGGAGGGGATGGTGTAGACCTTGCCGGGATGACGCTCGGCCAGGATCTTNTNGACGATCTCCATCAGCACGGACTCAGCGGCACGGCCCTGCTGGATAATGAAGGAGTTGGGACGCTCCATCTGCGCGGCGCCGCCGTTAAACAGGCCACCCTCGTACTCGCAGAGATAGACCTCGTCCATCATCTTCTCGATGTCCCGGCAATCGGTGCGCACCAGGTCGATGATCTTCTTCCAATTCTTCTCGCCGCCGCGCTCAAAAATGTCGCGGAAGGTGTCCAGCAGGACATAATAGCCGGTGTTGCGGCCGTAAGCCTCGTCACCCAGGAACAGGGTGGCCAGCTGCTGGTTGGTCATAGCGGTGGTGCCGGAGTCGGACAGCATGTCCACAGTCAGCATTCCCGAGGGAAACGCGAACTCGTTCCAGTGCGTGGCATTCAGGGCGCGCTCACGCTGCTCAACGGTCGCCTGGGGCAGGTCGCGCACAGCATACGCGCAGTGCTGGGGCATGGGGACGTTCAGGGGATAGTTGGTTGCTTTCTTGTCCATTTTGATTACCTCCATTATTCGGCATTTCAGCCAAAGATGTGAGGATACCCCGGTCGTCAAGCAACGCCCCGTCCTTGGGCGGCTGTGACTGGCGGACAGCACCTTTTACGAGAGATATTTTATCAGTTTTTTCTCACGCAGTCAAGTGGAAGTTGTGAAAAACTGCCCAAAATTGCAACCCTCTTCCTGTGCAATTTATCTATTTGTCTTTTTGCCCCCGCTTTTTGAGTTATTTTTTCTCACAATTACAATTTTTCTCTCTTGATTCCCCATTCATTCCATGGTATGATGCTTTTACCATAGATTATGAAAGCAGCCTTTTTCACAGGTTCTTTTCAGAAAATGAGGTGAGCATATGAACCGCGCCATGCTCAAGCAGTACACCAAGCTGGTTGAGTTCCTCGGCCTGGTACTGGGCCCCACATACGAGATCACCCTTCATGACGTCCACGGCAAAAACAGCACCATTGTGGCCATCGTTAACGGCTCTGTCAGCGGGCGGGATCTGGACTCCCCGCCCACCGCCATGGCTCTGCGGGCAGTGGCTGAAAACGCCAAGGATATGGATTACCGCACCAACTATAACGGTCTCACCAGCGGTAACCGCCCCCTGCGCTCCTCCNCTTTTTATATCAAGNATAAAANCGACGACCTGGTGGGGATGCTGTGTGTCAATTTTGACGACAGCAAATTCCAGGAGCTCTCCAGCCAGCTGTTCCAGCTCATCCATCCGGACGTCTATATGGAGAACAACATCGTCATCCGCAGTGACGTGTTGGAATCCCTGAAGGAGGAGGACACCGAACGTTTTGGCGACTCCATGACCTCGGCGGCAGATTCGGNGATCGAAGAGGTCTTGTCCGAGGGGAACATCCCTGTAGAGCGGCTGAGCCAGGAGGAGAAGATCCGCATCGTGGCCCAGCTGGAGCGGCGGGGCATCTTCCGGCTCAAGGGGGCGGTGGCCCACGTGTCCAAGGAGCTGCACTCCTCCCCCGCCAGCATCTACCGCTATCTGACCAGGGTACGCCAGGAGACGGATTGACACACAAACAAAAGGAGGACGAAACCCAAGGGTTTCGTCCTCCTTTTTATTTCTTCCCTCTTACCGCCCTGTCAGGCGGACTGCGGCAGAAGCAGACCTGCCAGCAGGCCCACCGCCGCCGGGAGCACCCAGCCCAGGCCCTGCCCCGCCAGGGGCAGAATGGACACGGCCTCCTTGAGCCCCGGCAGGTAGTCCGCCGCCACCAGCAGCAGGCTGGCGGCGGCAGTGCACAAAATGGCCGCCGGGTAGACCCCGGGGCGCTTTTTCAGCCGGTCGTGAAACAGGGAGAGCAGAATGAGCACGATGGCCACGGGATAGAGCACGCTGAGCACCGGTACGGAGATCTTCAGGATCTGATCCAGTCCAATGTTGGCGATGAGCAGGCCCACCCCCGCAAAGACCGCCGCCCAGCCCCGGTAGGAGCAAGCCGGCCAGAGCTTGTGGAAATACTCGCCGCAGGAGGTGATGAGGCCCACGCACACATTGAAGCAGGCGATGACGAAGATGGCGGCCAGCAGCATCAGCCCCAGAGGGCCGAAAAGATAGAAGACCAGATCGGTCAGCACCCGCGCCCCGTTGGAGGCCCCGGGGAAACGGCCTCCGGCCAGGGCGCCCATATGAGCTAGCATGGCGTAGATGACCAGCAGCAGTATCCCGGCCAAACACCCGGCCCGCACCGTGCCGAAGACCACCTCCCGGCTCTGGGTGACGCCCNGGGCGCGGATGCTGATGGCAATGGTGATGCCGAAGACCAGCGCGGCGATGGTGTCCATGGTCTGGTAGCCCTCCAGAAAACCGGTGATCACCGGGCTGTCCCCGTAGCCTGCGGCCTGGGCCGGGCCATAGCCCCCCGGGGGATGGAGCAGACAGCCCGCAAAGGCGACGACAATGAGGGCGATCAGGATCGGGCACAGGATCTTGNCCANCCGGTCGGTGAGCNTTTCCGGCTTCAGGGCCACCCAGAGGGCCAGGGCAAAGAACACCAGCGTATAGGCCCACTGAAACAGCCGCAGGGGCGCCTGCGCCCCGGCAAAGGGGATCACCGCCATCTCAAAGGAGGTGCTGGCAGTGCGGGGAATGGCCAGACAGGGCCCGATGGCCAGGTAGCAGGCCACGGTGAAGACCCTGGAGAACAGGGGGTGGATCCGGTCACCCATCACGTNCAGCCCCCCGGNCTTGGCCACCGCCACCACGCCCATCNCAGGCAGGCNCACGNCGCTCACCGCCATTCCCACCATGGCCAGCCAGGTGTTGACCCCGGCCTGGGCGCCCACGTAGGGTGGGAAGATCAGATTCCCCGCGCCAAAAAACATGGAAAAAAGCGTCAGCCCCACCAGGAGCAGGTCTTTACCCCGCAGCCGCTCCATATCCTCGCCTCCTCTGATTTTTTAACTCAGTATATCAGACCCGGGCGCTTCCCGCAACTCTTATCTCTCCCAAACGAAAACAGCGGCGCTGCCACAGTGACAGCGCCGCTGTTTTTTTACGCATGTAGGCGCTCTCTCAGCCCTGAGAGATGGCGCCGGTGGGGCAGGTACCGGCACAGGTGCCGCAGTCGATGCAGGCGCCGGCGTCGATCACGTACTGGCTGTCCCCCTGAGAAATGGCGGACACAGGGCAGGCGTCGGCGCAAGCGCCGCAGCTGACACAAGCATCGCTGATCACGTAGGCCATTGGTTACACCTCCAAGTCACTTCAAACTGGCATTATTATAACACATCATTTTCAAATTGCAATGTAATTTTTCGGAAAAACCGGGTATATTTTAGATGCCGCCAAACAATGGGGCTCTAAGGTTTTCGGTTTTTCAGACGGTTAGCTCAGGNTAACCGCCTGACCTGTCAATCTGTCAAGGCAAACGAGAGGAGCAAACGAGATGAACAGCATTGAATTTACCGCCGGGGCGGANACCGCCNTGCGGNTGGCCCAGGAGAGTGCCGCCGAGCTGGGCCATAGCTATGTGGGCACAGAGCACCTGCTGCTGGNCGTGGCCCGGGAGGGCCGGGGCCCCGGCGCCAGGGCGCTCATCGCTGTGGGGCTCACCCCCCAGATGCTCCGAAGCGCTCTGGTGGAGCTCATGGGCGCGGGTACGGCGGGCGGCCTTCCCGCCCAGGGCCTCACCCCCCGCTGCCGGGAGTGCCTGGAGCTGGCCTTGAACGAAGCCCGGCGCCTCCAGGCCCGGCGGGCAGACACCGGCCATCTGCTCACCGGCCTCCTCCGCCAGAGCGACAGTGCCGCCAACCGGGTCATCCTGGCGGTGGGCAAGGATCCCCGCCGCCTTTTGGGAGAGGTGACCAACGCCTTCGGCGCCTACGAGCCCCGGCTCGCGGAGCGCCGCCGTCTGGAGCGGGAGGAGCGCGGCGCCGGCACCAAGCTGTTGGATCAATTTTCCCGGGATCTCACCGCCCTGGCCGCCAACCGGGAGCTGGATCCCGTTATCGGCCGGGAGGGGGAGGTGCGCCGGGTGGTGGAGATCCTCTCCCGCCGCCGGAAGAACAACCCCGCCCTTATCGGGGAGCCGGGGGNGGGCAAGACCGCCGTGGCCGAGGCTCTGGCCATCGCCATCGCCCAGGGGAAAGTACCCCAGGAGCTCGCCGCCAAGCGGCTGGTGGCGCTGGATCTGCCCTCCATGGTGGCGGGCACCAAGTACCGGGGCGAATTTGAGGAGCGGGTAAAAAACATCCTCAACGAGGTGCGCCGGGCGGGAGACGTGATCCTCTTTTTGGACGAGCTCCATACCATCGTAGGCGTGGGCAGCGCCGAGGGGGCCATCGACGCCGCCAACATCCTCAAGCCCGCCCTGGGCCGGGGAGACATCCAGGTGGTAGGAGCCACCACCACCGACGAATATCGGAAGTATATTGAGAAGGACGCCGCCCTGGAGCGGCGGTTCCAGNCNGTCACTGTTGCCGAGCCCTCGGAGGAGGACACCCTGTCNATCCTCCGGGGCCTGCGCCCCCACTATGAGCGGCACCACCGCCTGTCCATCACCGACCAGGCCCTCTCCGCCGCCGTCTCCCTCTCCCAGCGTTACCTCCCCGACCGCCGCCTTCCGGATAAGGCCGTGGATCTCATGGACGAAGCCGCCAGCCGGGCCCGGCTCTCCGAGTCCGCCCCCTCCGCGGTCACCGCGGAGGACGTAGCGGCGGTGGTGGCCGGCTGGACAGGGATCCCCGTGACCTCTCTCACCCGTTCGGAGAGCCAGCGGCTGCTGGAGCTGGAGGAAGCCCTCCACCGCCGGGTGGTGGGCCAGGAGGAGGCCGTCTCCAGCCTGGCCAAAGCTGTCCGCCGGGGACGGGTGGGTCTGAAGGAGCCTGACCGGCCTGTGGGCTCCTTTCTCTTCCTGGGCCCCACGGGTGTGGGCAAGACCGAGCTGTGCAAGGCCCTGGCGCAATCCCTCTTTGGCACCGAGGAGGCCCTGATCCGCTTTGATATGTCAGAATATATGGAGCAGCACACCGTCTCCCGGCTTTTGGGCTCCCCGCCGGGCTATGTGGGCCACGAGGAGGGCGGACAACTCACCGAGGCCGTGCGGCGCAGGCCCTATTCCGTGGTGCTCTTCGACGAGATCGAAAAGGCTCACGAGGATGTGTGGAGCGTCCTGCTCCAGGCCCTGGAGGACGGCTGTGTCACCGACGCCCAGGGCCGGAAGGCCGACCTTCGCAACTGTGTGCTTATCCTCACCTCCAACGTGGGGGCCCGGCGCATCACCGCCAAAGGCAGCCTGGGCTTTTCCGCAGACAGCTCTTCCGACGGCCTGCGAAGTTTGGAGGAGATCAGGGAGATGGTGATGGAGGAGGTCAAGCGCACCTTCCGGCCAGAGCTGCTCAACCGGTTGGACGAGATCATCGTTTTCCGTCAGCTCTCTTCCCCGGAGCTGGCCCAGGTCGCCTGCCGGCTGCTCCGGCGGCTCTCCCAGCGGCTTTCCGCCCTGGGCGTGGAGCTGTCCGTCACCGAGGCCGCTCAGGCGCTTTTGACCCGCACGGGCTTCGACGCCGACTACGGCGCCCGCCCCCTGCGCCGGGCGATCCGCGCCCAGATCGAGGATCCCGCCGCCGAGCTTCTCCTCACCGGCGCCCTCCCGCCCGGCTCTCTTCTCACCGTGGCGGAGGAGGCGGGCCGTATCACCCTGCTCCCCTCCCCCGCCGCCCTCCCCGCAGGATAGGTCTCCGGTTCTATCTTTTCTAAAAGTCTTGCCTTTTGAGAAACAATATGTTAAAATTCAAAATCATTTTCTCGCCACGGCAGTTTCCGCCTTTTCAGCGGCAGCCGTTCTTTCCCCGAAATCATCCCCATGATTTCTATTGCATCAGTCTCTCGCAAAAG